>CADBKG010000037.1:1954-4349 GCA_902795215.1 uncultured Erysipelotrichaceae bacterium | reverse complement strand
AGTGAAATCTTGACTTTCAATTTCCATTTTACGAGCTGTATCACTAAATTTAGGTGTTTCTTTATCATCAAATTGTAATGCCATTAATTCATAATCATTTATGGTATCAACTACTTTAAATCCATAATGTTCAAAGAATTTCTTATCACCAATGAATGGTTTTTTCTTTTGTGATACCAATGTACATACACCACTCATTTTTTTATTCTTTGCATCTTCAATAGCATATTCTAATAATTCTTTACCAATACCTTTTCCTTTAAAACTACCAGCAACCCATAGACAATAAATATGCATATAGTTTTTACCATTAATAGGAACCCATGCAGTTTCTATTGGTTCATATTCAATAAAGATTTTACCTCTAGCATTTAATTTTCTAAATACATGTCCATCTTTTAATTTACTTTTAATCCATTCTTTCTTTTTATCCACACCGCATTGATGTTTAGGATCTCCTATAGCACAACATATATGTTCTTCTTCAATGTTCTTTTCGTTTTAAATTAATGTACTCATTCATTTTATCTACTCCTCACAATTGTATTATATCACATTTCAAAGTCTTTTTTTTATCAAAAAAAGTGTAGATAAAGTGTAGATAGTATTGTATTTTTTACAATTTTTGCTACTTTCAGAAAAAGAAAAACTCGCGTTTTCCCTTATTTTATAAGGGTTTGCGAGTTTATTTGCCGTGGCACTGCTTATATTTCTTGCCCGATCCACATGGAACACATAAGAGTGCCTATTTTAACACCCTAATTTTCTTAAAACCCTTTATTTATGGGCTTTTTGGCACTTTATATTTTCTTATTTTACCTCTTAAATCCTCTGTTTGTGGATCTAAAAGTGGATCTAATGTGTATTTGTATGTTTTCTGTCAACATTGCTTAAACCCTTTTAAAATGGTTAATAAAGGCATATTTAATAATGACACTCTACAACCTTTTTACCACTCCTAAATAGGAAATAGACATAGAAAAAACAGATATTTCTATCTGCTTTATAAATTGTAATTTGTTTATATTTATTTTTCTAGTCTAAATCAATAATAGTTCCCAAAGCAACCATTGATTCTTCCCCTTCACTATATTTAATATAAGCTTTATTATCTATTATATCTAAGCCCATAATACTATAAAAATGTTCTGGCGTATCAAGGACTAAAACCTCTTTACCATCATATTTATAAAGTCGTGTTGAAGATTCGTACGCAACTTCGATTACAAGCCCACCATCATATTCGTAACCTATAATATCTTCAAAAAAACCTAAATCCAAATCAAAAACCTTTATACTCTTCTTTCCATCATATAGATAAAAAGTTTTTAAATTTTCGTCATAGGTTCCATATTTATATTTGTTCTTATAATAGCATAACTTATTATTAATAATACCAACTATATCGTAACCGTAGTTTTTATCTACAACTATCTTCTTACCATCTTTAACATATAGTAATTGATTGCCTTTCACAGAATCACTATAACTTTTAGAAGTTACCAGAAACATTCCATCTTTAACCGTCTTTTTATCTGATACCCATGTTATATTTTTAATATCAAATAATTTTTCTAAACCATCATCTGTTAATTTAGAATAAGTATAGTTTATTCTTTCTTTTTTCTTTTCTTCTGTTATTATATATAATTGCCCATTTATTACTTCAAAGTCTGAATGATATGGATTTTTAGTTATTTTTTTTACTTTTAAGGTGTCTAGGTTATATTCATAAACATTACTAGCGGGTATTCCATATACCTTATTTTTATAAAGTACCGCTTTATTTAAATAATATCCGTCTTTAAATAATATTGTTTTTTCTTTACCATTTATCGAATAGATAGTCCTACCATAATAAGTTATAATATTTCTGTTATATTTTCCTAATATTCTATGTGGTTTATCCACAAGCTTATTTGTTTTTTGAGTTTCAAAATTAAACGAATATAACACATTATTACTATCATAGTAAATATCATCATTTTCTCTCCACAAAGAACTAACCTTATCGGCAATCTTAATAACAGTACCATCCTTATCATAAAGAATTTTATCACCTTTAAAATATAGTACTCCATCATCAATTTTTTCTGCTACATTTACCTTATGAAACCCAGTAGTTGTTCTATCAACACTTTTAAACTTAGTTTCCTTAGAACACCCCGTCATCAAAAATAACGATAACATTAAAATCAAAAAAATTTTTTTCTTCATTATAATCTACCTTTCAAATTACTATTTATCTGTTAGTTCTATTATACTACAAAAAATGCTATTTTTATTATCCTACTTAAATCTTCCCTTATTTTACCTATTTAAAATAAGTGGATCTAAAATGGATCTAAAGTCATTTTTAAGATATTTTTATACAAAAGAAAAACTCGCGTTTTCC
>CADBKG010000037.1:0-1947 GCA_902795215.1 uncultured Erysipelotrichaceae bacterium | reverse complement strand
GCCACATGGCCTTTTGTATTGGGGCTTTTGGGAGTTTTTGGAAGCACTTGGCTCGTTAATTCGGCACTTGGTTGCACTTGGGAGCACTCCGTAGCACTCGGCAAACCTAGCAGAACTTATCTAAAAACTTATCTAAAATTTTTTAATTGTAATTTATTAAAATTTTTAAATAATATTAATTATTTTGCTTTAATAAATCTCTTTCTTCTTCTATTTTACTTTTATCATATCTGATAAATAAAGGTTCTATTTCTTTTGATAATTGAACACCATCTAATTTTTGATAGTTCCAACTATCAATATTACTATTTAAATATTCCTCTACTTTTTTAGTTGTTTCAAATAAATATGGTTTAAGCAAATTATTTATATTAAATATAATATTGCAACAATTATATAAAATATCTTCACATTTACTTACATCATCTTTTGCTAATTTCCAAGGTTCATTTTCATCAAAATATTTATTAGAGTAATTTATAAAATCAAATATTTTAGATAAACCATCTTTTGTATCTCCATTATCAATGTCATTACCAACTACATCATATAACTCTTTTAATTTAGATTCGATTGTTTCATCTACTTTATTACTATTTAATTTACCATCAAATGATTTATTAATAAATTGAAGTGTTCTATTTACAAAGTTACCCCACTTACCTAATAATTCTCCATTAATAGAATTAATAAATCCTTCATAAGTAAAATTGAAATCTCTTGTTTCGGGATTATTGATACTGAAGTAACATCTAATAGCATCCACAGGATAATTATCTAATAAATATCTTAGTGTAATATAGTTACCCTTACTCTTTGATAATTTTTCTCCTTCAATAGTTATATATTCATCTGATATTATTTTATCTGGTAATCGATAATTATCATTAGTTGCTAATAATAATGATGGAAATATAACTGTATGGAATGGAATATTATCTTTGGCATGAACTAAGTATATTTTACTATCTTCACCTTTCCAATAATCTTCCCAATTTAAATTATGTTCTCTTTAAAACCATCTATAGGAATATCTATACCATAATTTAAAGTACGTGATGCACATCTATCAGGTATTCCTTCTTTAAGATATCTTTCAGTAAAGTTAACTGCATTTTCTCTCCATAAACTTTTTTTAGATTCAAGTAAATCTTTTATATTGTTTTGAAAATTAGAAAGTTTAATATATAAATTTTTATTTTTCTTATAAGATGCTTTATTACCACAAATAGCACATTTAGTTTCTTTAACTTCATCTATTGTAAGTAAACTTCCACATTTTTCACATTCATCGCCTTTTATTTCAGCACCACATTTAGGACATATACCTATGATATATCTATCTGCTAGAAATAATTTACAGTTATCACAATATAATTGTTCTTCCTCCTTTTCTTTTAAGTATCCATTGTTGTAGTATTTAACAAATTGTTCTTGAACAAATTTCTTATGGTAAAGATCATCTGTTCTATTGTATAAGTCAAAGCTTATGCCAAAGTCTTTAAAATCTTTAGCAAATGAAACATGGCATTCATCTACTATTTCTTTTGGACTTTTATTTTCTTGTAAAGCTTTCACCTCAGTTGGTGTTCCATGACAATCAGTTCCAGATACTAATATAACTTTATCTCCTTTTAGTCTATGGTATCTTGCTATAACATCTCCAGGTAAACTACTTGCTGCATGACCTATATGCAGTTCACCATTTGCAAAAGGCCAACTAATTCCAATTATAATATTCATATTATCTCCTTCTTTCTTTAAATAAAAAACCTCTTAGAAACACTATTGTCCCTAAGAGGTGAAATATTCACGTTACCACTCTTATTTAATAATACATTACTGTACTAAACTCACTAACCTACTTATGTCTATGCATAGTTATAGGTATCTGCTATAACGGGCATTCCCGTAATGACCTACTAAGAGTCTTTCAGTCATTCGCCT
>CADBKG010000036.1:4387-6656 GCA_902795215.1 uncultured Erysipelotrichaceae bacterium | reverse complement strand
AGAAAAAGAAAAATATTATAAACTGATGAAAGACCACTTCTACATTGATGGAATAATTGAAAGACCGCTTATAAAAAATAATGAACTTGTTGATAGAGTTATCATGATACCTAAATCGTTCGTGAGTATTGAAGAACTGAAGGCATAAAGTCATAAGCAATAATGCTTCAGCATTATTCATAACAAATCCAAAGACTACTTCATCACTTGGAGTAGTTCTTGGATATCATATTTGACTACTTCAAATATGACTTAACTCGTAAGAGTTCGCCGGTGTTTTGATAGCATGTCAAAACCCATAGGGCGTTATGACTTTTGCCTAAAGAAAAAAGGTCAATCCAGGAGGTTAAATGGAACTATCTTATTCATGTCATTTAGGTAATGATGGAAACAAAACAAAAAAAGCAAGGAGAGCGGCAAAAAATAGTTTAAGTGGAACTACCTCTTATGCAAATAATGCTATCCAAAATTTGAATCAATTGGGTCACGCATTGAAGCACGATTTAAGATTAGAAGAATATAATAATGAAAATATTGTAATGATAATTGGGGAATCTCAAGACAAAGAAACAGCAACAAATCATATCAAAAGTATCTATCAAAATGAGTTTGAAGAAGCAAGAATTGAATACAATAATAAGCAAACTAGAGATGATAGAAAGATAGAGAATTATCTACTTCATGTATCAGAAAATACTCAAAGAGACATTGCTTGTGAGTTCATAATTGAATTAGAAAATCAGGTATATTGGAAAGCACAAAGCTTTGAAGATAAGTTAAAAATGGTCGATGTTTATAAACAACAAATAAAAGATTTAGAAGAACTTGTACCAGAATTTAAGATTGCCGTAGCAGTAGTTCATCTTGATGAAAAGTCACCACATATGCACATTATTGGTGTACCAATTAAAGATGGATTTAAAAACGGAATGAAAAAACAAGTGGCAAAAACACAAGTATTTACTAAAGAAAGATTAGCCGAAATTCAAGATACTATGAGAGAAAAATGTATCAAAGAATTTAATAAAGCTTATCAAGTTGACTTCACTTTAGTAGATAAAAAAGTTGGAAGAAACGAAGATATTCCAGTAGCTAAAATGAAAAACTATGATTATATAAAAAGAAATTTAAAACAAAATGAAAATAGAATCAGTGAGCTAGTCGATAAATCTTATGAACTTAGTAATGATTCAAATCGAGTTAAAGATAGTCTATTTAAAGTCACAATGAAGCCAACTTATGATGGCAATTATGAAATAACAAATGAGCAAATTAAAGAACTTATGACTTATAACAAAAAAGTAATGGATACAACAAAGAATATGCAAAAGACAAATGGCTTAATAACTACTATGGATGATTACAATGCAGTTATAGAAACACTATTCTTAATCGTATCAAATGTTAAAACTTTAACAGGACCATCAACAAATCTAGAAAAGAATCTAGAAGAAGCAATGAAAGCTATTGCAGCAGCTGTTGAATCTTGGACTACATTAATTCTATTCTTAACCAATATGGTGTTAATAAAAGATGATCCATTTTTCACAGAACTTGTTGATAGATTAGTTGATAAGCAAATATTAAGCTTAAAAGAATATAACCATATAAAATATGGAACACCACTAAAAGATAAAAATTATATTGAAAGGAATGATAGAAATGAAAGAATATAAAGAATATGATTTAAGTGAAAAAGAATATAAAATGTTAAAAAGTAAATATAATTTAACTAAAATTTTAGATTACTATTTTGATTGTAGAGAGCAAACAAAAGAAGAAATTGATAAGGATAGTTTGTCAGAATTAAAAGATTTAGATCTTGGAGGAACAAAAACTCCACTAGAGAGAATAATCAAATATTTGGACCAGGGATATAATCCATACTTTGCAAAAGTAAATGGACATATAATTGAAATGCAATATTCAAATGATGGCATAACAATAGAAGATTACATTCATAGTGTCGTTGAAAAAGAAATAGAAACTGAAGGATATTTACCTCCTGGGAAAATTATAGTTGTGCGTAATTCCAACTTGAATTTTTAGAAAAAATCTATATAATAGTTCACTAAAAGGAAGTGATACTTATGTTCACCACTGCAGTACACTCCGTAAGAACTAAAAAAGATTTATTGAAGATTTATAACTATTTGAAAAATCCACAAGAAATTTTAGAACAAGATAAGTATAATATTGACTTTTACATTAATGTCGAAAAAAGCCGAAATTCAATTAAAAATTATGATATTCATGATGAAAAAATGGA
>CADBKG010000036.1:0-4338 GCA_902795215.1 uncultured Erysipelotrichaceae bacterium | reverse complement strand
AAAGAAGAATGGTTTATGGATACAATGGTTGGTAATTCACTTGATAGAACACCTTGTGCTTATCATGTTTATCAAGCTTTCTCAAAAGGATCAGTAAACGTAAATGAGGCTTATAATATTGGTATAGCTTTTCAAGAAGAAATGTGGCCATTTACTTATACAATTATTATGATTACCCATAGCAATAAAGATAATATTCATAATCATATGTTAGTTATTCCAGACGAAAGAAGCAGGTTTAACGAAAAGTCTTTCTATAAAAGACGTGAAGAAGTAACAAAAATGGTTTGGAAAAAGATTAAGGATAACAAGTAAAGTTATCCTTTTTTAGTTGCTATTGTAAACACCTTAATGATAAAAAAGAGATCATAATTTTTTAATATAATCCAATTTTTTGATTATTAAAAATTATGATATTTTATTGATATATATAATGATATAATAATTAATGAAATGGAGATGTTTATTTTGAAAGAAAAGATAATTAAAGAAACTTTAAACTTATTAAATACAAAAACATTTGATAAAATTACTATTAAAGATATTACAGACAATCTAAACATATCTAGACAAGCATTTTATTATCATTTTAATGATTTATACGAAGTAGTTGAAACAATATGCACAAATTCATATAAAATGGTTACTAATACTTATACAGATTTAGAAGATTGGAAGTTTGTTTATTTATATATTCTTAGATTGATATATACTCATAAAGATGTTGTATCAAATATATATAAGACAATTGAAAGAGAGTATGTTGATAACATTTTATATAATTCATTATTTCCTTATGTAGAAAATGTTATTATTAAGCAATCAAAAAATTTAAATGTAGAAAAGAAAGATATTGATTTTATTTCTAAATACTTTACATTATCGTTTATTGCAATAACATCAGATTGGATAAAAAATGGTATGAAAGAAAAACCTGAAATATTAGTTAGAAATGTATACTTAATAATTAATAATGATTTTAAAAAAGCATTAAATAATTTTGAAAAGAATAATAAAAAAGTTGACATATTGATATAAATGTAAAGATAATTTTGATATAGTAAGTCTACTATCTATTGTCTTTTTTTTTTATGTAATTTAAAATTATTATTGGTGGTAGTAATGAATTTAGATGAATACTTAATGAAAGAATTAAATATTTCAAAAAAAGAAGCGTATCAAATATCTTATGCAGTAAATAAATATACAAAAGAAAAAAAGAAGATAAAACTTAATATCAAATTACCAAATTATACTGTAGGTGAAGAAATTTTTAATTCTATTTCTCATGGAATAGGAGCAATATTTTCAATTGTGGCTTTAATTTTGATGGTTGTAAAAGCACATGGTATATTGCCTGAAACTACAGTAACTCTTTTTGGATGTGCAATGATTATTTTATATACAATATCATGTATATACCACGCTTTATCTCCAGCTTTAGAAGGGAAAAAAGTTTTGAGAGTAATTGACCATTGTAATGTTTTCTTATTAGTTTATGGAACTTATATTCCTATAGCATTGATTGGTGTAGGTGGAATTAAAGGGTTAATTCTTTTTATTATAATTTCAATAGTAACTTTGATTGGTATAATTTTAACGTCTATAAAAATAGACAAGACTCAAGTGTTACAGGTAATATGTCACTTAATAAATGGATGGGGAGCGTTAGTTGTAATTCCTTCTTTAATTGATTCTTTAGGAGTAATTGGTGTCTTATTTCTAGTTATTGGTGGAATTATGTATAGTATTGGTTCTTTATTGTATGCAATTGGAAGAAAAAGAAAATATATGCATAGTATATTTCATGTGTTTTGCCTATTAGGCACATTATTTCACTTTTTATGTGTTTATTTATTTTTATTATAATGTCATATGATTTATAAAAGGAGGACAATATGGAAATTATCGACAAAATTAAAAGGCTTAAGAAACCTAATGCTCCATGGAAAAAGTATTATCCAGGTGGAAGAGACAGCATTAAAATTCCAAAAGAATCACTTTATGATTACTTTGATAAAAAAGCAAATGAGAATTTAGACGCTCCAGCATATGAGTATTATGGAACAACTAGAACTTATAGAGAATTTTTAAAAGAAATTGATAGAGTAGCTAAAGCATATAAAGCAGCAGGAATTAGAAGAGGAGATGTAGTTACTATTCTAATGCCTAATACACCAGAATCTATCGCTTCATTTTTTGCTTTAAATAAAATTGGAGCAATCTCTAATATGGTTCATCCATTATCAGGTGAGCAAGAAATAAAATACTATATCAATTCAACAAATAGTGTTGTTCTATTATCAATTGATATGTGTTATGACAAAATTAAAAATATTTTAGGTGATACAGATATTTATAAAGTAATATTAGTATCAGTTAAAGAATCAATGCCTTTCTATCTAAGATGGGGTTATCAATTAACTAAAGGTAGAAAAATTAATAAACCAAAAAATAATATCGAATATGTTTACTGGGAAGACTTTGTTAAAAATAGTAACAACTACAGTGGAAAATATGCAGTACATACAAAAGCAGAAGATATCGCAGTAATTCTACATAGTGGTGGAACTACTGGTAAACCAAAAGGAATTGCTATTAAAAATCAAAGCTTTACTTGTGTAATTGAACAAGCAAGAATTGTTATGCCAGATATTGGAGTAGGAGATGCAACTCTTTCTATTCTTCCAATATTCCATGGATTCGGATTACAAATTTGTATATATAAACCATTATGCTTTGGTGAAAAAGCAATTATTAGACCAACATTTGATGCTAAAACATTTGATAAATTATTAAAACAAACTAAACCAACAACTATTCTTGGTGTACCAACATTATTTGAAGCATTAACTAATTCTAAAGATAAGAAATTAGATTTATCTTATCTAAAATGGTTAATAGTAGGTGGAGATAGTTTAAAACCAGTTCTTGAAGAAAAAATAAATAAATTTTTAAAAGATCATGGAGCAAAAATAGTTGTAACTGAAGGATATGGTATGAGTGAATGCTTAGGACCATGTATGTTTAGTTATGGAGATAATAATAAACAAGGTTGTATGGGGATTCCACTTTCTGGAAACTATGTTAAAATTGTAACTCCTGGAACACATGATGAAGTACCAGCTGGAGAAGATGGAGAAGTATGTATAACAGGACCTACAGTAATGGCAGGTTATATAGATAACGATGAAGATAACAATACAATACTTCAAAAACATCCTGATGGATACATATGGCTTCATAGTGGAGACATCGGATATATGGATAAAGATGGAGTATTCTTCTATCGTCAAAGATTAAAAAGAATGATTATCTCAAGTGGATATAATGTTTATCCATCACAAATAGAAGAAGTAATTGAAACACATCCAGCAGTTTTAAACTGTAGTGTTATAGGTATACCACATCCATACAAAATGCAAGTTGCTAAAGCATTTATTGTTCTCAAAGAAGGTTATAGTGCTTCACCAATGTTAAAGAATGAAATTAAAGAATTATGTAAGAAAAACTTAGCAGTATATTCTGTTCCAAAAGAATTTGAATTTAGAAAAAGTTTACCAAAAACTCTTTTAGGAAAAATCGATGTTAATAAACTAAATGATGGTGAAGAAGAAGAGTAATATGGGATTTTAAAGTTTCGAAAAATAGTTTAAAATCAGTTCAAACATTACAGCTTTATATGTATTATTTGATGGGATGTAGGTCAATCCAATTAAATGCAGAATATGACTTTAAGAATAAGATTAAGAATAAGAAAATAGGTTTCTTTAATCCTAGATTATCTAAAGTTTATATTATGCCTGTATCATCAATTGATGATGCAACAAAACTTGAAGTAGAAAAAGATGTTATTGGATATAATGAAAATGAAATAGATCCTCATTTAATAAGGTTATTGGATAAAATAAAAGATAAAAAGTAAATGTTATGGTATTGCAAAAATAACATTAATAATCTATAATGAAATCGCAAGAAGAACTTTGGGTCGTAAGCTGTTTATAACACGCTCCATTGGTGAATCTGTTCGGAAAATTCCGAACTTAAATATATAAATCACTCGAAAGAGTGGTTTTTTTGTTTATAAGGAATTTTCTTTTTATCAATAATAGTATTATATAATCAGTAAAAATTTGTAGTTGACAAACGAACAAATGTATTATATATTGGACTTAGGGGGGAGATAATATGTATAAAACCTATCGGTTTCGGTTGTATCCAAATGATAAGCAAAAAGTTTTAATTCATAAAACATTTGGATGTTATCGTTTTATTTATAATTATTTCTTAAATAAATGTAAGATAAACGGTTATCAAAATGCATTTGATATGATTAAA
>CADBKG010000035.1 GCA_902795215.1 uncultured Erysipelotrichaceae bacterium | reverse complement strand
ACTAATTTTGGATCAAGACTTTTTCATCCAAATAGTTGGCGCAATGAAAAAGGAGAAAAATCAATAGGAGCAGGTTTGAAAAATATTGCTAAATCACCATTTAGCGGAACGGCAGGAGCTTTAAGTGCTTTTGGGCGAGGAGTTAAAAAAGCAATGAAAGAAGAAAATATGGGAAAAGTATTTTCTGACTCATATGGTGAAGCTATGTTTGCTAAAAAACAAAGAGAAGATCTAAATAGAAAAGGCTCTACATTCCCAGGAAGAATTGCTGCAGATCTTAATAGAATGACAGGAAATTATACGGCAGCACAGAGTGATTCAATTGCCTATGGAACAATGGAAGCAGAACATAAAGCTAAAATGGAAGCTATTAAAGCCGCTAAAGAGGCAACAGCTAGAGAAAAATATTTAAAACAAGACAAACTAAAAAGACAAAAATCAAATTTGGAAGCAATTAGCTCTGCAATAGAATCACAAAAACCTGTTAAAGAGGCACAAAGTAAAATAGATTCATTAAGATCATCTGGTGGATATTATGCCAAAGGTGGTGAGTTAAAAGCTGCTGGACTGCAAAGACAAGCAGAAATAAACAAAAAAATGTCAGACTATAAAACATCAAGTGCATCACAGCAAGCCAAAATAGATAATAAGACTCAAAAATATAAAGAGGAAGAAGAAATTTTAAGAAGAGAAAAAGATACAGTTAATAATACTATTTCACAAATGAAAGCAAATAATAATTATTATCAAACAAATGCAGATGGGTCAATAAAAAGAGATTCAAATGGTAAAGAAATGTTAACAGAAGCTGCCCGTTTGGAGGAAAACAAATTATCTACGGCTCAATCTAAATATTTACAAGAAAAGAAAGAACATGATGATGAAATAAAAAAAGAACAGGAAAAATTAAATAAATTAAAAGAGCAACAAGAAGAGGAAATAAGAAGAGAACAAGAACAATTAGATAATGATCAATCAGTAAGATATCAAACAGGAGAACAAACTGAAGAAGCTATTGCAGCTGAAAAAGAAATGACAGAAGCGTCAAGACAAGCATTTAATGATTTGAAATCAGGTGATTTAGCAGGAACTGTTAGAATTTTATCTGATTTAGGAATTGATAGTTCTAAATATACAAAAGATGATGGAACATTTGATAAAAAAGAAATGTTTAAAATTGCATCTGATATACGTAAAATAGATGAAGAGTATCAAAATATTGAGGCTCAATATGAAAATGATGAAAGGGAAGAAACTCAAAGATTTAATAAAGAAGTTGCTGACGCAGGAATTGAACCATCATCAGATAATGTATTAGCTCATAAAGCTGATGATGCATCTCATAAGATAACTACTAAAGAAGCTCCAGGAACACAAATGAGTGCTAGAACAGTTGATAGAGGTACTTTTACACGTTATTCAAACGAATTTACATATAATGGTCCTGAAGGAGGAAATGGACCTCATGGACCTCATGGAGGTCATCCACCACAAGAATAAAAAAGGATGTGATATTAAATGGAAGAAGGAAATAGAACAAATACATATTTAATACCAGCAAATTCAAAAAAGAGTATGCTATTATTTGGTGTATTTAATAAAGTAGATTTAACTATATTTATAATAGGAATAGGAGTATCGTTTTTACTAATGATGTTCCTTCCTGTTAGTAATTTTTGGGTAGCAATACTATCGATAAGCCCAGGACTTATTTGTTCGTTTTTAGTATTTCCTATACCAAATTATCATAATATAAGGACAGTTATAAGAAATGCTTGGATATTTTATACTACGCGACAAAGATATATATGGAAGGGTTGGTGTTTTGAATATGGCGAAAGAAGCAAAAAGTAAATATACAGATGTTCCTGTAAAAAATATTTCAAATGGTCTTATTGTACTTGATAATGGTCAAAAAGTTACAGGAGTAAAAATTGTTCCAAGAAATATATTTATACTTGAACAATCAATGCAAGATGCTATAATTATGAATTTAAAAAATGTATATAATGCAATTGACTATGAATTTTGGGTAGTTGTTGCTGATAGACCGGTAGATATAAATGTATATCTATCACAATTACAACTTTTATACAATCAAATAAGTGATACTAAGAAAAGAAAATTAATTTTAGAAGATATAAATAAAGCTAATATGTTTAAAACGAATAATGTTGTAGATACAGAATACTTTATTTTGTTTAAAGATAAAAATAATGAACTTTTACAAAAAAGAATAAGAAATTTAATTAATAATTTAGCTAATGCGGGGCTTACTGCATTTCAAACTAATAATGATGATTTAAGAATGATTCTTGATAATTTCTTGAATGGTGGACAAACTACAGATTTTGGGACGGTGTTTGCATAATGGATATACGTAATCAAATAGCTCCTAAAGGATTGGAGTTTAAATCAAATGAATTTGTTATAAGCGATAAATATGCTACAATATTAACTATAATTTCTTATCCAAAGTTTATATATCCTGGCTATTTAAGTTCACTAACTAGTATGGCTGGAATAAAAGTTGTAATTAAACATATACCACTTCCTTTTAGTAGTATGAGTAAAATGCTTAATAAGGAACTTGCTGATTTAAAGCAAAGATATCAAGAAGAACATGATAAAACTATACAAGAAAGAATTAGGCAAGATTACGAATCGTTAGAAATGTTTATTTCTGAACTTGCTGCTAGTCAATCAAAAATATATGATTTTCAAATGCATGTTATGATAACTGCTAATACTCAAGAAGATCTAGATATGAAAAAGCTTCAAGTTAAAAATTATTTAGAAGCAATGGAATTAAGAGCTATTCCACTTCGTTTTGAACAAGATAAAGTTTTAAAGTCAATAATACCTATATATGATAAACAGGATATTGAAGATAGAATTGGAACTCCGATTCCATCTCCAACTATAGCAGCTATGTATCCATTTATATTTGATAGTATAAAAGATCCAGGATTATCTACTTTACTTGGTATAGATTTTTCTGGAGGAGTAATCCTATTTAATCAATTTTTATATCAAATAAAGAAGGAACATAATCGTAATAATGCTAACATGATTATACTAGGTACATCTGGTAGTGGTAAATCTACAGCAGCTAAATTATTATTACGTAGTCATATAAGAAACAACAATCAAATTGTTGTCATTGACCCAGAAGGCGAATTAGAAGATATGGCCAATACTTTTGATGGTGACTTTATTAGTTTAGGTAAAGGTGGATCATTTGGTATGATAAATCCTCTTGAAGTAGTTATGGATGCTGATGAGGATGAAATAAAACAAGGTTTAGGTTATACTATTTTAACAAGAACACTACAAACAATTAAAGCTTTTCTAAAATATTATGATCCTTCCATACAAGAGGATGTTGTAAATATGTTTAGTGAGGTTGTTCAAGAAACATATAAACGTTTTGGAATAGATTTTGATTCAAATTTCACTGAATATTCTAGTGAGGATTATCCAACTTTCAAAGATGTATATGCGACTATAAAAGGTAGAATTTTATCAATGCCTGAAAAAAGCCAAGAAAAAGATACTCTTGAGAGACTAGAAATAAAAATAAGACCAATAATAAAAGAATTGAAGTATTATTTTGATGGACATACAACAATAAAACCTAAGAGTAATTTTATTGTATTTAATATAAAAGAACTTATGAACGCAGACACAAACATAAGAAATGCTTTGTTCTTTAATATATTAAAATATGCGTGGGGTCTTACTTTAAATTCATCTATTAATACAGTTATGATGGTTGATGAGGCCCATGTATTATTAAGTGGTGGAAATACTTTGGGAGCAGATTTTTTAGCTCAAATTCAAAGACGTGCTAGAAAGTATAATACTGGAACAATAATAATTACTCAACAACCAACAGACTTTAGTGATCCAAGTGTAATTACACAAGGAAAAGCTATATTTGATAATGCATCATATTATTTAGTAATGGGATTAAGAAAGCAAGCAGTAGATGATTTGGCTAAGTTAATAGATTTGAATGACAATGAAAAGGAAAGTATAAAACAATATAATCAAGGAGAAGCATTATTTGTTTGTGGAAGTAGACGTATGCGAATAAGCATAATAGTATCCGATGAAGAATTAGATTCGTTTGGTTCAGGTGGAGGATTATAATAATAAGAATTAGGTGATTTTATGCGAGATGAGGATGCAATAAGAAACGCAAAAAAAGAACAAAATTTACGTAATTATCAAAAATTAAATCAAAGGCAAGTTCATAATGTAGATAGCTTACCAGACTTAAATGATAATGTGCAACAACAACCAAGCACTAATCGAGATTTGAAAAATTTATCAGATTCATATAAACAAATACAGTCATCAAAAAACAAAAGTGCTAACAAAAATGATATAAATAGTGGTGTTACTTCATCTAATTCTAGCACACCAAATTTACCAAAAAAAAATATAAATACAGGTAATAATAAATTTAATAATATAAGTAATAGAATTGGTAAGAATTTAAAAAACTCTGGGTTTAAAGGAAAAAATGCTCAAAAATTATTAAATGACCTCAATAGTGGAGGAATTAAAAATAGAATTTCTAATGCAAAGTCTAAAGGTGGGGGATTTGCAAATACTTTATTTGGCTCCGCTAAAAGTAATAAATCACACGGAGCTTTACTACCATTTGGATCACAAAGTGAATTAGATACTAAGGATCAATTGGATGAACAAAGTACAACTCAAGGTTTAGCTAATTTAAAAATATCCAGAAAAGCAATTATTGCAACATCGTTAATATTTGTTGCATCTTTTATAATAGTTATTTTTCCAATTTTAATGATATCTGCATCACAAGCTTATTTAAATGCAGTTGGACTAGGACAAGCAGACGATATAACTCAGGATAAGGCATTAGAAAAAATAGAACAAATATTTGGAAATGAAGAAAAAATAACAGAAGAAATTGATGATGTTTCTTTTGTGTTTGATGTTTATGTTCAAGAGACAAATCAAGATTTAGGACATTATGAATTTTCGGCAAAGAAAGTTAATGAAATTGATTCAGATGACTTAGAAAATGAAGATAGTCTAATTAGTGAATTAAAAGATTTTTATCCTGATATTGTTAAATATGATAATGACGATTATGATAAAAGCGATGTGTATAAATTTTTTGTAAAATTGTATAATGTATATCATTATTACTATGGTCAAGGTGTTAAATTAGATATGCCTTTAATAATGTCAGTACTTAGTTTACAATCAACAAACATGAACGAAGTATTTAAACTTAATACAGTAGATTATGATAAGGCAGCAATAGATCAAGGGACAAATAATTCTGATTTTGATATTAATAAAGATTGGTCAAGTTATAAATCAACTAGGTCTAATAGTTCACACGACATAGAGGTTTTAGCTCAAGCAATGGTCAAAGAAGGTAGTAGTTCTTCCGATGATGAAGATGGTAATTATGTTGATGGTATAGAGTTTATGACAGGTGGTATAGGTGATATTTATTATTTTAATCAATTAGATTATGCTGATAAACCATATGGAGTTTATGGAACTATAGCTAGTCATGGTTGTGGACCTACAGCTTTGTCTATAGTAGTTTCAAGTTTTCTTAAAGAAGTTCATGATCCCGTTGAACTTACTAATTATGTGTGTGAACATGGGGGTTGCAGTAATGCTGGTTCAGCTTGGAGTTCTATTGAAACAACTCCTCCAAATTATGGATTAAAATCAAGGCGAACAATGAATCAACAAGAAATAGTAAGTGCATTAGGATCAGGTAATTCACTAGTGATAGGTATAATGTGTCCAGGACATTTTACTAGTGGGGGACACTTTATAGTTTTAACAGAGACAAATTCAAATGGTCAAGTAAAAGTTGCTGATCCAGCAAGTCGAGATAGAAGTACTTTTTGGAGTTTTAACACAGTATATGAAGAAACTTGTGGTGCTTTTTGGATTATAAGTAAATGATAGGTGTGGTATCTATGAAAAAATATATTTTGTTATTAATTTTGATATTTTTAACAGTTGGGTGTAAAGCTGAGTATACAATAAAAATCAATAATGATAGAAGTGTTGAAGAGAGTATTGTTGGGCTTGAAAATGAAGAATATTATAGTAGATATCCTAGATCTTCAAAAAAAAGGGTAATAAGATTTACTACAGCTTTGGTTAATGATTACTTAGAAAAAAATAACTTTACTAGGGAAATAATTACTAATGGTGATTATACTGGTGAAAGAGTAAAATCAAAGTATAAAAATTTGAAAGATTATTTTTCTAAATCAAAGGCTTATGAACAACTTTATGAAACATTTGATAGTGATATTAATGGAAATATTGTAACAATTTCTTTAAAAAATCGTTATCCAAAAAATGGAAATAGTGTAGATAGATTTATAATAAATGATTGTAAAGTAAAAATAGTTTTGCCTTTTTCAGTAAAGGAGCATAATGCAGACTATTATAATGAATCTGAAAATTCTTATACTTGGAATTTAAATATAGATGACAGTAAAGAAATATATATACAATTTGACACAGGAAAAAATATAAAAACAAACTTTAATAAATATATAGTTTATTCTATATTAGGAATTGTAATATTAATTGTTTTAGTAATATGTATTAAATTTTATACACATAGAAAATCACAAAATAAAATTTAAAAGGAGGACATATGAAAAAAATAACATATATTGTAATATTATTTACTTTTCTTTTTCTTCCTATAAATCATGTTTTTGCATATAGAAGAGCAACATCAAGTGAATATAAAGAATATTTAAGAGAATTTTTAGAATCCAAATATTATGTTAATAGTAATGATGATAATGAAGGAGTTTGTAATGTTAATACAGTACATTCTGAATGTAGTGAGGTCAAGGTTTCTTCTACTGGAAAGTCATATGATTTAGACACATATATTGCAGGTGTTTTGAGTGCTGAACCAGGAGCGACTATAAATGGAAATGATGAGTTAGGAAAAGCATGGGCTATAATAATTAGATCTTTTACTATAGCACATACAAATGATTGTAAAAATCCTATAACAGCCTCAAGTAATGAGCAAAACTTTAATTCATCGGATATGGAAACATATAAAAAATATGCAGAAGAAACATCAGGCATTGTAATGACAAAAAACGGCAAAATTATAGAGGCTGTATATTCATTAGCAAGAGCATCAGATTGTATTTCAGTTGATAATAATAAATGTAAGTTTAAAAGATGTACAGAATATGCAGTATCTCCAAACAATTGTCCAGGTGAATCAACTGAATTTATAGTTCCTGCAGGAGTTGTTACTTATCCTAATAGTGATATACACTATGGTGGGATAGAACCTTATATAGCTAGGTATTTGGCAAATGAAGAAAACTATAAGTATGATCAATTATTAAAAGCTTTTTATGGTGAAGACATTACTTTATCTAATTTATCTTCTTCAAATGATTCAAGTATTGAAACGTCTTGTAATAATACAGTATCAAAAACAGGAAAAGAAGCAATTGATAAAATGACAGAAATAGCACTTCAGCAGGCAGATGAGGTTCATTCAGGAGGTAGCAAATATTTGAGTTGGTTTGGATATAATTATAGAGTAGAATGGTGTGCTATATTTGTATCTTGGCTATTTAAACAAATAGAGGGTGTTGACAAATATATAAAAATTTCTGCAATTGCGGGAGAAATACCTAGAGCTTCTGTTGCAGCAGGTTTAGGAACATGGTATGAAGATGAATGTACAGATCCTTCTACAGTTCCACAACCTGGAGATGTTATAGTATTTGATCCACATTATAATGGAACTTATACACCATACCCAAAACATAGTGAAGATAAATATTATAGTAGTCATGTAGGCTATGTCTATAAAGTTGATGATACTTATGTATATACAGTAGAAGGAAATAGTGGCGACCGTGTTAGAGCAAAACAATATTCTAGAAAAACACATTGTCAAACTATAGGATTACAAGGAATAAATGGATACTTTAGACCAAATTATTAAGTAGGTGTTTATGAAAAAAATAAAGTTTATAATATTATTATTAATTATTATGATTGCTTCAGGATGTACAAAAGAATACAATTTGATTATTGATAATGATAAAATTATTGAAGAATTTAATATTACTTTAGATAATAATGAAGAAAATAAACAAAGATTAGAACTTGACTATTTTCCTCTTCATGCAGATGATACTACAAAATATGAAAAGAAAATAGAGAAAGTTGATAATTTATTAAATGCTCATTTTAGTTATACTTACAATCCTAAAGAATTTGTTAATGCAAATTCAATAAATGAGTGCTTTGAAACAAAAGAAATATTAGTTGATAATCAGGATTATTATTACTTTAAATTAGAGAATATGAAGGAATGTATGAGTGATTATAATTTAGACATCAATATTACTACGAATAATAAAGTGTTAGATAATAATGCAGATGAGATTAAAGATAATAAGTATATATGGCATTTAACTGATGACAACAAATCAACTTTTAAATTAGAAATGAAAATTGATAAAAATAATTATAGTAAAAGTTCTAATAAAAGTTTATTTTATACTGTAGTATTAGTTGTTGTTACTGTAGTTATAATTATATTAGCTATATATTTAATTATAAAAAGAAATAAATCAAACAAAATATAAATTAGGAGTTATGTATGTTTAATAGAAGATATAAGTTTATTTATATAATTGCACTTGTTTATTTTATGTCTTTTTTTGTAAAAGACGTTTTTGCATATGAATATGTAGATGAAAGAAATAAAAATTCTGTTGAAAAAATGATAACTGAAGTGTATGATAAAAAAGCATTTTATGAAGATTTATCTGGTCGTTATATATCAGATGAAGAAATTGAGTCAGAAGATGCTACAAGTGACAAATATTGGTGGCCTATAGGTAGTGTAGAAACAAGTGAAAATGATGGAAAAACATTTGCTAGCGATGCACCTGAAACTGTAACTATAACATCACCATTTGGAGATAGAGAAGATCCTTTTGGTAATGATTCAGATGGTGATGGAGTTGTTGATAAAGTGTTTCATTCTGGAATAGACATATCTGGTGGTAGAGGAATGAATGCTGTTAATATAATAGCTGCAAAAAGTGGTATTGTTGTATTTTCATCAAAAGGTGGTGAAGTTTGTACATCTGGAGCACAACAATCTTCTTGTGGTGGTGGTTATGGAAATTACATAATAATTCAGCACCCAGATGGTAATTATACTTTATATGGTCATTTATATGAAAATTCTATAACTGTTAGTACAGGCGAATCTGTTACTCAAGGACAAGTAATTGCTAAAATGGGTAGTAGTGGAAATTCTACTGGTGCTCATTTACATTTTGAAGTACGACAAGGACAAAATGAGTATACTGCAACAGTTAATCCTTTAGATTATGTTGACCCAAATAATCCAAGACCGTCTGATTCAAATGGTAAAGTTGTAGAATGGATAGGACAATTTGAAGGACACACAAAAATTATAGGTGATAGCTATCGTATTGAAGATGTTGAAGGATATGGATTACGATCTGTAGGGATTGGTGTAGTTTTAGAATATAACTCTGATAAATTTAGTAACCATGGGGTAAATGTTAATAATTATCATCTAGGTGATACAATGCCGTAACCTTAAAAGATTATCAGATAGATGCTATAGTTAGTCTTGAATATAACTGTGGATCTGCGTGGACAGATAAAGTCATAAGCGGTTATAAAACTTATGGACAAACCCAAGCTTTATATGATAATGTTTGGGGGCAATGCATTCACGTTGGTTCACAAGTTTGGGCTGGTCTTGTACGAAGAAGAAAAGCAGAATGGCATTTATTTACAACAGGTAATTATACTGATGGATGGGAGTTTATGTAATGAAAGAAATTAATAATAAATTAGTAGCAATTTTTTTAGCATTAGCAGCAATATCTGTTGTTATTATTTCATTTTTAACACATCCAAATGTAGAAGAAAGTCACGATATATCAATTTTGAAGCAACCCAGTGAATTTTTTACAGTAAATTCCTGTATATATAGAACAATAACTTATGTTTCCAAAAAGGAAAATAATAATTTATTAAAAGTTTTAGACAGTTCATATAAGAAAAAAAATAAAATAACAGAAGATAATGTTTTAAATGTATTTCCTACTATAAGTGGTGAGGTAACATTTGTATCAAAAAAAATGTATTATGAAAAAATAAATAATAATATAAAAAAATATTATGTAAAAGGTATAATTAAGTCAAATACTATACATGATTATACTAAAGTAGAAAAAGAAGAAGAGACAGAACTATTTTTTATTGTTGTTTTAGATTCTAAAAAGCAAGTATTTTCTATTGAACCATATAATGGAAAAATATTCATGGATGGTGATGAAAATGAATAAAAAAACTTTGAAATTAATTTTAATATTTGTTATAATACTTGCTGGTGTTGGTATTTTATGTTTTGCATTATTACATTTAAAAAAAGATAAAGAGTATAATTATTTAAGAAAGTATGATGCTAATGAGTACATTCCAACTTATGTAACTTATGAAGATTTAGCTAAAATATATTTAAACGATTATTTTTATTATATGAGATTTGATCAAAAAAAAGCATATGATTTATTGGACAAAAAGTATAAAGAGAAAAAATTTGGTTCTTTTAATGAATTTTCAAATTATATAAAAGATTTAAGAAATAGTAATTTAAAAATGAAAAGATATGTAAAATATACTAAGAATAAGTATGTAATTTATAAAATATATGATAGAAATGGAAATGTATTTATTTTTAAAACTAATGGTATAATGCAATATAAGGTTTATTTAGATGAAAAAACAGTGGAAATAGGTGAGTAAAGTGAATTTAAGATTTAAGGCAGAAGTAAAAGATGTAGTAATATTTGGAATATTTTCTTTTTGTTGGTTTTTAGTCTCAATGTTTATAGTTGCAAATATATCACAATTTTTAAATGGTGAAGCATTAACTATAAATATATTTTTAGCATTTATGCCACATAATATTGTAGCTACTCTTTTTGTATTTTTTGCTGGTATAATAGCTGCATTTGTAGGAGTGAAATCATTCTTCTTTGAAAGAGAGGATGATAGATCCGGAATTGGGATTTCTATTGGAACAAAAAAAGAAAAGAATTATGCAAGATGGGCTAAAGAAAAAGAAATAGAAAAGGGACTTGATGTTGCAAGAGTAATTCCAACTTCACCTAAATCTAATGCAGCAGGTATTCCATTAATAATGAATCAGCATGAAGTTTATGTTGACAATGGTGGATATCACAATTTAGTAATAGGTTCTACTGGTGCAGGAAAAACACAAACGACAGTATTACCAATGGTAAATTTACTAGCTAAGCATGATGAGTCAATGATAATAACTGACCCTAAAGGGGAAATTTATGAAGGTACTGCTAATTATTTAAAAAGTTTAGGATATAATGTTGTTTTACTTAATTTTCGTGATCCTCAACAAGGAAATGCGTGGAATCCTATGTACTTACCATATTCATTATATAAAGATGGTAATATAGATAAATCTGTCGAATTACTTGAAGATTTAGCTGCTAATATACTTCATGATCCTCAAGGAAAAAGTCAAGACCCCTTCTGGGAAAATACTTCTGCAGATTATTTTGCAGGACTTGCTTGTGCACTTTTTGAGGATGCTAAAGCTGAAGAAATAAACTTGAATAGTATAAGTTTAATGACTACTCAAGGAGAAGAAAAAATAGCTAATACTACATATATAAAAGATTATTTTAGTTATAAAGATCAAGCAGGAACAGCTTATACAAAAGCATCATCTACATTAATGGCACCTAATGAAACAAAGGGAAGTATTTTATCAGTATTTAAACAAAAAATTCAGTTGTTTGCATCACGTGCAAATTTATCAGAAATGCTTTCAAATAATGACTTTGATATGAGAGATATTGGTAGAAAGAAAACTGTTGTTTATATAGTTATACAGGATGAAAAAACAACATATCACTCATTAGTTACTATATTTTTAAAGCAATGTTATGAAACTTTAATATCAGTTGCGCAAGAATCAGGTGGAAAATTACCTCATAGAACAAACTTTATTCTAGATGAGTTTGCTAATATGCCACCTTTAAAGGATGTTACCACAATGGTTACAGCAGCTCGTTCTAGAAATATAAGATTTACATTTATAATCCAGAACTTTGCACAACTTTATGAAGTTTATGGCAAAGAAAATGGAGAAACTATAAAGGGTAACTGTGGTAATATAGTTTATCTTATAAGTACTGAAATACAAGCACTTGAAGAAATAAGTAAAATGTGTGGAGATGTTAAATCAAAAGAAAAAGAAAAAACAACTTCTACACCTCTTGTTACTGTAAGTGACTTGCAGCGTATGGAACAATGGGAAACAATTATTATAAGACTTAGAACAATGCCTTTTAAAACTAAACTTACTCCAAATTATAAAATGAATTGGGGTCATAATTTTCCAAAGGCGATATATCCACAAAGAGAAAAGAAACCAATGCAGGTTTTTAATATTAAAGACTTTGTAACTAAAAAAAGGGAAGAAAAAATAAATGGGATGCTTAATGGAGATAGTGGTAATAATGATGGTGGTATGCCTTTTAATCCATTTATGCCGTCAAGACCTTCTATTCCAGGAATGCCATCTTCTAAAGATGATGATTTTAATGTTGATGAGTTAGTAAAAAGAATTGATGCAAAAATTGCAGAATTAGAGGAAGAGGAACGTAGAGAACAAGAAAAGGAGTCTAAAATAAATAGTGATTCTAAAAATTCAAGTATAGATACTTCAATTTTAGGAAATGTTGATATAAAGGATAATTCTTCCATAGAAATTGATTCAAATAACAAAAATACTATAACTGATGATCAATTTTTTGATGACTTCTTTGATGATGAATAAGCTTTTTACTTATATATAATATTTAATTAATCATACTATATATTAGGGTGGTTATATGATACAAAATATTTCTGTGTCTGAATTAAATAATTTGAATGATATTATATTGATAGATGTAAGAAGTATAGAAAAGTACAATAGTAATCATATTCAAGGATCAATCAATATTCCATCTAATTTAATTCTTTCAAATCCTAGCAAATATTTAAATAAGAAAAATAAATATTATATTTATTGTCAAAAAGGAATACAAAGTAAAAAAATATGTTTAATACTAAAAAATCTAGGATATAATGTTGTTAATGTATTAGGTGGATATGAAGCATGGATTTTAAGAAAATAAGATAATTAATGTCTTATTTTTTTTTAATATATGTGATACAATTATAGTGGTGATAAAATGGAATATATTATATTAGGAATCCTTGTTATAAATGTTATTTTGTTAATAATATTATTATTTAAGAAAAACAATAATTCTGATGCTATAGAAAAAATATCTAAATTAGAGATTAGTATGGTTAAAGAATTTGGAAATTTTAAAAATGATTTTTCACATAGTTTATCAGAAGATTTTAATAAACAAACTGATAGATTAGACAAAAAATTAGAATTCATAGACAATAAAGTAAATTCTAGATTAGATGAAAATTTTGAAAAAACTAACAAAACTTTTACTAATGTATTAGAAAGATTATCTAAAATAGATGAAGCACAAAAGAAAATAGATAGTTTATCTACAGATATAGTTTCTTTGCAAGGAGTATTAACAGACAAAAAAACAAGAGGTATTTTTGGGGAAGTTAATTTAGAACATATTTTATCTAACATTTTTGGTAAAAATAATACAAAAATATATAAATTACAGTACACCTTTGAAAATGGATTTATAGCAGATGCTGTATTATTTACACCAGAACCTTTAGGTACTATAGCTATTGATTCTAAATTTCCTTTGGAGCATTATCAAGAAATGGTAGATAAAAATAATACAAAGGAAGAAAGATTAAGTGCTGAAAAACTTTTTAAGCAAGATATGAAAAAACATATAGATGCTATAAGTAATAAATATATAATACCGGGTGTTACTAGTGACCAAGCAATATTATTTTTACCAGCGGAGGCAATTTTTGCAGAATTAAATGCATATCACAGTGAAATAATAGAATATGCTTATAAAAAAAGAGTGTGGATTACAAGTCCAACTACTTTAATAAGCACTCTTACAACAATTCAAGTAATAATAAAAAATATAGAGAGAGATAAATTTGCTAAAGTAATACAAAATGAATTAGTTTTATTATCAGAAGAATTTAGACGTTATAAAGAACGTTGGGATAAGTTATATAGAAGTATAGAAACAGTAAGTAAAGATGTGAAAGAAATACATACAACAACTAATAAAATAACCAAAAGATTTGATAGTATAAATCAAGTCGATATAACTGAAATAGAAGATAAAAAATAGCAAAGTATATTTTTTTAAAATCCTTGTCTTTTTTGAAGCGG
>CADBKG010000034.1 GCA_902795215.1 uncultured Erysipelotrichaceae bacterium | reverse complement strand
CTATATTATTCATATGGAAAACCTCTTTTCTAATAATATTGCGATTTAATTATATCAGGTTTTCCTTTTTTTGTGCATCCGAAACCATTTTACACTATCTAAAGGTCTTTTAACTTGACAGAATAAATAAAAAAGGTATAATACTTAATGCCATGGAGGGGTTAATATGAAATATAAAAATAGTATAAAAGGATTTATTCTTGCAGCGGTTATGTTTACTACACAAGGTTGTACAGCTTTAAAGTCTACTAAAGGTATTGATTATAGTAAAGTTGATGAAGACTTTCGCAATACTAAAGTATACCAATCTATTGATGAATATGAAGAAAAAAACAAGGATTATCTTTCTCAAGATGAAAAAAACTTAGAAAAAGCAATTAAAATATATGAGTTTTTAGATGGAAAAGGATTATCCTTTTTAGAAGGTGAATTAAATCAATATAGTTATGATTATGAAAAACAATTAAATAAAAGAACATTTAAAAAGATACAGGATTTATATTATAGATATGAAAAAACAAGGGATAAAAAAATAGAAAAAGTTCTTTCATACTACCTTAATAACAGTATTAAATATATAGATATCAATGGTCTTAGAATCGCAAACGATACATTAAATAGGGCAATTTTATATAAAGTTGCAATTGCTGTTAATAAAAGCTATGAAGCAGAAGGAGAAGAGTCATATATAAACACAGGCAATGTAGAAGAAATGGTTAATATTGATCCTGTAGAAGAGTCTTTTGGAGAAAAGGTAATATCTGTTAAAGATGAAAATGGAGAAGCAGATTTTCCTTATACTGCTGGCAATAATCATAATATAATATATGATTCTGTTGATATTTATGAAGAAACAGAAGATTTAATAGATGATAATATGAGAATTAAAAAGAAAGTTAAACAAATAAAAACTGTTCTAAAGCAAGCTGGTTTAGTACTTGTTTCAAAAGTAACAGCAACAGTAGATAACAAATTACTAACAAACAAACCTAGAAATGCAAGAAAAACACTTATTAAAAAGTATAAATAAAGATTATTTTAAATAATCTTTATTTATTTGTGGTATTATATAAATAGGTGAATTTATGAAAAAGTTATTAAATGTTTTTGAAAAAGATAATTTAACCTTATACAATTCTATTAGTGCGCTTATTTTAATTGCAGTAATAAGCGGTGTATTTGGATTTATATATGAAGAAATATTTTATTATATAGATTTAGGATACTTAGTAAAAAGAGGATCAACATATGGTCCACTTATACCAATATATTTTTTTGGTGGATTCTTTATAACTCTATTAACCTATAGATTCAAAGACAAACCTATTAAAGTACTTCTTTTAAATGTTTTAATTACAGGGACACTTGAATTTCTAACAGGATATGTCCTATTAAAAGCTTTTAATTTAAGATTATGGGATTATAATAATGAAATATGGAATTTTGGTAACATAGGCGGCTTTATATGTCTTAGAAGTGTAGTATTCTTTGGTATATCAAGTTTACTATTAATATATGTTATCGTTCCATTAGTAATAAAACTATTTAAAAAATATAATAATAAAAATCTTAGAATAATATCTTATATATTGCTATGTATAACCTTTATTGATATTATAATACATATGATTTTTAACTAGGAGGTTATAATGAATGCAGAAGATTTAAAAAGAGTAACTTCATTCGCTACAAAACGTAATGAAATATACATTCATATAGAATATTTATCAGCATTTTTTAGTGTTACAAGTTGGGAATCAAGTATGTATGCTAAACCAAAAGAAAGAGTTATAGATTTGTTAATAAATGATGATGATTTATTCAAGCATTTAATAACTCTAATTGAGAGAGGAGTTCAAAAATATAAAATAAATATTTTTAATAGTTTTTGCGATATTTTATATAAGCATGATATTACACTCGATGAAATAGTTAACGATTTGACATTAAGTACTTCATCTCAAAGCAGAAAAAAACTTAAAAAAATATTATATATTACAACTAGTAAAATACACAAAAAGAAAGTCCTTAATAGGAATCTGTTCTTTGGATTAACATATAAAGATATTATATATGTCCTTAGTAAAAAACATAGTGATTTTTTAACTTGGTTAAAGTCTGATAAAGAATTTAATGGCCATGATATTTATAATGCAATAGAAAACATTAATTTAGAGACTTTTGCAAAAGATATACTTAATGATAATGAATATGATAATTTAAAACAAAATCTTGCATATATTAAAAAAGAATATGAGCCAGATCAAGAAGTGGAACGTTTCGCACCTTTTAGAGGACAAGTAGATAATTTTATTCTTGATCCTACTATAATAGAAGAAATAAAAAAAGGTATGCCTGAGCATTTTAATGATATACAAAAAGCATACTATGGTTATAGAAGAATATGCGATTTATTTACATATAATGAAGATTATTTTATACATAAATCTTACGATGTTTTTAATGATATTGATAGACTTAATCACATAAAAATAGGTGATTATATAGTATGTAATGAAGCTACTATGATTTTTGCAAAATTCTTAGATAGTTTAAATATTCCATTTAGTATAATTAATTATGATAATGAAACAGATAGCGTTTATAAAAATCATCTTAGATTACTATTCTTAGCAAATGATGCTGTTGTTTTTGCAGATCTTGGTGATGGTGCAGCAAAAAGTGATATAGCTTTTTCAAAATTTTATGATTATGTTCATAGTTTTGGCCCCTTTGGTGAAAATGAAAATACAATTGAAAGAGTATTAAGAGATATTAAGGAAGTAAATGAATTTTATGTAAATAACTGTAAAGACTTAAAACAAAAAAGATGTAGGGAAGCACTAAGAAAATTAGAAGCTGAAAGTAAAGCTCATAAAATGGATGATTTAAATGATGAACAAAGAATAAATAAACTACTTTCATATATTTCATTATTTGAATATAATGCAATGAATTTATTTCAAGTTATTGATGATTTATCTTCTTATATATTTGGTAGAGATAAAACATGTCATGATATGGAAATTATTATTAATAATCAGCCATATGAAGGGGAAAATACTAGACTAGTATTGTGCGTAACAACTAATAAAAATGGAATGTTTAGTGAGCCTGAAAATAATGATTATTATATATTTAGTATGGGCAAACTAAAAGAAGTATTAAGTTTAGAAGAAATAAAAGAAAGATTTAAAACAGGAGAATTTGAGTTTTCAAGCGAAAAAAGACTTATTCCAGGTGTAGATAATCCTAAAGAAAAAGCAAAATAAAAGAGGTTAAAATGAAAAAAATAATAGAAACTGAAGATTTAATATTTATAAAACCAAGTCTTGATTTAGTAGAAGACTACTTAATTATGGCAAATGATAAAGAGGTACAAAAATATATTTCAAAAAGTCCTAAAACATATACTTATGAAAGTGAATGCAAATGGGTAAAAAACAAATTAAATAACAATAATATAATATTTTCGGTTATAGAAAAATCAACTAATCATTTTGTTGGGAATGTAGAATTCTTTGATGATTATGAACTTGGTATATGCATAACCCCAAAATATCAAGGTAAGCATTATGGAACCAAAATACTCAAAACAGTTATAGACTATGGGTTTGAAAAACTAGGATTAAATGAAATAACATTAAGTGTGTATTCACATAATGAGAAAGCTCTAAATTGTTATAAAAAACTAGGCTTTAAAGAATATAAAAGAGATAAAAATGTTAACATAATTGATGGTAAACAAATAGATGATATTTATATGAAATTAGAAAAAAATAATAATAATTAAGAAAGGTGATTAAAATGTTCGAAATAGTTTCAAAATTTAAACCAAGTGGTGATCAACCAGAAGCAATAAAGAAGTTAGTAGATGGATTAAATAGTGATAAAAAAGAACAAATACTAGAGGGTGTTACAGGCTCTGGTAAGACTTTTACTATGGCTAACATTATTTCAAGAGTTAATAAACCAGCGCTTATACTTGCTCATAATAAAACTCTTGCAGGTCAACTATACTCTGAATTTAAGGAACTATTTCCAAATAATCACGTTGAATACTTTGTTTCATACTATGATTACTACTTGCCAGAAAGTTATTTACCTCAAAGTGATACTTATATAGAAAAAGATTCAAGTATAAATGATGAAATTGATGAATTAAGACATGGGGCGACAAGCTCATTACTTAATTATAGAGATACTATAGTAGTTGCAAGTGTATCTTGTATATATGGTATTGGTGAAGTAGAAGATTATATGGAACATATGCTTATAGTAAATGTAGGCGATACTATTGAAAGAGATGAAATACTTTCTAGACTTATAGATATGACCTATGAAAGAAATGAAATAGATTTTCATAGAGGAACTTTTAGGGCACATGGAGATACTATAGACATAATTCCAGCCTCAGAAAAAAAAGAAGGTATAAGAATTGAATTATTTGGAGATGAGGTTGAGAAAATATCTTCATTTGATGTCCTAACAGGAGTTATAAAAGAAAACAAAAAAACAGCAACTATTTTTCCAGCGAGTCACTTTGTTACTAGTAAAGACAAATTAGAGGAAGCTATTAGAAGAATAGAAGCTGAAAAAGAAGAAAGAATTAAATACTTTAAAGATAATAATAAGTTAATTGAAGCTCAAAGAATCAAAGAAAGATGTGACTATGATATCGAAATGCTTAAAGAAACTGGTTTTTGTCATGGCATAGAAAACTATTCAAGACATCTAGCTTTACGTGGGGAAGGTGAAACTCCTACGACACTAATGGATTATTTTCCAGATGATTTTATCTTATTTGTTGATGAATCCCACGTAACACTTCCACAAGTAAGAGCAATGTATAATGGAGATAGAAATAGAAAACAAGTACTAGTTGATTATGGATTTAGACTACCAAGTGCGCTTGATAATAGACCACTTAAGTTTGATGAATTCAACGATAAAATTAACAAAGTAATATATGTTTCTGCCACACCTGGAGATTATGAACTTGAAAGATGTCAAAACAAAGTAGTAGAACAATTAATAAGACCTACTGGATTGCTTGATCCAACTATAGAAATAAGAAAAACAGAGGGTCAAATAGATGATTTAATAGGTGAAATTAATGAAAGAACTAACAAAAAGGAAAAAGTTCTTGTTACAACACTTACTAAACGTATGGCAGAAGAACTTACTAACTACTTACAAGGCGTTGGTATTAAAGTTGCATATCTTCATAGTGAAATTAAAACTTTAGAAAGACTTAAAATAGTTCATGATTTGAGAAGTGGAAAATATGACTGTTTAGTTGGAATAAATCTTTTAAGAGAAGGACTTGATATTCCAGAAGTTAGTTTAATTGCGATTATGGATGCGAATAAACAAGGATTTTTACGTGCTGAAAGAAGTTTAATACAAACAATGGGTAGAGCAGCTAGAAATGCTAATGGTCACGTAATAATGTATGCTGATTACGAAAGTGAAGCAATGGTAAATGCTATTAAAGTTACCGAAAGAAGAAGAAAACTTCAAGAAAAATATAACAAAGAACATAACATTGTTCCAAAAACCGTTTATAAAGAGATTAGAGATGTAATTAGCAACACATTTAAAGATGTGGATGACAAACCTAAGATGAGTAAACAAGATAAAGCTAAAATGATGATTAGAATAGAAAATGAAATGAAAGAAGCCGCTAAGAAATTAGACTTTGAAAAGGCAGTAGAATTAAGAGATATTTTATTTGAACTTAGAAGCGAGGACAAGTAAAAGTAATATTTAAGATGAAAAAATGCCTAAAATATGGTATGTTTTATATAGTATAGATAGGAGATAATATGAAAGCATTAATAACAGGAGCATCCTCTGGAATAGGAGAAGAGATTTCATACAAGCTTGCAAACATGGGATATGATTTAATACTTGTCGCAAGAGATAAAGAAAACCTAGAAAGAGTAGCAAAAAACATTAAAACAAAAACAAAAGTTATAGTATGTGACCTTGCAGAAGAAAAAAACGTTAGAGATTTATATGAAAAAACTAAAAAAGAAAACATAGATATTCTAGTTAATAATGCAGGATTTGGACTATTTGGTTTTTTTGATGAAACAGATTTAGATAGAGAACTAGAAATGATAAATGTTAATGTAAAAGCAGTCCATATACTGATGAAACTATTCTTAAAAGATTTTGTTAAAAGAGATAGTGGATATATACTAAACGTTGCTTCAAGCGCTGGATTCTTGGCAGGCCCAAAGTTAAATACATATTACGCTACTAAAAACTATGTGTTAAAACTAACTCTTGCAGTGTATGAAGAACTAAAGAATAAAAACTCAAATGTTCATATTTCAGCCCTTTGCCCTGGTCCAGTTGATACAAACTTTAATAAAGTTGCAAAAGGTTCATTTACAGTTAAAGCTGCTAGTCCAAAGTACGTTGCAAATTATGCTATAGAAAAAATGTTTAATAATAAACTAATAATTATTCCTAAATTAAGCGTTAGATTAGGTGTTCTTGCAGGTAGAATTATGCCAACAAAGTTAATGCTTAAGATAAATTATAAAATACAAAGTTTAAAAATGGAAAAAAGTGATATTGAAAAATAACTTATCCATGATATAATTTAAAAGAAAGAAGAGTGGGTATGGATAAAATATATATTGTAGGACATAAGAATCCCGATACTGATAGTGTAACAAGTGCTATTGCGTTATCTTATTTAAAAAATCAACTAGGTTTAAATACAGAACCTAGGGTTTTAGGTGAAATAAATAAAGAAACTAAATTTGTACTAAAGTATTTTAATATAAAAGAACCTAAACTACTTAATGATGTTAAAGTACAAATTGAAGATGTTGATTATAAAAAAGATTTAATGATAAATGAAAATGCATCTACATATGATGCTTATCAATACATGATACAAAATGGTATAACTGGTATTCCGGTTGTAGATGAATCAAAAAAATTTTTAGGTTACGTTTCTTTAAAAGAAATAGCAACGGATCAAATAAATGGTGATTTTGATAGACTAGATGCATCATATGATAATATTTTAAATGTCTTAAAAGGAAAAGAAATACTTAAATTTGATAAAAATATAAAAGGTGATATTCTTGCTGCAACTTATTCAAGTGAAGCTTTTATGGATGCAATTGCACTTGAAAAATCCACAATTGTTATTGTTGGAAATAGAAGAAAAGTACTAGATTATTGCATTAGTAAAAGCGCTAAATTACTAATAATTGTCGGAGATCATAAGTTAACAGACGAACAATTAGAAAAAGCAAAAGAAAATAAAGTAAATGTTATAAGTACTACTAAAAAAGCATTTGAAGTATCTAAAATAATTGGACTTTCAAACAATATCAAAAACATATTAAGAAATGAATCACCAGTAGTATTCACACCAAAAGATTATTATACTGAGCTTCTAGAAGTTAGTAATAAATTAAAACATACAAACTATCCAATAGTTAATAAAAATGGTATATGTAAAGGTATGCTTAGATTAATAGATATTAATAACTTTAATAAAAAAAGAGTAATACTTGTTGATCATAATGAAATTAAACAAAGTGTTGATGGATTAAATGAAGCTTTAATAGAAGAAATAATAGACCATCATGCACTTGGTAATTTAACAACTAATTCACCAATATCATTTAGAAATATGATAGTTGGAAGTACTAATACAATACTTTATAAACTTTTTAAAGAATCACGTGTTGATATTCCAAAAGATATCGCAGGAGTTATGCTTTCAGGAATACTCTCTGATACACTTATACTTAAAAGTCCAACTGCAACACAGACAGATATAGAAACAGTTAAAGAACTTTCTAAAATATCAGGTTTAGACTATGAAAAATATGGAATGGAAATGCTTAAAGCTGGGTCAAGTTTGGAAGGTATGAGTATAGAAGACATCGTTTACTATGACTATAAAGAATTTGAAACTAATGATATGGGATATGGAATAGGCCAGATACTAACATTAGATTACGAAAAAATACTTGATAACAAAGAAGAATATATTAAATTCTTAGATAAAACCTGCTCTACAAAAGGATTTAAACTAATGGCATTATTTGTAACAGATATTGTTAATAATGGTTCATATGTGTTATTTTCTAGTAATGCAAAACAAACAATGTCACTTGCATACAATATTCCAAATATGGAAGAAGGAACATATCTTGATGGAGTAATAAGCCGAAAGAAACAAATGGTTCCAAATATAATGCAAGAATTTGATAACATGGGATAAAAAATGTTGATAACTTTTTAGTTATCAACACTTTTTTTATAAATGAACATCTATATCATGACTTTCATCTTCTATTTTAATATTAATTTCTTCTTTAATATAAAGTTCAATTTTATATAATTCAATAATTCTTTTCTTGATCTCACCTAGTATAGTTATAATATCTTCATTATAATTAATAGGCTCATTTAATAGGTTCTCAGCAACTCTTGCTTCTTTGAAAGGTCCAAGTCTTCTAATCTCTTGAAAAATATCGTTTAAAACATATAAATATTTCTCAACATACTTGTTATTTGACTTAATAATACTATTATTTAAAATTGCATTATATGAATCTCTAATATCATTGATAATACTACTTTTTCTTACTTCTTTGTTTAATTCTAACAAATAGTTTTCATACCTAACTCTAAAATGATATTCAAAATCATCTACATCTTTAAAGCCTTCTGTATTACCGCTTTTAATAAATCCATATATCTTATCTTTTTCGTTATTTAAAATATCAAGTAGTTTTTTTCTATAGATATCATCTTTATTTGTAGATTCTAAATATGGAAATATTATATTTTTAATAGTTATTATATTATTTGAAATATTATTTTCACCTTTATAATTATCTTCGCTTGTTAGAATTTTAATCCATTCATCAATTAGATTAATCATATCTAAATACTTTTTATTTTCTTTAGAAAATAGTTTTAATTTATCTTTAATATTATTTAGATCATGTAATAAAGTAGCATAAGCCATCTTTTTATCAACAACCTCAAGAGATAAACCTTGAGGGACTTCCTTTTTTGCTATATCCATATAAGTAGAGACTACTTCTTTGACTTCTGCTTTTACTTTTTCTTTTTCAGGATAATCCTTTAATAATAAGTTAATTTCATCTATTAGTTCTTGTACTTCATCAGATTTAGTTTTAGAAACTGAACTATTTTCCATATAATACTTTTTATCATATAAACCATTATAATTTTTGTTAATAAAATTAATAACTTTTCTTTCTAGTTCATTTAAATTATGAAATACAATTTCACCTTCCGAGTTAAGATTACTCTTTATTATGCTATCTTTATAAGTAAGTAATTCAAGTGTAAGGTTTGATTTTTCTTTTTCAAATTTAATATTTTTTTTCAAATCTAATATTATATTGGTTATATTATTTTCATATTTAACGTTATTAGTGTTTGTTTTAAGAACATAAATCCATTCATTTATGATATCAAGCATTAAATATTCTTCTTTGTTTTCTTCTTTCATTTCTTTTAATGTCGTTAAAGCTTCTATTACGGATTTCCAAATATAATTCATATAAGATGGTGCTACCTTATCTAAATTCTTATTTAAACATGCGATTCTATCAAATAAAGAATCTATATTATAGGAGGAATATTTTGGAATAGAATTCACAGTATTATGAATCAAAGCATTTTTAATTTTCTTAGATAATATTACGTTTATATCTATTCTATGTTCTAAAATATCATCAAAGTTTATATTCTTTTGAGGTAACATAATATTATCTTTTTTAAGATTATCTAGAGTACTAGGACTAATTATCTTATCAAAATGTCTTAAATATTTTTTTGTTTCTTTATAAGGACATTCATAAATAATATCTTCTGTTATAGCAATATCTAATTTTTCATTAATTATCCATGTAATCGGCTTTATTTGATACCAACTATAATAAATAGAATCTGTCCAATCTTTAAGTTTTCTAACGAACTTGTCCTCATTATAGTAATACTCTTTAAACTCTCTATCTTTATACTTATATATTTTGCCCCCTCATAATAACTGACAGGGTTTTTAAAATCAACATTTTCGCCGTAATCAGCCACTAACTTATTATTAACTTTTCTTAAGTTTGTACACTTATCTTTAATGCTTGAATATTTTGTGCAAACTCTAACTCCTTCATCAAAAGTGCTTCCAAGGAAGACATAATTAACAAGATCTCCTCTTTCGATAATACTTATTCCTTTTGTAAGTGAAACATCACTAGTCCAATATGTAGGTTTATAATTGTAAGGATTTAATTCTTTCATTTCCATTAATTGATTTACACTTGGTAAAAAATACTTTGCCATTATATGTATCCCCCTTGCTTTGGTATAATATAATAGCAAGAAACACAAAAAAAGTCCATATTTTTTGGACTTTATAATATCTTATCAATTAAACCATATTTTAATGCTTCATCTGCACTCATAAAATAATCATTTTTAGTATCATTACATATTTTCTTATATGTATTACCTGTTAGTTTTGCAAGCAGTTTATTCATCTTATCTCTAAGTTTTATAATTCTTTCTGCCTGCATCTTTATAACGCTCGCTTGACCTTCTGTTCCACCAAGTACTTCATGTATCATTATTTCACTATTGGTTAAAGCATATCTTTTACCCTTAGTTCCCGCGGCAAGTAAAAAAGATCCCATCGATGCTGCCGTTCCAATTGCAATTGTAGATACATCACACTTTATATAGTTCATAGTATCATATATTGCAAGTCCAGCACTTACACTACCACCAGGACTATTTATATAAAGATAAATATCCTCATCACTTAAGGAATTTAAATATAAAAGTTCTGATACAACAAGATTAGACAACTCATTTGTTATTTCTCCAGTAATAAATATTATTCTATCATTTAAAAGCCTTGAATAAATATCATAATATCTTTCATTACCAGAATTACTATCTAATACTGTTGGAATTATATTCAAAATTATCACCTATTTATAAGATAGTTAATTTAAGTTTTTTTATGCAAAAATATTTTAGCAATAATTGTCAATAAAAACATACTACATATAACAAAAGCAAATAATTTTAATACAATATTAATCAACGAAGAATGATTACATATAACAAAGACAACTGCCCCTATAAAAAACATAACTAAAACTTTTAAATAAGGAATTTTAATATCTAAATTTCTTATAGAACTAGATAAACTAACAATTAAATCTAAATATATAGCAAAGAATAATATATTATCGACATTTGATATAAAATCTAGCATCTTAATCCTTTTTAAAACAATATATTCAGGATATCTATAAAGAAGAGCTTCTTTTTCACCAAGTACACTAAGTACAATAAATGCCATTAAAAATATAGTGATACTTGATACTATATATCTTATAATTAATTCTTTTTTGTTATCTTTTTCATTTAATCTAATTATTGGATATACACTTATAATAAAAAACATTAAGCTAGATTTAATTACATCTTTAAAATCGATAATCTTTATAGGTCTTAAATAATCTATTCTTATATGAACACTTAATCCTAAAAAGATAATTACAAACATTACTAGGGATATAACATATAAAATACTAGTAAGCTTATTCCAAGCTTTATTTTTTATACTAGAAATATAATATACAACAATAAGTGAAAAACATATTATAAAAACAAGTGGTGTGTTCTCTAAATACAAAGTTTTAGTCAAATTAATTATACTTATAAAAACAATAACACTCAGCAATATCGTTGTAACAAACTTAATTAGTTTATAATCTTTTTTATTATTAAAAGCAAAAAGAAAAATTAATCCTAAAACAAAACCTAAAAGTATAGAAAACAATATATCATGATGACTCATTTTAAAAAGAAGCGATAACCCATATCCAATAAATAATGCCCTAGAATTAAAATAAGAGCTTTTATCCATTATGTTTCTCCTCCTTTTAAAGTTAATCCTTTTTCGTTTATATCTGCGTTAACATTAATATTAACCTTTATTTTTTTAAACGAATCATCAGTTTTTTCTTTAGGATAATATTCATAATATATCCCATTTAAATCATATAAATCATAACCTATTTCTTTAGAATAACTAATTGAATCTAAGAATATTTTCTCTAAATAATTACTAGCATTTTTTTCTAAATCTTTAATATCTTTATAACTAGTTATTTTATTATTATAAACATTAACTATTCTAAGATTTACATTTATATTTATATTTATTTCATTCTTTTTAGCATTAGTTTTAACTTTATATTTATATGCGTTATAACTGGCATCATCTTTAAACTTAAAGTTTTTAACCTTTTTATTTAAAATAGAGTGTAATAGTAATGCTTTTTTATCTATAGTCATAACAGCTTTATTATCAAAACATGCATACACATTATCAAATGATATAGACTCATCTTTTATATTTATTTCTCCTATATAGAAAACATCTTTATTTAATCTTGAATGAAGTATTTCTCTAAAATCACTTGTATAAAATAATGATCCTACTTTTTCTTGATTTTTATCTATAAACCAAAGTGATTCTCCAACTGAGGAATCATTCTCAGGTTTAAACTCTAAAAAAGCATCTATATCTTCACTAGTATAAGTATTTAAATCTTTTCTAATTTGGTTATTTCTTATAACATAATCCGATATTTCATTTAAATGATTATTTATTATTTCTTTATTATAAATAAATGTATACATATGACTGAAATCAAAATTTAGATATGTATTTTCTTCAGCATTAGAAATAGATTCTTCCATTGTTTTTCCAGTCCCTTTTATAAAGAAAGATGACTTTTCCGCTTCCTTTTTAGGATTAAGTAGTTCTACATAAGAAATATAATTGTTGTTTTCATATTTAACAAGCATCATTGTAACTATTCCGATTTCATTTAATTCTTTATTGTCATAACATCCAAAACATAAAAAGCACATTAAAACAAGTATTAAGATTTTTAGTTTTTTCATATATAAGTCCCCTCAAGAGTATTAACATTTGATATATAAGCAAGAGTAAAAATAGATGCAAGGGCAATACCATATAATCCAAAAAAGGTGCCTATAATTAAAAACATTATTCTAAGTATTCTAAGTGCCCATATAAGTTTAATCTGCGTAAATAAAAGATTGGTTATAAATGTAATTGCAATAACTATAATCATAATAGGACTAACAATCCCTGCGGATACACTTGCATCTCCTAGTATTAAAGCCCCTAAAATAGATGCTGCACTACCATAAGAATTTGGAAATCTAAGATCTGTCTCTCTTAATATTTCACATACCAAAAGCATAATTAAAGCTTCTATAATTGCAGGGAATGGTACTCCATATCTTTGATATGAAAAATTAATAAGCAAACTTGTTGGAATAGCTTCCGGATTAAAATTAGTAAGCGCAACATATACACCAGGAGTAATTATTGTTAATATAAAACATAAATACCTAAGTATCTTAATAAATTTATCATTAACAGTTGGATTTATAAACTCAGAAAGTTTTGTATCCATAAGCAGAGCGAATGGTGTATTATCTATAATCATAACTATTTTACCTTTTAAAATATATTCCGAAACTAAACTTGGTTTTTCAGTCCTCATAATAGTTGGAAATATAGGATCTTTATCCATAGAATCAATTATTTTATTAGAATCTATAACTTCTAAATCAAGTTTATTAAAAGCAGTTTTAATTTTATTTAAAGAAACTTTATTAACTTTAGACTCTAAATACAATAAACTTACTTTATCTTTAGTATAATCACCTTTAATAGCACTATCTACTTTTAAATCTTTTGTTTTAATTCTCCTTTTAATAGTACCTAAATTCTTTTGATAATTTTCACAAAAAGAATCTTTAGGCCCATATAAATTTGGTTCTGTTTGACTTAAAGTTATACCACGGTCGATATCCGCTTTAACTTCGATAGCATACATTTCTTTTTTATAAAATACAACACAGAACCCATTCTCTATATAATAAAATATTTCTTTATCACTTTTTAAAGTAATTAATTTAGGACTACTTACTACATCAATTAATTTATCAATTGTATTGTATTTATTTTTATAATTAAATATATTTCTTATAACATAATCATATATTCCCTTGCTGTCACAAAGAGACTCAAAATAAACTACATATATGTTATTTTTCCCATTATTTATTTCTCTTAATATAAAATCATCATTATTTTTATACAAGTTACTTAAATAAGAAGCAGTCTTATTCATCATATCACCATTTATATTATGAGTATAAACTAACGTTTTAAACATGTTTATATTTTTGAGGTTCCAAAATGGAACCTCAAAAATGTCCAAAATATCTTTAAGGTCACAATTTGTGACCTTAAACAAGACTAACCCAAGGTTTCAAATTGAAACCACAAATATACCATCATATTTTATATACTTGAACTAAACTAATATCCATGTTATAGTATCTACTAAACTAAATATGGAGGATATATACTATGGAAATTGCAAAAAATGAAATTTTGAATATAGAAAGTAAAATTTATATCGTTAGAGGAAAAGAAGTTATGCTTGATTCTGATCTTGCAGAACTATATGAATGCTCTAATGGAACTAAATCTATAAATTTGGCAGTGAACAGACACCCTAATCGCTTCCCAGAAAAATTCATGTTTCAACTAACAAAGGAAGAATGCACATATATTTTGCGGTTTCAAAATGAAACCGCAAATATATCTTCAAAATCAAGGTCATTGCCTTATGCATTTACAGAACAAGGAGTAGCAATGCTTGCATCTGTTTTAAAAACAAAAGTTGCAGAAGAGATTAGCATTCGTATTATGGATGCTTTTGTTAAAATGAGAAAGTACATATCAGGAAGTTTACTTAATAATGAAATGCTTATTAATCATGAAAACAGAATACTAAGACTAGAAAACACTTTTAACAAACTAGAAGAAAAACAGAAGATAAATACAATATTTTTTGAAGGTCAGATATATGATGCATATTCACTATTAATTGATATATTAAATAAAGCCAAGAAAGAAATAATAATTATTGATAATTATGCTAGCAAGGAACTTCTAGATATTTTAAAAGACATTAATAAAAAAATAACCATAGTATCAAGTAATATAAATGAGGCTCTAAAAAAGAAATATGAAAAACAATATAGCAATATAACTTTTATAAATAACAATACCTTCCATGATAGATTTATAATAATCGATAATAACAAATTATATACTTGTGGAGCATCTTTTAAAGATTTAGGAAAAAAGTGTTTTGCAATTAATGAAATGAATTCTCAAAAACTAATAGAAGATATTATGAAAACGATAAGCTAATGCTTTTATTAACTAAACAAATATGTTATAATTGAAATGAAAATATGGTGATAGCATGTTGAAATAAAAAAGAAAGTAAGCTTAGACAGACAGACAGACAGACAGACAGACAGACAGACAGACAGACAGACAGACAGACAGACAGACAGACAGACAGACAGGGATAATTAGATTATTTAAAGAAAAACCAAAAGCCAGGGCGGCACTTTTTGTCGTGGCTTTTTTAGTGCTTGGTTGCATAATTGCAATAAACTCACAAAAACAAAATTTTATAAAAACTCTAGCAAGTAATTTCTTTAGTGGTAATACACCTATAAAAGAAGTAGAAATAACAACAGAAGATTATGATAATGAAGGTTCAATAAAAATAACAAAAGAAGCACACTGGATAAGTAAAACAGAAGCCGAACTAAATCTAAACTTAAAAACAATAAGAAAAACAGGAGATAATAAAAAAGATATCGTGCTTGTATTTGATGTATCAGCATCAATGGAAGGCGAAAAACTAGATAAAGTAAAAGAAGATGCCTCTGAACTAATAGAATACGTACTTGATAAAGATGAAGATAACAGAGTATCAATCATATCTTTTGCATCAACTTCTAAAATACTTTCACCACTAACTAATGATAAAAACGCTTTACTTGAAGCAGTTAATAACATGCATACAGAAGATGCAACAAACTATTATTTAGCATATAAAAATGTAGAAACAGTATTAGATGGATACTCAAAAGAAAGTGGAAAAGATTTAGTTGTACTATTTTTAACAGATGGAGTACCAACAATAAACTCAGGTGCAACAACAAGTATATATGAATCACTA
>CADBKG010000033.1:0-10270 GCA_902795215.1 uncultured Erysipelotrichaceae bacterium | reverse complement strand
CATTGACGAATATTCCTAACTGCTGTCTCCCGTAGGAGTCTGGGCCGTGTCTCAGTCCCAGTGTGGCCGATCAACCTCTCAGTTCGGCTACGCATCGTTGCCTTGGTGGGCTATTATCTCACCAACTAGCTAATACGGCGCAGGCCCATCCTCAAGCGAAGCTTTAAAGGCTCCTTTAATCCGTAGATCACATTCGGTATTACTATCCGTTTCCAGATGATATCCCCAACTTGAGGGCAGGTAACCCACGTGTTACTCACCCGTTTGCCACTAGAAGGAGAATCCACGTCTAAGGAAATCCACCTTTGTGCAAGCACTCCAGCTTCAATCCTCGTCAGTGGGCCTTCTCGTTCGACTTGCATGTCTTAGGCATGCCGCAAGCGTTAATCCTGAGCCAGGATCAAACTCTCAATAAAAAATAACTTGTTTATTTAAGTTACGTTTTTCGTTTCGTTTAATCTTAGCTACTCAAATTAATCAATTGACAATTTTACTTAGTTTTCAAAGATCATTACTGCACTAAAGCCTTGTTTTCAAGGGCTTTTCCGTTCGTGCATAAGTAATATAACATTTCACGAAATTAATGTCAACCTTTTTTTTGCAATTTTTTAATTTTTTTTAATTTTTTTTAAATTTTACGTAAAATACGGCCTATTTATCCTTTAAAATGATATCTAAATACTGTTTGTTATACTTTTTTAACATTTTTTTATTAAAAGGCCCAATGTTATTTTTTTTCATTTCTATAAGGTTGCTTAATTCATAATTAATTACTTTATCTAAATCTTCACTATATCCAAGTTTCTTTTTATGATACTTATATTCGTTTCTGTCAAGCACATTAAATGCACCATCTGGATATATTCTAAGATCTAAATCATAATCAATATACTTTATCAATCCATCATCTATTATATATGGTGTTGCTATATTACAATAATAATATATGCCAGTTTCTTTAAATTGTCCTATAATATTAAACCATCTATTATCATAAAAAAACAAAATTGCTGGCTCATTTGTCTGATAACTATGAAATGTTTTCTTTCTAATGTTATCTTTTTCTATTATTTTTGTTCTATAATTTCCACATACAATAAAATCTTCTTTAATGTCTAGTACTAAAGCTTCATCACATATTCTATATAATGTTCCATCATGTTTATAGCAATGTACCTGAAGCTTATCTCCTACTTTTATTTTTCTCATTTTATCGCTCCGGTCCAATGACATTATATCACTTTACTAAATTAAAGTAAATTAATACTAAAAAAAGAAAAGGTTATTTTACCTTTTCTAAAATTATTTTTAAATTTTTAACATTCGTTCCATCTCTGCTTATAAGAAAACCTTCCACCTCATCAAAACAATAATCCAAAATGTTATCCTTATTTATATTATTGCCAAATATGATCTTTTGATTATACATATTATATAATTCTTTAATGTTTTTTGACGCTTCCTCTGCGCTTATTACTTTTATGGGTTCATATGCTATCTGTATTTTGTTTTTATATTTAGAAATTATTTCATATGGTATTTCATCTATGCTATCTAAACATACAATCGGTTTAACTTTTTTGCTAAGTGCGCATTCTATCTTACTTATAAGTTCATTGATATCTTGAACTTTATTTTCTCTATGATTTATTAAAGCCCAAGAAATGCCAAATTCAACCAATCTAGATAATGATATTTTCCCAGTATGCGCTCCTCTTTCATAATTGAAATCTTGAACTCCTTTTTCATTATTATATAAATATAAATATAATATAGATGGAAAAACAATTACATCTAACCCTTTTATTGCTTTTGCATATTTTTCGTTTTCTTCTAAATTAAACCAATCTTTTAAATTAATTAATATTTTCTTGTTCACTTTTTAATACCTCTATTCCTGGTAGAGTACCTTCTGCAATATACGTTAAAGTTGCTCCTCCTCCTGTTGATATAAAGTCCATTTTATCCTCAAACCCAAATTTTTTAACAGCGCTTGCTGCATCTCCACCACCAACTATTTTTTTGCATGGTAGATTTGATACTATTCTAAGAATTTCATTTGTGCCATTAGAAAATTCCTTTTTCTCGTATATTCCAACAGTTCCATTAACAAATACTAATTTAGCTTTTTCTAAAAATTTTTTATAATTGTTAACTGCTTCAGTTCCTATATCGCCAATTACATCATCTTTTACTATTTCTTTTATTGATTTAATTGTATATTCGGATGCACTATATGTAGGTGATACTATCATATCTTTTGGTAATATTATTTTATCTGGGAATTCTTGCATTATAGATGAAGCAACATCTAAAGACTCCTTACTATACATACTAGAACCAACCTCAAAACCGGCAGCTTTTAAGAAAGTATTTGCGATTCCTCCACCAAGCAACAAATAATCTGCTTTTTCTATTAAATTATATATTAAAGAAATTTTGTCATCTAGTTTAGCTCCTCCCATAATTACAACAAAAGGTCTTTCTTTAACATCTATTATTGGTGCTAAGTTAGTTATTTCTTTTTCAGCCAAAAATCCAATTGCTGATGGTAAAAATTTAGGAATACCTGTTACACTTGCATGACTTCTATGCATACTACCAAAAGCATCATCAACATAAAATTCAGCAAGATCTGCCCAATATGACGCAAGTTGAGCATCATTATCGCTTTCAAGTTTTCCTTTTAAATCCATAAATCTTGTGTTTTCGACTAGCAATACTTCTTTTTCTTTTAATTCATCTGCCATTTTATTTAATTTGTCTCCCATTGGAGTATCACAAAACTTAATCTCATATTTATTTAAGCTCTTTATGTATTCATATATTGGATTTAAAGAATTATTTGCTTTATCTTCTTCTGTTTTTACTCTTCCAAAATGACTTAATAATATTACACTACAACTATTTTCAATTAAATAATCGATTGTTTCAAAAGACGAATCAATTTTTTTTGTATCAAGTATTTCCCCGTTTTTATATGGGACGTTGTAATCTACTCTTACTATTACTTGTTTATTTGCAATGTCTGCATTTTTTAATAATGTTATCATTAATATCCAAACTTCCCTTCTAACGAATCATCATTATCAATATAATCTTGAACTTTTATTTCTGTATATTCTGTTTTATTATTGCGCACTACAATGTTTTTTATTCCTGCGTTAATTATAAATCTTTTGCAAAGCATACAAGGAGATGCATTTTCTACGTATTCACCACTTTTAGCATCCACACCTACTAAATAAAGGGTTGAATCGATTAAATCTCTTCTTGATGCACTTATTATTGCATTTTGCTCTGCATGAACACTTCTACACATTTCATATCTTTCTCCCCTAGGAATTTTCAACTTTTCTCTTGCACAAAATCCAAGTTCATCACAGTTTTTTCTCCCTCTAGGCGCACCTGCATATCCAGTACTAATTATCTCATCGTTTTTCACAATAACTGCACCATATTTTCTTCTTATGCATGTACCTCTTTCAAGGATACTTTCTGCTATGTCTAAATAATAATTTGTTTTATCTACTCTTGCCATAATACCTCACGATAATATTATACAAAAAAAAGATTAAGTAATCAAACTTAATCTACAAGCACATCAAGTGCAATGTCATTACTTGTGTTTGCATAAACGCCTTTTGCTTTATAAACTAGACTAAGCCAATGAGGGCTAGTTACTTTATTTCCATTAGCGTCTATACTAGGACAATATTTATAACCTATTGATTCAACGGTGTTTAATCCTTCGGCATAATAGTAATTAGCAAGATATCTAACATATGATAATATTCCATATTCTATGTTTTTATATCTTATTAGTCCGCCACTTCCCATACCGCCGTATACATTATTAACACTTAGCATTCCGCTTGCAGTATAATATCCACTTTCAGCGGCACCTATACTAATAACTGTTAAGTAATCAACTTCTGGATAATATTTTGTAAAATATCGTATTAAATTTTCAACATATTCTCTTGAACCAGAATATGGTACATGAGTATTATCAACATTTTGAGGATTTTCTTCTACATATTTAAACATATATTCAATTAATCCTCTTTCAAAGGTTTGATAATTAATTAAATTACCATTTGCGTCGGTTAAACGACCTATATTATTTATCTCGTATTTTCCTTGATTGTTAATTTCTACAAGTTTTTGAACAATTAAATCTTTATTAACTCCAAAAGTTTTTGCTATAAATGATACTGTTTTTTCGTTTTTATTTAAAAAACATGCAGTATCACAATAATCTTCTTCTAAAGATAATAACACAACTTTATTTATATTAGCTTCTTTTGATTCTTTTTTGACTGTTATTCCTGATAAATCGTTTCTAACAGTATCTATTCCTGAAGTGAATTGCATTGGTAATATTACTGCCAAGCAACAAATCAAGTGTTTTATTGCTCCAAAAGCAATTTTATTCTTCATAATTAGTTTCCGTCCTCTCTTTGTAAGACGACCATAATTTATCATAAATTATAAAAAATGTCAAATTTGCGACTAGTGCACAAATTTGACTTGACTTTTATAAATTCTTAATAAATTGCTTTTTTAAGAAGTGTTTTACTGTTCTTGCTAATTGCATTGAATAACCATATTCATTATCATACCAACCAACGATTTTAACAAAGTTTTGTTCATTATCATCAATCATATCTGTTAGTAATCCATCTACTACTCCACCTGCAGGGTTATCAATAACATCACTTGATACAATTGGATCCATTGTAAATTTTAATGATTTTGATTGATGTGATTCAAATAATTTATTTATATCTTCCACTGTTACTTTTTTATCAAGAATTAATGATAAATCTATCATTGATCCGTCACCAACAGGAACTCTAAATGCATTACCTTTCATTTTACCTTCTAGCTCAGGAATAACTTTTCCAATTGCTGATGCAGCACCTGTAGAAGTAGGAATAATATTTAAAGCACATGCTCTTCCTCGTCTACTCATATGTCCTTTTTTATGATGAACATCTAAATTGGCTTGATCATTTGTATATGCATGAATTGTAGACATGAAGCCTTTTTTAATACCATATGCGTCATTAATACATTTAAGCATTGGTGCCAAAGCATTTGTAGTACAGCTTGCCGCACTAAACACCTCTTCATCACCATTTAAAGTTTTTTCGTTAACTCCGTATACGATTGTTTTCATATCACCTTTACCAGGGGCACTTATAACAACATGCTTTGCGCCTGCTTTAATGTGTCTTTGAGCATCTTCTAGTTTAGTGTAAGCGCCTGTACATTCAATAACTAAATCAACATTAAGTTTTTTCCAAGGCAAGTTTTCTGCCTCTCTTTCGCAAAGAATCTTAACTTTTTTATTGCCAATAGTCAAGCTATCTTTACCGGCTTTAATTTCATCTTTGCATATTCCATGTACAGAATCATATTTATACAAATATGCCATTTCTTCTGGATCGCTTAAGTCATTTATAGCAACAACGTTAACATCCTTATCATTAATTAATGCTTTACATACTATTCTACCAATTCTTCCAAAACCGTTAATAGCTACATTTTTTTTCATATTAACCTCTTTCTATTTTTCATAAATACTTCCACCAATAAATTCTCTTAATATACTATCATCTTCAATATATTCACTGCTTATTGGGAAGAACGTTCTTATCGCTCCTAATAATCTTCTTGATTCTTCATAATACTCAGATTCGATTGGTACACTATATAATAGTGGTTCCACATATACTCTAAGTACTCCTATTTCATATGAGAACGCTGTATTTAATACCGCATCTACATCTTGTTCATAAGGGAATATATAAATATTTTCGCCATCTTTTACTTTTGGCCATTCTTCTAGAGTATCAACAACGCTTCTTCCTCTAGTACGATTATCTCTTACTATTCTTCTAATTAATCTCATATCGATAGTTGATAAGTGATTATGCCTATCAACTGCAAGTGGAGTAAATGGGCAAACCAATATTTTAAATTTATTTTCTCTTTTAATTTTTCTAGTCAGTGCATCATTTAAACAATGTAGACCTTCTATAATCAATATACTATCTTTGTCCATCTTTATAGGTTTGTTTTTAAACTCTTTTTCTCCTATAACAAAATTATATGTTGGAGTAACTACTTCTTTACCATTTATTAAATCTTCCATTTGACTATTAAATAATTTTAAATCAATAGCTTCCAAACATTCAAAGTCATATTCTCCTTTTTCATTTTTAGGACTATCTACTTTGTTTAAGAAATAATCATCTGTACTAAATACAATTGGTTTTACTCCATATGATTTTAAATATGTTTGTAATTTTTTAGATGTTGTAGTTTTTCCAGAACTAGATGGTCCACCTATTAATACAACTTTAATATCTTTATTCTTACTTATTTTTTCCGCAGTTGCATATAATTTATCATTAACAAATATATTATTCATTTTGATAAACATTCTAATTTCTGAATTAGATACTATTTTATTTAAGGAAGCCACATTTGTTACATCTAGCTTATTTGACCAATTAGAATAACTAAGTAATTCATCAATAATTTTTTGATTATAATCAAATTTTGGTATTTTATAATTAAAGTCCCCTCTTGGATACATTAATACAAAACCATGAGAACCAATTTTTTCAATATTAAATGTATTTAAATCTTTCGTAGATGGTGGCATTTCGCTATAAAAATAATTATACATATGATTTAACTCAAATAATTCTACAAAACTATTAGGTATATTATTTATGTTGCTGGCTTTTTCTTTATGACCTATAGAGTCATAATACTTCATTGCATCATGCTTTTTAACAACGCACTTGTTGATTTTGTATCCATAACCAGCTATTTCATGCATTTTGGCTTTTAAATTAAGGATGTCTTTTTCAGTTAATTTTTTATCTACTTCCGCATATATTCCTTTATCTAAAGAATATTTAAAGGAAACTTCTTTATTCCATAATTCTTTGGCTGCTAAAATGGTTAAATACTTTAATCCTGATTGGTATATCTTATTACCTTCGGGTGTAGTATAATCAAAAAAATCTATTCTAGCGCTTTCATATACTTTTGTATCAAAAGTTGCAATTTGATCATCATAAATAGCACCTATAACTGGTTTTCCCGTAACCTTACGATAATCTTTTGATACTTCTTCGATAGTTACACCACTATCATAATTAACACTGAATAGATTATTTATATTGATATTAATTTTGTTTCCCATATTTATTCTTCCTTACTCTATCTTATTGTATCATATTTTTTAAGAATTTGAAGCATTTTTATTTATTATTTTTAAATAAACGTCTTTAATTTTCCTCAAATGATGATTAATAAATGATTTTGTGACTTTTTTCTCTTGCTCTTTTGATAGTATATCGGCAAGCACTTGATAACTTTCTTCAGGGTACTTTAACCTTAAATCCGCTACTTCACATGTTTTTTCATCAAATAAAGAATAATAATCATTTTCTTTTAAAAATGTAATCATCTCTACTTGTTCGTCAGAAGTTTTTAACACTTTTTCAAGATTAGCCTGTTCGCAATTATTAAGTCTATTTACCATGTTTTTATGATCTTTATATATTCTTATATCTTCATATGCAAATAAAGAATTAACTGCGCCTAGTAGCTTAATAAAATCACTAATCTCTTCGCCTGATTTTAAATATAGCATATATTTTTTTTCTCTTTTGATTTCTTTTATATTAACATTTACTTCACCAAGAATATTTTTTACTATATTTTTCGTTTCCTCGCTATCAAAAAGCATTTCTAAATGATAACCTTTACTTGGATTACTTATACTTCCGGTAGCAAGAAAAATTCCTTTTATAAATGATGCTTTACTTTCATCATCATCTAAGATTAAATTTTTTAAATCTTCACTTATTGTATTATCGCTGTCTATAACTTCTAAGATATAAACAGTTTTTAATTTGAATTTTTTTTGAGTTCTAACTGTAATTTTAGCAATTTTATTATAACAATACTTAAGCGTTTTAAATAATTTTCTAGCTACACTTGAATTCTCAAGTATTATTTCTAATCTATTATTAGTCCATTTCCCATTTATAAAGATATATCCTAATAATAAATATCTGTTTTCAATAGCATTTAATTCTTCTTTCGATATTTCATCTTTAACTGTAACTGTGAAAGTCATATTATCACCCAATTCGTATATATTATATCATAAAAAAAGACTTGTTTATACAAGTCTTAAGCAACAATTATAAGTACAATTATAATTACTAATAACATTGCAACTAGGAATTTCCAAATATACTTCATCCAATCTTTGTAAGGAATATCTAAATATGATAAACCAATCATTAAGATTGCACTTGATGGAGCAAAGAAACTAACTAGTCCAAACATTGCTTGATATATAATAGCAAGAACTTTTGTGCTTCCAGCAAACATAGCAGCATAATAAGTTCCTGATAAACTCATTACATATTGCATTTCAACTCCAAATAATGAAGTAATGAATATAGCAATACTATTCCAAACAACATTGAATTTTTCAGAAATAGTTGCAAACCAGTCAACAATAACTGGAATTACTGGGAACATTACTGCAAACTCTAGTATTAAGTATACAAATAGTAATACTATAACAACTGGAGCCATTTTAGCAAAACCTTCGCCAAATGAATCAACTACATCATCAAATTTAACTCTACCGAACCAATGAATTAATAAAGTAGCAAATAATAGTACAAATTGAATTGTGAAAATATCCCAAGTTCCAAATGCAACAAATTCACCACAAATATAAGAAATAATTGGAACGCCAGCAATTGATAATTCATTTACCCATTTAGTGGCAGATTCAAATGCAGTAACTCCAAAAGTATCCCAAGGCATATATGCAAGAACTGTAGTAACAAAGATTAAGCATCCACATACTACATAAGGCCATACCTTAGCACTTTTTCTTCCAGGATCAGCAACTTCAAACTTGTCATAGCTTTCATCTGCACTTTTAGCAACATGTTTTACTCTTCTAGCAGTAAATACAGCTAAACAAATATAAGCTAGTACAAATAATGCAATTTTAGCACCTATAAATGTTTTAACAGATGTTCCAAGTGTAGTGTTAATAAATCCAACTACTTTTGCACCATAAGTTCCACCTATAGTACCAATAAGTAATCCACCAAAAGTTGCACAGAATGCAGATATTTTATCAACTTTAATTCTTGATAAAACAGTTACTACAAATGGCATGAATACTAGTAGTGGGAAATATTCGTTTGTTACACTAGTAAGTGCTGCAAAAACAAACATAGAAACTAAAACAGTTACTACTTCTTTTCCCTTTAGTTTGCTGCTAACATTCTTAACTAATTTCTGATATCCTAAAGTTTTACCCAATACTTGGTAAAAACCACCTAGTACAAGCAAAAATGTAACAAGTACTGTAAAATAGTATACTCCAAGTAATCCGTATTGGAAGAAACTTGTAAGTCCTACACGTGTAATGTCTTGAACGACCATCTCGCTACCAGAAAAATAACCATAAGGAATTAACCAAGTTAGTAATACTGTTAGCAATACCATAATACCAGAAACTTTTATTAAGTCATGCTTCTTAAAAAATTTCTCCATATTTTCCTCCTTATTTAAATTATAGCACAAATAGTGTAAAAAACAATGTAAAACTTAAGAAAATAAAGGAAAAATCATAAAAAAAAGCTTTATTTCAAGCTTAATTATTTATATCAAATGTTTGAGAATCATCGTTATTTTGATTTTGGTTATTATTATCTGGACTAGGAGTATAATCAACATTTGGTGTTACAGTATTTATTATAGGTGGATTTGATGGATCATACGCTGGTTTTTCTTCTTTTGGTTCCTCTTTTATTGGTTCAGGTTCTGGTTTAACAAATTGATTGCTTGTAGGTATGCTAACCTGAGATGGAACTGGTTCTTGTGGTGCTTGTGTTACGATAGCTGTTGTATTAATAAATTTACTTTTATCAAATCCAAGAATTAAATAGAAAATTTGTGGAATTAAAGCTAGTCCTATACCAAACCATTTCGGTTTTCCAAAACTTTCTGCAAAATCCATGTTAGCTTTTATTAAGAAATAAATATTGGCTAGAGGAATAAGCAATAAGAAAAACCACCACATTGGATTTCCACCAGCTTCTAGCATAATTACCGTACTATGCCCTGGGATTAATCCTTCATATCCCTTTTTTCCAAGTTTTTTATAGGTAAACCATAGTCCTACACATAGAAGTACACTTAA
>CADBKG010000032.1 GCA_902795215.1 uncultured Erysipelotrichaceae bacterium | reverse complement strand
TAAGGAGTCTAACTATTAAAAGTCAATAGTTTTTTGAAAAAATTTAATAGTTATTCATAAATTGGAAAGAATCCCATGCCAAAAAGATTTCACTTTTGTGAAATATTGAATTAATACTAATTATTTCAATAAAGACGGATCAAAATCGTTGTCATATTTCTCAAGTGAGTAAATAACTCTTACAAGTTTTTTACAAACATGAGATAAGGCAACTCTATGACATTTACCTTCGGAACGTTTTTTAAGGTAATAGTCGTAAAAACAAGGAGAATATCTTAAAATAGATGTAGCAATATTCATTATTGCATATCTGAGATGACCTGAACCATGTTTAACCATTTTACCATTTGTTTGTAATGTACCAGATTCTATAATACTAGGTTCAAGTCCAGCAAAAGCAAGCATTTTACCTGGAGAAGAGAAACAAGAAATATCTCCATATTCAGATAAAATAGTAGCAGCAGATATTTCTCCAAGTCCTGGAATAGAAAGTATTCTAGGATTAAGTTCTTTGATAATTGTAGAAATTTGTTTATCAATTGGATCTATTTTGTTATTAAAGTCATTAATAATAGAAACATAAGTGGAAATAAGTAAATCAGAGTTTTGATCATGATAGCCAATAGTTTCTTTTGCAAGTGATTTAAGCTTAGCAAATTTAGCATAAGTAAACTTGCCTTGAGATATTTTCCGAAGAGTTTCATAATCTTTCATTAAAGCAATGTGAGATGAATTTTTATACTTATCTAAAATATAAAGTAAAGTAGTAGAAATACGATTGCTAAAGAAAGGTTTAAGTTCTGGAAAAGACTTATCAAGTTCATTAGTTAATAGAACAATAAATTTACTTCGTTCTTTAATAAGTTGTTCTCTAGCTCTACATAGTGACTTTAAAGTATAAGTATGGTATAATACACTTGAATTTGGGGTGTAAGGAACAGACATAAGATAATTAGCAATAGTTAAACTATCTGCTTTATCAGTCTTAGTTCTACGTAAGCTTCGAGCTTTTAAATATTGATGTACGACAAGAGGATTTATTTTCATAAATGAATAATCTTGATTGTTTAGAAACAACTCCAAATTCAAAGAATAGTGTCCGGTTGCTTCGAAAGCAATACGGACCATTGACTTATCATAGGATTTCAATTGATTTACAAAATCTTGAAATCCTTTTATGTTGTTATCAAAAGAAGAACTTTCTACAATTATTTCACCTGTATTTGAGATAATACAGAAATCGTGTTTGTACTTTGATATATCAATACCAACATAGTATATCAATTATAAGCACCTCCTTAATTAGTTTTTGCACTGTATGTTTGACACAGAATTTCTAACAATGTAAACTCGCATTTGATAAAACATCATTAATAAACATTAACGTGTTAACTAACTAATTAACAATAAAATTAAAAATCTGTGGTTTGGGACTCCTTAAACCAACAGTGCAATTTCATTATATCATTAGTGATATAATGAAAAATATAAAAGAAAGGGATCAATCAAATAGATTAATATTTCTATAAGATTGATTATACGAGGTATTTATGAATAAAAAATTGGAAGAGTTACTAAAACCATCTTTTGATAATTTAGGATATGATTCTTCTTATGTAAGTGTTGTAAAATCAAATAGACCAGAGTTATGCGATTTTCAAATTAACAGTGTTTTTAGTATATCAAAAGAACTTGGGAAAAATCCTAAAGAAATCGGAGAATCTTTAGTAGAAGAAATTAAAAAGATTGAAAATTTAGATAATTATATTTCTAAAGTAGAATTTGTTATGCCAGGATTTATTAATATAACTGTTAGTGATAAGTTTATTAGTAATGAACTTAATAATATGGTAAATCAAGGTAATTTTGGTATAGATAGAATAAAAGAAGATATAACTTGTGTGGTTGATTATGGTGGTCCAAACATCGCAAAACCACTTCATGTTGGACATTTAAGACCTGCGATTATTGGTGAATCTATTAATAGAATTTTAAAAGAAAAAGGTTATTATACAATTAGTGACGTTCATCTGGGAGATATTGGCCTTCAAATGGGACAAGTTATATATGGACTGAAAGAAAAAAATTTAACTCCTAAGGATATAACAATTGAACTTTTACAAGAAATATATCCTAAAATGTCTGAACTTTGTAAGGAAAATGATGAAGTACTTAAAAAATGTAAGGAGATCACTAAAGAACTACAAAGCGGTAATGAAGAATATCAATCCTATTTTAAAGTAATGTATAACGTTTCTTTGAATGATATAAAAAGAATATATAAGTATTTAGGAGTAGATTTTGATTATTGGTATGGTGAAAAAGATAGCTATAAATATATTGATGACTTAATGAAGTTTTTAAGTGATGCTGGAGTTGTTGAAGTAGATGGCGGTGCTAAAATAGTAAGAGTAGCAAAAGATGATGATAAAAAAGAAATTCCACCATTGATACTGCAAGCTAGTAATGGTTCATATTTATATGCTACTAGTGATTTGGCTACTATTTATCAAAGAATGAAAGACTTTAATCCTAATTATATATTATATGTAGTAGACGATAGACAAGCTCTTCATTTTGAACAAGTGTTTAGAGTATCTGAAAAGAGTGGTCTTACTAAAGATGTAATTTTAGAACACAATAAATTTGGTACAATAAATGGTCCTGATGGTAAACCATTTAAAACTAGAAATGGAGAAGCTTTAAAACTTGATGATTTGATAAAAACTGTAAGAGAAATCTTTATAAGTAAAAAAGAATCAAATAAAGATATGAAAGAGGAAGATATTAATAAGATAGTTAATGCTATAATTAAATTTGCTGATCTTCAAAATAATAGGGAAAAGAACTATATATTCGATATAGATAAGTTTGCAGATGTTAATGGTAAAACAGGTCCTTATTTATTATATACTGCAGTAAGAATTAAAAAACTACTTGGTAAGAATAGTGTTGGTGTTTTAGAAAATTCTATTTATAATAAAAATGATAGGGATTTAAGAATCAAACTTCTTGAAGTAAATGAATTTGTAACAAAGGCAGCAGACACACGTATGCCATCATTTGTAGCAGATTATTTATATGATTTAGCAGTTATTGCTAATACTTTTTATCAAAATAATAATATTTCTAATCTCGATGATGAAAATATGAAAAGTACTTGGCTAAGTTTATTAGATTATACATATAAAGTGATGGAAAAATTACTTAGTCTTCTTATTATAGAAATACCTTCTGAAATGTAAAATAAAAAAAAATTTAAAAAGATCTAAAAAAAACTAGGTCTTTTTATTTTTTTTGCTAATTATATATATGAGGAGGATAATTAGTGAATACAAAATATGATTATGTTATGCAACAAAATTCTTATGATTGTGGAATAGCAAGTATTATGACTATTTTAAAGTATTATGGCATTTCAGCATCAAGAGAGAAAATAGTTAGCAAACTTAATAAAAAGCGTGACGGTTATACAGCTTACGATTTAGTTAGGGTTAGTAGATACTATGGAATTGAATCTTATGGTATCAAAGATAACATCACAAATATTAAGCGGTTTCCTGCTATTGCACATACCATTAAGAATAAGAATATGTTTCATTTTATAGTAATACTAGCAAAGAATAATAAGAAAGAATTAATAAGAGTAATGGATCCTGCCGAGGGAATAAAAACTATTTCTTTTGAAGAATTCAACCGTATTACTACTAACATATTTTTAATATTTGAAGGGAATAAACGTAAAAAAATCAAGGATTTAAGATTTAAAAAAGAAATAATTAAAATCTTCCAAAATAACAAAAGAATTATTCTAAAAACTTTATTTTTTTCAATATTATATATTGTTTTATCTTTATTATTTAATTATTACTTAAAAACAGCATTAAAATATAATAATAATCTTAGTATTTTAACTTTTATTCTAGTTTTATTCATAAATATCTCACTTATAAAAAATTTTACTGAATTTATAAAAAATAGATTAATGCTTAATTTAAGTATAAAAATAGATAAAGACATAACAGAAGACGTAACTAGTCATATATTAAATCTTCCTTATGAATACTTCATTTCTAAAACTACTGGAGAATTAGTCACAATAGTGGAAGATATTGAAAATTTTAAACAAATTATAACTAAAATTTTTGTTCTTTCTATTGTTGATATAGTTCTATCTTTAGTAATTATTATTTATCTTTCATTTATTAATATCTATATTGGACTTTCTATGATACTTATTATTTTGATGCTTTTACTAATTACAAAAAGATATCAATATATATTTAACGATTATTATATTAAACTGAAAATAAGTAAAATTAATTATAGTTCTTCTTTAATTAATTATTTTACATCATTTGAAACTATTAAAAATTTAAATCTTAGTAATAGAATAAATAATATTCTTTCTAAAAAGTATAATGATTCATTAGAAAAAGATAAAATATATAATAAAAAGTATTATAACTATAATTTATTAATTTCACTTCTAACTGATATTTCTTATTTAACATTTATTTTTATATCTTTATTCCTCATTCAAAAAAGTAGTATTAATATACTTGATGTAGTGCTTTTTTCTTCAATATTTTATCTTATCATTGGGCTTATTAGTAATATTAATGAAAGCATATCAATGTATAAAGTATATGAAACCTCTACTAGTAGAATATTAGATTGTTTAGATGTTGAAAAGGAAAAGTTTGTTAAGACTAATTTTAGTAAGATTAACAATATATCTTTTAATAATGTTACCTATGAAAGAGAAAACTTAAATGTTCTAAAAAGTATTAATTTTAAAATAGAAAAAAATGATAAGATTTATATAACTGGATCATCAGGAATTGGTAAATCTACACTTATGAAACTTTTGCTTCGTTATAACACCCCAAATGAAGGAAGTATATTAATAGATGATATTGATATTAAAGACTTTGATTTATCATTTATAAGAGAAAATATTACTTATATAGGACAAAATGAAAGTTTGTTTCCTGGAACAATACTAAAAAATTTAGAACTAGTAGAATCTTCTAAGGAAAAAATTGAAAAGGTTAGTAAAATTACGTTACTTGATAAATTTATGGAAAGAAACAATATTGATTATAACTATCAAATTGAAGAAAATGGTAGTAATTTAAGTGGTGGAGAAAGAAAAAAACTAATTTTAGCTAGAGGATTATTACATTTTAAAGATGTTTTAATTCTGGATGAAGTATTCAATGAAATTTCAATTTTAGAGGAAAGGGAAATACTGGAAAATATATTTGCAGAGTATAAAGATAAGATAGTAATTATGATATCTCATAGAAACAGTAATACTAATTTATTTAATAAAAAATTCAAATTAGAAGGGGATGGTAGAATACATGAAATTAAATAATAAAGAATTAGAACAAATAACCGGAGGAGTATCTGTTTGGGCAGTAATCGGAGCTTTAGCAGGTTTAATCTTCGGAGTAGGAGCAGTTGATGGCTATGCAAGACCACCTAGATGTCGCAGATAAGTTATCCAAAAGAGAGCTTCAAAATATTATTGGAGGAAGATCTATATCAGGTACTATAATAAATGCTTTTACTTCTGCTTTTAAAACTGTATATGGATTTGGCCAAGATTTTGGAGGCGCTATGAGAAGATTTAGAAAAAGAAAACTATGTCAATTGTAGAAAAACTAAATATAAGACAAATATTTAAAGTAATATTATCTATTTTATCGATACCAATAGTTGTGAAAATACTATATTTTATTAATATATTAGGTATATACTTTGGATCCTTTTTAAGAGAAATTTCAAATTGTATTAAATAGACTAGAGAAATCTAGTCTATTTTTTTAAAATCATTATTTTTTATTTTTTTCATATTCTTTAATAAGAGGAGAAGTTATGTTTAGGGATTTAACTAATATAATTTATGATAAAAAACTTAGAATCACACTAATAGATAATTGTATGAATATTAATAATTATGAGGAAATTTTAATTTTTGAAGATAATCAAGTCCTAATTAAAGCAAAAAACAAAACTATAAAAGTAAAAGGTGAGTCTTTAAGTATTACACGTTTAGAAAACAATGAAGTACGAATTGAAGGAGAAATAAAAACTATAGATTTGGGTGATTAAATGATAAATTATTTTTGGGTATCAATTAAAGGAAAGAATCCTAAAAAACTGTTAGGCACCTTTATAAAACAAAAAATAAATATGGAACAAATTAAATATAATAAAGACGAAATACTAGTAAAAGTATCATATGAAGACTATAAAAAAATAAAAGGTATCAGGACTTCTTATAAAGTTGATATTGTTAAAACTTCTGGTAAAAATAGACTTTGGCAGTTATATCAAAAAAATAAAGTATCATTACTTGTTTTTGTTATAAGTGTTTTTTTTATCATTTTTATGTCTAATTTAATTTTATTTATAAATATTGAGTCTGATAATAGTAAACTTAAGAAAGATATAAAGGAAGAACTTATAAGTAATGGAATGACTTTATATACTCCGAAAAAAAGTTATAAAAAGTTAAAAGAAGTAGGCACTAAAATAAAAAACAATAACTTAAATGAAATAGAATGGATTTCACTTGAGCAAAAAGGCGTGACTCTTCATGTTAAAGTAATAGAAAGATTAAATAAAGATAATAAAGAAACTAATGATTTCAAAGATATAGTGGCTTCTAAAAATGGTTATATTAGAAAAGTCTATTCTAGAAAAGGACAGCTTATGAAAAATATTGATGATTATGTAAAAAAAGGTGAAGTAATTATAAGTGGTAATATTTTTAGAAATGAAAAAGTAGCAGGTAAAGTAAGAGCAAGTGGCAAAGTATATGCAGAAGTATGGTATATTGTAAAAACAAATAAAAATTTAAGCTATACTGATGCAGAAGAAAAAACTAAAGGTAAAGAAAGTTTAAAATTGAAAATAAATAATTATAAAATAAATATAATTTCAATTCCTAGAAAAATAGATTTAGAGAAGAATAGTGTTTTATTTAAGAATAATACATTTTCACTATTATTAGACAAAGAAAAGAAATATTCTTTAAAAAAGAAAAAATATAAAAATATAGAACTTCAAAAAGTACTTGAAACTAAAGCAAAAAAAGAAATTAATAAAACTCTTGAAAAAGATGAGTATATTATGTCTCAAAAAACTTTGAAAAAATATACTAAAAATGGTAAAATGTATATAGAAGTTTTCTTTAGATGTTATGAAGATATAGCAGAGGAAAGAGATATTAAGGAAATAGTAGAAGAAAAGGATGAGTAATATATGATTGAAGGCTTTAGAATTGAGGTTATTTCACTTTTAAAATATACATGGCCTACTATTGTAATGGCGGTTATAATTGCAGTACTTTTGAGGTCAACTGATTTAATAGTAAATAAAAAAAGACTTATTATTCATAAAGAATTATTGAAACTAAGTTTTATAATTTATATTTTATGTTTATTCTATGTAGTTACATTTCAAGATGTAAGTTGGTCATCTCATAATTTTGTTCCTTTTAAAGAAATACTTAGATATGAATTAGGAACTGGGGTTTTTTATAAAAATATTTTTGGTAATATGTTGCTTTTTGTACCATATGGTATATTTATTGCTAAGTATGTCGATTTAAAACAGCCTATATTAGTAGCTATAATTGCCTTTATAACATCATTATCTATTGAAGTAATTCAGTTTTTAATAGGTAGAGTATTTGATGTAGATGACATAATACTTAATGTTTTGGGTTGTTTGCTTGGTTATTTTATTTATAGATTATTTGAAAAATGGGGGTCAAAATTACCAAACTTTTTAAAAAAAGATATACTTTGGGATATAATTTCTGTAATAGTGCTTGGAGGTTTAATATGGTTTTTAATTCCTTGAATAAATTTACTATTTATAATGAAACAAATTATAAAATAAATAATGAACTTAAAATGATGAAGAAATATTTAAAAAAGTGTTTGAAAGAAGAACATGTACAAGGTGCTTTATTTAATGTTATTTTAACCGATAATAAAAACATAAAGGAAATAAATACAAAGTATCGTAGTATAGAAAAGGAAACTGATGTAATAAGTTTTGCTTTGGAAGATGAAAAAGATGAAAATTTTTCTTTGAAAGGAAGAGTTTTAGGTGATATTTACATATCAGTCGAAAAAGCAATGTCACAAGCAGAAGAATATGGCCATTCTTTAACTAGAGAAATATCCTTTTTAGCAGTACACGGACTTTTACATTTGTTAGGATACGATCATATGAATAAAGAAGATGAAAAGATAATGTTTGGAAAACAGGAGTTGATTTTAGGTGGACAAAGATAAAAAAAGTCTTAAAAGATTTATTAAGTCCTTTACTTATGCCTTTGAAGGTATAAAGTATTCCTTTTATCATGAACAAAATATTATAGTGATGCTGTTTTTAGGAATAATTGCTATAGTCATGGGATTTATTTTTAAAATAGGTTATATGGAAAAACTTACTATAATACTTTTAATTGCTATTATTTTACCTTTAGAGCTTATTAATACAGCAATTGAAGCAGTAGTAGATTTACATGATGGTGATAAAAAAAGTAAGTACGGAAAGGTGGCAAAAGATTGTGCAAGCGCTGCACTTCTTGTTGCTTCGCTATTTGCTTTAGTAATAGGCATAATTATATTTATGCCACACATAATTGAACTTTTTTAAGGAGGAAGTATGTTTGAGGAATTAAAAGAGTATTTAAAAAATAGCTATAGTCCATATTCTAATTTTAAAGTAAGTAGTTGTTTGGTTACAAAAAATAATAAAAAGTATTTTGGTGTTAATGTTGAAAATGCTTCATATGGTGCTAGTATATGTGCTGAAAGAGTTGCAATAACTAAAGCACTTAGTGAAGGGGAAAAGAAAGAAGATTTTAAAGAAATTCATATTTTAGGCTCTACTTCAAACACAATGCCATGTTTTATTTGTAGACAAACATTTGCTGAATTTTTTGATGAGAATGTAAAAATATATATATATGACACTGAGGGTAACTATGAAAAGTATTCTATGAATGAACTATGTCCATATCCTTTTTCTTTAGGAGACATACTATGAGAAGTGGTTTTGTAAGTATTGTAGGTAGACCAAATGTTGGTAAATCTACTTTAATTAATAGTTTAATTAATAAAAAAATTGCTATAACTTCTGATAAAGCTGGAACTACAAGAAATATAATATATGGAATATATAATGAAGAAGATGCTCAAATAGTATTTATTGATACACCGGGGATTGGTAAAACTCTTGATAAACTAGATTCTCATTTAAATAAAAAGGCATATTCATCATTTGAAAATGATATTGTTCTTTTTTTAGTAGATGCAGAAGGTGGTTTTGGTAAAGGTGATCAAAAAATCCTTGAAAGATTAAAAAATGATAAGAAAAAAGTTATTCTAGTTCTCAATAAAATAGACCTGATTAATAACGAAAAACTTATTAATCAAATAGTAGAATTAAAAGATTTATATGATTTCTTAGAAATTGTACCTATTTCAGGTTTAAAAAATAGAAATACTGACGAACTTATAAAAGCTATTAAAAAGCATTTGCCTGATAGTATTAAATACTTTAATGATGATGTAATTACTAATGTTGATGAGGCATTTATGATTGGTGAGATAATAAGGGAAAAGATTCTTAATCTCACAAAGGAAGAAGTACCTCATGCAGTTACTTGTGTAGTGGAAAGGCTTGAGTTTAAAAAAGGAATATGTAATATAAATGCTCTTATTGTTGTAGATCGAAAAAATTTAAAAGGAATTATAATTGGTAAAAATGGATCAATGTTAAAGAAAATTGGTAGTTATGCAAGGGATGATATAGAGAAGTTTTTAGGCATTAAAGTATATTTAGAATTATATGTTAAAACTATTGAAAATTGGAAAAACAAAGAAGAAATGTTTGAATTTTTAAAAATAAATGAAAATGATTTATAAAATTGTATCACTATAATAATAGGTGATATAGATGAAAGATAAAATATGGGATTTGTTTAGATTAACAGGGGATATAAAATACTATATGATGTATAAAGAAATGGAGATTTTAGAAGTTAATGAACAAAACAAAAGTGAAAGGAATAATAATTAGTGATACAAATTATAGTGAGTCAAGTAAGATACTTCATATTTTAACTTCAGAATATGGATTAATTGGGGTAATTTCTAAAGGATGTAGAAATTATAAATCAAAGTTAAGAAGCGTATCTATGAAACTTACATATGGTTATTTTTATATTAATTATAAAGAAGATGGATTATCTACTTTAACTGAAGTTGATGTTATAGATGACTTAAAAAATATTAAAACTGATTTAATAAAAATAGGGTATTGTTCGTATCTAATAGATCTTGCTAAACAAGTTATCAAGCAAAATCAAAGCGAAGAAATATTTAGTATTCTTGAATCTGCATTATTAAAAATAAATCACGAGTTTTCTCCGGGCTTAATTACTAATATTGTAGAATTAAAATATCTATCTTTTTTAGGGGTTTCTCCAATACTTGATTGTTGTGCTATATGTGGAAACTCTAAAGATATAGTTACAGTAAATAGCGATGCTGGAGGATATATTTGTAAAAATTGTTATACAAATGAGTATATAACTGATGAAAAAACCGTAAAATTACTTAGAATGTTTAATTTTGTAGATATTTCAAAAATAAAGGAACTTAATATTCAAGATAAGAATAGTAGTGAAATAAATAAGTTTTTAGAAGATTATTATTTAAAATATACTGGACTTTTTCTTAAACCAAAGAATTTTTTAAGTCAAATTAAGCAAAATTAATAAATTTTCTTGTATTTTAAGAAAATATAGTGTATAATTTATAGAGCAAAGACGACAAAGTCTAAAGTGAAAAGGAGTGATATTATGGCAGTACCTGCTAGAAAAGTATCAAAGACAAGAGGAGCAACTCGTAGAGCTCATTTAGCACTTTCTGCAAAAGCTACTACTACATGTCCAAATTGTGGTGAAGTAATAAAAGCACATAGAGTTTGCAAAAACTGCGGTACTTATAAAAATAAACAAGTAATAAAAAGTGAAGAAGTAGAAACAAAAGAAACTAAAAAAACAAAAAGTAAAAAGTCTGAAAAGTAAGTTGGATTTGTTTTTTGGAAAAAATAGAAATAGGCTTGAAATTTTTGTAATGTTATGTTATTATTGCATTGCCTATGTTTTTCTGGCGAGATAGCTCAGCTGGCTAGAGCGATCGGTTCATACCCGATAGGTCGGGGGTTCAATCCCCTCTCTCGCTACCATAAAAAAATAACTCGATTTAATTCGAGTTTTTTTCTTTTATATATTTCTTATTCTTTTGACTTTATTATTTTTACTATTCTTGAATTTTATCATTTTACTCATTGTTTCAGATAATTGTTCTGTTGTTGTCTCATCATTATAATAATACTCTGGATGTTCAAAAACTTCTTCTTGTACCATGTTCAATGTATTATTATAACTATCAATTTTTAGTTCTGTTAAATCAATTAATTTAGAATTTTTGAAACATGTTTTGTTTAAGTTATAATGTATATATGTATTCTCTTTTTTACCACATGATGGGCAATAATATAGATGTATTTCACCAATTTCTTCATCTTCCTGAGCGAATTTAACAACAATTTTGTGAGTACATTGATCTTGTAATCTAGTTATTTCGTGATTTACAGACTCTAACTGAGCATTTAGTCTAAGTTTTTTTTCTTCTAATTCTTGTTTTATTTGATGAATTTTTGTTTCTTGTTTCATATTTACATCTCCCAAATATATAATATGCATTTTTCTTCGGTAGATATTATAACATAATGTAATAGAAATGTGTAGATTTTTTTATGCTTATTAACATATTTATAAATGGAAATATTAAGTGTCCGCACATTTCATTACCTAAAACGTAAGATTTTTATATACTTAATAATACCTCATTTGAACTTTTATAGTCA
>CADBKG010000031.1 GCA_902795215.1 uncultured Erysipelotrichaceae bacterium | reverse complement strand
ATTCATTAAATTATAAAACCCCAATTCAGTATAAAATTGAATCAGGGTTTTAATGCTCTTTTTTATAAACTGTCTATTTTTACTTGACTAGTTCATTTGCTTCTTTTTTTTAAATATATCTTTAAATGTTTTATTTTTAATGATATAATAAGTATGCTTTTTAGGAAAGATGGTTATTTATGGATATACTTGATTATTTAAAAAAGTTAGAAGATAATGGATATGAAGCTTATATCGTTGGGGGATATGTTAGGGATAAACTACTTAACATTGAATCAAGCGATATAGATATTACAACAAATGCTAAACCAAAAGAAGTATCTAATATCTTTGATACTAAAGCTAAGGATAATTTAGGTGTAATTAACATTAAAACCGATAAATACAACATAGATATAACAACATTTAGAAAAGAAAGTCATTATATTGGACATAAACCAAAAAAGCTAGCATATGTTAAAGATTTAAAGACAGATCTATTAAGAAGAGATTTTACTATTAATACTATTTGTCTTAACTCAAAAGGTGATATAATAGACTTACTTAATGGGCAAAAGGACTTAGAAAAGAAAATTATTAAATCAGTGTTAAAACCATCTAAAAAGTTTAAAGAAGATCCTCTTAGAATGCTTAGGGCCCTTAGATTTGCAATTGTTTATAATTTTAAAATAAATGATGAGGAATTAATCTTTATTTTAAATAATAAAAAACTATTTAATAATATTTCCTATGATAGAAAGAAACAAGAAATAGGGAAGATATTAATTAGTAATAATGTAATCAATGGTTTAATGCTTCTTAAGACTTTAGGGCTTACAGAAGTACTCGAAATCGATTATGATAAGATTGTAAAAGTTAATGATCTTATTGGTATGTGGGCACAGATTGATTTTAGTGATAATTATTCATTTACTAAGTTAGAAAAAGAGAGAATATCTAATATTAGAGAAATAGTTGCAAGCAAAAGGGTTGATAAACTTACTATATTTAAATATGGATACTATGATTCATTTATAGCAAGTCAAATATTAAAGATTTCTAAAGAAACTATCGCTAAATTAAATAGTGAAATGGTCTTGCATTCAAAAGACGAACTAGATATAGATAGTTTAGAAATTAAAAAGTTAATGCCGGAAGACTTTATAGAAATTGATAAAGTTAAAGAGAAACTAGTGGAAGAAATATTAGAAGGTAAACTAAGTAATAAAAAAGGGATATTAAAAAAATATATAATTAAGAATTGGAAGTGATTAAAATGGGAGATACTATTGTAAGATTATATCAAAAGCAAAACTTTGTTATTGGCGAAGATATATTAAAAGCTATTAAGCTTAATAATCTTACTTTAGATGAAACTATTTTAATCATTTATTTTTGTGGTAATAATACTCATCCTATACTTGATATAGATGAAATAAAAAGTAAATTTGGGATGGAAGATACTGAAATAATGAAAGCGTTTGAAAATATATGCAATAAAGAGCTAGTAAATATTAAAATGCAAAAAAATAAAGATGGAAAAATAGAAGAAATAATTGATTTAACTCCTTTTTATGAATCTATTGCAATGGATTTAAGTGAAAAATCTCGTGAAATAACTAAAGATAATATATTTAATGCATTTGAAAATGAATTTGGTAGACCGCTTTCATCTATGGAATATGAATTAATTAATAATTGGATAAATAAAGGTATAAGTGAAGAACTCATTAGAGAGGCTTTAAAAGAAGCAATATTCAATGGAACACTTACGCTTAGGTATATTGATGCAATACTTGGAGAATGGGCTAAAAACGGCTTTAAAACAGCGAAAGACGTAAACGTATATTTAAAGAAAAGAAAAACATCTAGAAAACAAAGTGATGAGTTATTCGATTATAATTGGTTAGACGATGAAGAGTGATGAAATTTTAAAAAGATTAGATGAATTAATTCCTGATCCAAAATGTGCTTTGGATTATAATAAAGATTATGAATTATTACTTGCAGTAATGCTTAGTGCACAATCTACTGATAAAAGAGTAAATATCGTTACTAAGGAATTGTTTAAGTATTCATTAGAAGAACTTGCTAATATGAATGAAGAAGATATTATAAAAATAATAAGATCTGTTGGTACATATCATAAAAAAGCAAAGTTTATAAAAGAAATTTCAAAGTCTTTACTAGAAAATTATAACGGCATTGTTCCTCATGATAGAAAATATCTAGAATCACTACCAGGAGTAGGGCATAAGACAACTAATGTGGTTTTTAGTGAGCTTTTTAATGAGCCTGCTATTGCAGTAGATACACACGTTACAAGGGTATCAAAAAGACTTGGACTTGCAAAAGAAAAAGATGACGTAATTAAAATAGAAAAGAAATTAGAAAAAAAGTTTCCAAAAGATAAGTGGGGAAGATTACATTTGCAACTTGTTTTATTTGGAAGACATTACTGTACTGCAAAAAAACCAAGTTGTGATAATTGTCCTTTTAAAAACAATGCATGCAAAAAGCCTTATATTTAATAAGGCTTTTTTTATTGTCCGTTTTGTTCGTTATTTCCACCTTCAGGGTTTTCTGTATCTCCGCCTTCTTGTTCGTCAGCGCCACCACCTGAAATTATCGAATCTATTTTAACTGTTACTTCAACACCACTACTTGCATTAGTTTTATATGAAGAGTACGCAGCCCTTACAACGAATGTTGTAGATGGACTATCAACTTTTGTAGTATACGATGTGCTTGTAGTAGATGCTATTTTTGTTAGGTTACCATCTGAACCTTTCTTATATATATCATATTCTAGATTTCCATACATTGCTGCTTGTGCTTCTGTTACTTCAGGAGGATTAATTGCGCTCCAAGAAAGAGTTACAACGTTTGTTACAGCAGTATAAGATAAGTTAGTTACATTTGGTAATTGTGAATATCTATTAGAAGTTTCTGTAGGTTCTGTTCCTTTTCTAAAGTATTCTACACTTTTTAGATTAGCAGGTGTATAAGCATTTGCAAGTTGAGTAGGGATGCTACCGATTTCAATGGTTACTTGAACAACACCATCTGGTTTTTTCCAAGTAGAATTCTTTTCCATTATTCCAGCGACTAATGCATGAGTAATAAGTCTTCTTGCTGCCCATCCTTCAGATTCTGTTAGGTATTTATCTCTAGTAGAAGTATCATAACCATACCATGTTGCAATAGCATAATCTGGTGAATAGGCTACTTGCCATGCATCACTAATTGCGCTTGATGGAAGTCCCATAGCTTTATAATCAATACTTGCTGTACCAGTTTTACTTGCAATGTTTGTTCCACTTACAGAACCTGCAGAAATATTATTACTTGTAACAGCATATGTAAGTATCATATTAATCATAAAGGCCGTTTCTTCACTCATTGCCTTTTTCTTTGTTGGAGTATATGTATAAGTTTCTTTTGTATCATTATAAACTATTTTAGTAAATGTATAAGGTTCAATATAATATCCACCTCTAGCAAAGGCACCATATGCAGCGCTTAGTTCTAGTGGACTAACTCCTGTAAATGCACCGATTGAACTACTCTCTAAGATTTGACCACTATGTAATTCTGGTGTAATTCCAAGGTTTGTAACAAATTCATATTTATCAGTTTGACTTGTAGCTTGGAAGGCTTGTAATGCTGGAATATTTCTTGATTTTGCTAGTGCAGTTTTCGCTGTCATTATTCCCATGTATCTTCCATCTACGTCATGTATTGGTGTTCCATTACTATATTTATAAGGATTATCATTTACTGTTGTTCCTGTTCCCCAACCAGCATATTCCATTGCAGGACCATAGTCAAATATTGGTTTAGCTGTTGATCCTGGTTGTCTTTTAATATCAGTAGCGTAGTTATAACTCATCTTAACATTTCTGTTTCTTCCTGTACCTACTGCAACTACTGAACCATCTTTTGCAGAAGTTACTGCAATACCACATTGAACAGTATCATTAACCCAAGTATAAGTTTTACCTGCGTATAAATCATTTATTGCATCTTGTTTTGATTTTTTCATAGTTGAATATATTGTCATTGAAGTTGTATAAGGACTTTGTTTAGTTTTCTTTATAACATCATTTACAACTGTTTCAATAAATCCTTGATATTCTGAATCAATTTCATGTTGTCCAACTAATAAGTCTGATACTGGAATAGATTTTGCAATATCAGCTTCTTCTTTAGTTATATATTTATGTCTTACCATTAAGCTTAATACTATATTTCTTCTTGATTGTGCAGCTTCTGGATAATAATAAGGATCATATGCAGAAGGTGCTTGGAATAAACCTGCAAGAAGTGCAGCTTCTGATAAGTTAAGTTCGCTTACATCTTTTCCAAAGTATGTTTCACTCGCTTGTTGTACACCATAGCTTTGACTACCAAGGAATGGTTGATTTACGTAGAATTCAATTATTTCTTGTTTAGTATAAGCTTTTTCTACTTTAAATACTGCCATGTATATATCTTTAAACTTACGTATAATACCTTTAATACCACTTGACTCACGTCCATTATATGTATTTTTTACAACCTGCATGGTTAGGGTAGAAGCACCACCAGCGCCACTTTGTCCTGCAAGTTGTCCAATAACAGCTTTAGTAAAACGCATTAAGTCTACACCATTATGTTGGAAATACTTTGAATCCTCAGTTGCAACTATTGCATCTACTAAAACATCTGGAAGCTCATCATATGTTACATTATCACGCTTTTGTACACCTAGTTCTGCAATCGCATTCCCATCCGAATCTAGTATTATTGATGATGATGATGAATATAATTTATTAACATCAAACTTAGGTGAAGTAATAATTATATATAATGCAAAAACTAGAGCGCACGATGCAAAAAATATCAAAATACCCATTATTGCAATAAGTACTATGCGTCCAAAACCTTTCTTTTTAGTATTGGTTTTACTTTTTCTTGTTTTCTTTACTTTTTCTTTTGGTTCCTTTTTACTCTTACTTGTTTTTTTCATAAGCTCTCTCCTTTAAAATAAATATCATCTAGCACTTTTAAATAATTTAAAGTTGGCCTTAGTGTTAAATCTATTTTATATCCCTTTTCTTTAATATAATCATAAGGAATACTTTTTCTAGTATTTGTTTCTATAAAAGAAATCAAATCTTCACCCTTTAAAATATAATACATATCATTTATATATATTATCAAAAAAGATATACCTCCATGATCAATTACTTTTTTTATATGATTAATTTGATGAGTATGTATATAAGATAATGGGAAAGAAGTTCTAATATGTGATTCCTTAGCATCAAAATCAATATACTTTCCCTTATAAATACCATTATAATCTAAAGTAGATTTCTCTTTAAAGTATGCTTTTTTAATAATACCTTCTTTATAATCTACATCTATAAGTCCAATAGGAGTGGGTTTTTTATAAATTAAAGCAGTATCTTTTTCTAAATAATATTCATTCGCTTCATTTATAAGTGACTCAAGCTCCATACCACGGTTCTTATAATTAATGATATTTTTTTTATACTCTTTTTTATTACCGTTAGGGTATAACAATTTAATCACCAGCAATATTATACTAAATAAAATCTTTTTTTTCCACATTATATTAATCCTTTTATAAAACTTTTTATGAATTTGACGTCAAAAATTTGATTTTTTTAGTAACTTCCTATATAATCTTAAGTGCGAGGAGGCATATATGAAAATAGAATCAGTAGATTTATCACATATTGCAGTCAGAATGGATCAATATCCAGAAAAATTAGAACCAGAATTTTTATTAGTTGGTAGAAGTAACGTAGGTAAGAGTAGTTTTATTAATACTATTATTAATAGAAAAAATTATGCTCATACAAGTAGTACTCCAGGTAAAACACAAACACTTAATTTCTATCATATAAACAATAATTTTTACTTAGTAGATGTACCAGGATATGGATATGCTAAAGTAGATAAACCAACTCAAAAGAAATTTGGTTTAATGATAGAAGATTATTTAAAAACAAGATTCAATTTAAAATGTGTATTTATGCTTATCGATTTTAGAATAAAACCAACAGAAGATGATATTCTTATGTATCATTATTTAAAATTTTATAAAATACCAGTAGTAGTTGTTGCAACTAAATTCGATAAAGTTAATATGAAACAAAGAGTTAAACAAGAAAAAATAATAAATGAAACTATAAAACTAGAAGATAATGATAAAATAGTTTACTTTTCTTCAGTTAATAAAAAAGGAAAACAAGAAATATATGATATTTTAGAAGATTATTTAGTAAATGAATAGAAAGGAGTTGTTATTATGAAAACAGTTTGTTTAGTAGGAAGACCAAATACAGGAAAAAGTTCACTCTTTAATAAACTTATTAAAGAAAGAAAATCTATAATATTAGATGATCCAGGTATTACTAGAGATAGAATATATGGAACAGTAACATACAAAAATAAAACTTTTAGACTAATTGATACTGGTGGTATAGATATAAGCAAACTATCATTTAATGACTCTATAAAAATGCAAGCTGAAATGGCTATAGAAGAAGCAGATGTATGCGTATTTGTAATAGATGGTTTAACAGATTTAAATGAAAATGATAAAACTATTGCAAGAATACTATCTAAAAATGCTAAAAAGGTTATAGTCGCAGTTAATAAACTAGATAATGAAAAAAGAGAAGAAAATATTTATAATTACTACGAACTAGGATTTGAAACACTTATTCCTATAAGTACTCTTCATTCTAGAGGAATAGATAAATTACTAGATGAAATAACTAAAGATTTTAATGAAACGCCTGATATTCCAAAGGATGGAACACTTAGATTCAGCTTTATTGGAAGACCAAATGTTGGAAAAAGCAGTTTAACAAACGCCCTCTTAAATGAAGAAAGAGTAATAGTATCAGATGTCCCAGGAACTACTAGAGATGCAATAGACACTAAGTTTTCATATAATGGTGAGGATTATATTGTTGTAGATACTGCAGGCCTTAGAAAAAAAGGTAAAATATTTGAATCAGTTGAAAAATACAGCTTAATTAGAACACTAAATGCAATAGATGAATCAGATGTCTGCGTGCTTGTAATAAATGCAGAAGAAGGCATTATAGAACATGATAAACATATAGCATCTTATGCAATAGATGCAGGAAAAGCTTTAGTAATAGCAGTTAATAAATTTGATTTAGTTGAAAATAAAGAAGAAGGTTTAAAAATATGGAAAGAAGCAATTAAAGAAAACTTTAAATTCGCTTCTTATGCTAAAGTTGTATACTTAAGTGCTAAAACTAAAAAAAGATTACATACTTTAATGCCAGAAATAATATCAGCATATGAAAATGCATCAAGGGTAATTAAAACAAGTGTTTTAAATGAAGTCTTAAATGAAGCCCAAATAATGCATAAACCACCTTCATACAAAGGTAAAAGACTTAAAATATATTTCTCACATCAAGAAAGCACAAATCCACCTAAATTCGTACTTAATGTTAATAATAAAGGACTAGTTCATTTTAGTTATGCTAGATATTTAGAAAACACATTAAGAGATAACTTTGAATTAAGTGGAACTCCAATAGAAATTAAATTCAAAAATAAGAGCGAATAAGCTCTTTTATTTTGCAAAAAAATGCTTGATTTGCGCCAGCAAATACCATATAATGGTATTAAGAGGTGCAAATATGATAATAACTAATGAAATTGCAAAAGAAAACCTAAATGAATACTCTAATAAAAATAATAAGATAAGTAGGGATATTAAAGATGGAAAACTCTTTAAAATTATTACAGGATTATATGAAACTAATCCAAATACTCCTGCTTATTTATTAGCAGGAAGTATATATGGACCATCCTATATCTCTTTTGAGTATGCGCTATCTTCTTATGGACTAATACCTGAAAGAGTAGAAACAGTAACTTGTGCGACAACACAAAAAAAGAAAACAAAAAAATATATTACCGATTTTGGAACATTTACATATAGAGATATACCTATAAGTGCATATTCTAAAGAAATAATATTAAAAATAGAAGGAGAGTATTCCTATCAAATCGCTAGTCCTGAAAAAGCTTTATGCGATAAATTATATACTTTAAAAACTATTAATAACTATCAAGAGCTTGAAAATATGCTTTTTAAAGATTTAAGAATAGATGAAATGGAATTTCAAAAATTAAATAGTGATACAATATATAATCTTAGCTTTTTATATCACTCTAAAAATGTTAGATTACTATCAAAGTACTTAAGGAGAAACAAAAATGAATAATATAATAAAACAAATGCTTGACAAATATGAACCTAAAAATATCAATGATGAAATAAATGCTTTAAAAGAAATTATACAGGAAATAGTTTTATCAGGATTATCAAGGGGTAATTTTTTTAATGACGCAGCTTTTTATGGAGGAACTGCACTTAGAATATTTTATAATTTAGATAGATTTTCAGAAGACCTTGATTTTGCACTTATAAATCCTAATAAAAATTTTGATTTGAGTAAATATTTCAAATTTATTGAAAAAGAATTAAAAGCATATGGTTTAAATCTAGAGGTAAACACTAAGCAAAAAAAAGTTGATTCAAATATTACATCTGCCTTTCTTAAGGGAGATACATTAGAACATATATTAAAATTTTTCCCTGATGAAAAAAATCAAGAATATAGTCATTTATTTAAAAACATAAAAATTAAATTTGAAGTTGATATTAATCCACCTAGTGGCGCAACATATGATATAAAATATAAATTGTTGCCTAGTCCTCATCAAGTAAAAATGTACGATATAGAATCTTTATTTGCAGGTAAAATTCATGCAATCTTATGTCGTAATTGGAAAAACAGAACAAAAGGAAGAGATTTATATGATTATATTTTCTTTATTGCTATGAAATCAAAAATTAATTTGGAATTACTAAAAAATAAATTAATAGACTCAAATTATATTGATGAAAGTAGTGAATTTGATATTGATACTTTGAAAAAATTACTAATAGATAAATTCAATAGCATTAATTATGAAGATGCAAAGAATGACGTATCACCTTTTATTAAAGATACTCAAAAGATTAATGTTTGGAATAAAGATTTCTTTATAAGTATTACATCTGAATTAGAATAACAAAAAGCTTATCAGCTTTTTTTATTTACCTTAAAATAAGCAAATTATGACTATTTTGTTATAGACATACCATGCCTATTTATGATAAAATCTTATATAGGATATGGTGAGCATATGAGAAGGAAAAAACTAAAAGGAAAATACACTGATATTAAAGTTAGTTCCTTAAATAAATTCATTAAAAATAATAAGCTAAAACTAATTACAATTAGTTCTTTTCTTGTTGTCCTAGGAACTATACTTTTAATAAACTCACCAAAAGATAATATCTTCAAATCCAGTTACAAAAAACTACTTGCTAATAACGGAATATATACGGAAGAAATAAAAAGTATAGATATAACATCAGATGATTATGATGAACCAGGTTCATTTAAAGTAACTAAAAAGGCAGAGTGGACTGATTATGGAAAAGCAAAACTAACAATAACTACGGATTCTATTATAAAAGAAAAAAACAATAACAAAAAAGATATAATTCTTGTTATGGACATATCAGGATCAATGGAAGGAAATAAACTTGATAAAGCTAAAGAAGATGCGATAAATTTGGCTAATAGAATTCTTAAAAATCAAGAAAATCAAATTGGACTAATAACATTTGATACAAATGCAGAAATTATATTTAGTTTAACAAATGATTTAAATACAATAAATGAAAAAATTAATTCATTAACTACCAAAGGTGCTACTAACTATAATGATGCATTAAAAAAAGTAGATAATATGCTTGAAAACTATCAAGAACAAAATAATAGGGATTTAATCGTATTATTTTTAACAGATGGTAATCCATGCGAAGATACCCCAAATGAAGTATCAACACACAAAATATTAAAAGAAAAGTATCCATCTTTAACAATTCAAGGAATTCAATATGAAATGGGCTCAAGTATTACTGAGGCTTTAAAAAATATTAGTGATAAACAATTTAACGCAAGCATAGACACTTTAGGAAATATTCTTATAGAAGCATCGACAAATCCTGCCTCATATGAAGAATTTATAATAACTGATTATATAGATACAGACTATTTTGAAATGCCAGACGAAAGCAATATAAAAGCATCTATTGGTTCGTACGAACTAGATGGAAACAAAATAACATGGAATCTAGGAGATTCATATGTGACAGGAAACAATGCTAAATTAGCAATTAACTTAACTCAAAAAGAAAGATATCTTGACGAAGAAGGATTATATCCTACAAACGAAAAAGAGACTATAAAATATAAACTTGGAGAAGAAAACGAAACAATAAGTAGTCATGATACACCAGTACTTAAAAACACTTATGAAGTCATCTATAATACTAATGCACCAAAAGGATGCAATATAGAAAATCCGGAATCAGAAAAACATGAAATAAATAAAGTAGTAAACATTAAAACAACTAAATTATCATGTGAAGGATATACATTTAAGGGATGGGTAATCAAAGATGAAGAGGACATAAAATATATTAACAAAACTTCATTTAGAATGCCTACAAGAAATGTATATATAAATGCAACCTGGTCAAAGCAATCAATAAATAAATCAATGGATGGAACGATTCATGAAAAAACTACATTATATAAAGTTCTAGAAAATGAAGCAAACACAAGGAACGGAAAAGCTAAAACATATACTGGCGAGCATGCAGATGCTTACGATAAAAGTGGGAGTAAAAATATTTATTATTGGTATGGATCTAATGATGCAAATGCTAATGCAATACTTGATAAATTCAATGTAATATTTGGAGGTTTCTGCTGGCAGATGCTTAGAACTACAGATACAGGCGGAGTAAAGATGATATATAATGGAATCCCTGATTCAAGTGGCACGTGTAATAACACAGGAAAAGCTCAGCAGATAGGAACTAGCAAATTTAATTCAAGTGATAACTCTCCTGCATATGTAGGATATATGTATAACACGGCATATCCATATCAAGCTAAAAATGTAAATCCAACAAATACAGAAACAATGTTATCTAGTACATCACTTTCAACCTCATATTGGTATGCACATGATGCAATATATGGTACGCTAA
>CADBKG010000030.1 GCA_902795215.1 uncultured Erysipelotrichaceae bacterium | reverse complement strand
TTAGCGTACCATATATTGCATCATGTGCATACCAATATGAGGTTGAAAGTGATGTACTAGATAACATTGTTTCTGTATTTGTTGGATTTACATTTTTAGACTGATATGGATATGCCGTGTTATACATATATCCTACATATGCTGGTGAATTAGAACTAGGATTAAATTTACTGGTTCCTATCTGCTGCGCTGGGCCACTATTATTACATGTTCCATTTGACGGAACTCCATTATATATAATTTTTACTCCACCGGTATCCGTAGTTCTAAGCATCTGCCAGCAGAAGCCTCCAAATATTACATTGAATTTATCTAATATTGCAGTAGCATTAGTATTGTTAGATCCATACCAATAATATATATTTTTAGTGCCACTTCTATCATAGGCATCTGCATGTTCTCCAGAATATTTCCTTGCATAGGTTCCTATTTTTGTTTCATTTTCTAATACTTTGTACAATGTAGATTTTTCATGGATAGTTCCATCCATTGATTTATTTATTGATTGCTTTGACCATGTTGCATTTACATATACATTTTTTGCAGGCATTTTAAATGAAGATTTATTTATATATTTTATGTCGTCATCATTAGCTATTCCCCAACCATTAAACTTATATCCGTCACAGTAAAGTTCTGGTGTTTTCATAGTAACAACTTTATTTATCATCTGTTTTTCTATTTCTGGATTTTCTATATTACATCCACTTGGTGCATTAGCATTATAAATAACTTCATATGTGTTTTTAAGTACTGGTGTATCATGACTACTTATTGTTTCGTTTTCTTCTCCAAGTTTATATTTTATAGTCTCTTTTTCATTAGTTGGATAAAAACCTTCTTCTTCAATATATCTTTCTTTTTGTGTTAAATTAACTATTAAAGTAGCTTTATTTCCTGTTACATATGAATCTCCTAGATTCCATGTTATTTTGTTTCCGTCTACTTCATATGATCCAATAGATGGTTTTATATCATCTTCGTTTGGTACTTCAAAGTAGTCTGTATCTATAAAATCAGTTATTATAAATTCATCAAATGCTGCAGGATTAGTTGATGCTTCTATAAGGATATTTCCTAAAGTATCTATGCTAGCATTAAATTGATTATCACTTATGTTTTTTAATGATTCAGTTATATTTGAACCCATTTCATATTGAATTCCTTGAATAGTTAAAGATGGATATTTTTCCTTTAGAATTTTATATGTTGATACCTCATTTGATGTATCTTCACATGGATTTCCATCAGTTAAAAATAATACGATTAAATCCCTGTTTTTTTGCTCTTGATAGTTTTCAAGCATATTATCTACCTTTTTAAGTGCATCATTGTAGTTAGTAGCACCTTTGGTAGTTAATGAATTAATTTTTTCATTTATTGTATTTATATCATTTGTTAAATCAAATATTATTTCTGCATTTGTATCAAATGTTATTAGTCCCATTTTATTTTTATTATCGGATAATATCTTATTAGTTAAGTCAATTGCATCTTCTTTAGCTTTGTTTAGCTTTTCTCCTTCCATTGAGCCTGATATATCCATAACAAGAATTATATCTTTTTTGTTATTGTTTTTTTCTTTTATAATAGAATCCGCAGTTATTGTTAGTTTTGCTTTTCCATAATCAGTCCATTCTGCTTTTTTTGTTACTTTAAATGAACCTGGTTCATCATAATCATCTGATGTTATATCTATACTCTTTATTTCTTCGGTATATATCCCGTTATTAGCAAGTAATTTTTTATAACTTGATTTAAATATATTATCTTTTGGTGAGTTTATTAAAAGTATAGTTCCCAAGACAACAAGAAAAGAACTAATGGTAATTAGTTTTAGTTTATTTTTACTTATAAATTTTTTTAAGGAACTAACTTTAATATCAGTATATTTTCCTTTTAGTTTTTTTCTTCTCATATACTCACCATATCCTATATATGATTTTATCATATTTAGGCATATTATGTCTATTAAAAAAAGAGCTTAAAAGCTCTTATTTTCTTTTAGAATTTTTAGGTTTTAATGTTATTGGTAAATCCATTTTATCTTCATTTCTATTTGCATAGAATTTCTTTCTACTATTAATTTCGTTTAACATTTCTCTTATTTTATCATTTTTATATTTTTGGTCTATTGATTTTAAAAACATATCACCTATTGCATGTTCTTTTTGTTTGTAGAATTCTATTGCAAACATCAATTTAACAATATTGGTTTGATATTCATCTAAGTTTAAACATTTAGATGCTGTTTCTACGTCTACATTATTTTCAAGAATATACGTATATACTTTATTAAATATTGTTGCATCATCCGTTAGTTCTACATTTTTATCAAACTCTTCTAATTCTACTTCTGTATAAGGTTTATCTTGATATGGAGCGTATACACCTTTTGTTTTATTAATTAAATCAATTAAGTTGTATTTTGCTTTATTTTTTATTAAACTATCATTAGCAACTATTAAATATGGCAATGCTTTTTCTTTGTCATGAAGTTTTAAATATGAGATGCCAAGTCTAGTATATACAAAACTAGAATAAGGTTTACCACACTCCAAGACGTTTAAATAAGCTCTTATAGCCTTTGGATATCTTTGTTTCTTATAATGCTTTTCTGCTTCTTCAATTTTGTTTTCGCTTTTTGGATCTTTAAATTTTAATACTACTCTTTCTATACCTGTTTCATCATCGATTGTAAAGGCAGTATTATCATTATATATTTTAGCAAGCATTAATTGTTTATTTATATCTCCTTTTGGTAATATTACTATTCCTCTATTTTGGATTAATTTTAAATGTTCTTTTGATACTTCGTTATCAAAAATATTTTGTTTTTTCATTTCTTCTTCTGCAATACGTGTTTTTTTGGTTAGTTTTCTTAGAAAGCATATATCACAAAGCGCAATATGTAATAAGTTATTCTCATTATTTACATTTATACTTTTATTAAAATCACTAAGTATTTTAAGCGCTGCTTTATAATCTTTTCTATCAATAGCATCATAATATGTTTTATAAAATTTATTATTAAATAAATTATCTAAATGACCAGTTCTTTTAAGTTTTAAATAATCATATGATAATATTTTTAAATATCTATATATTTTTTTATTAATACCCTCTTCTTCTAATTTATCTATTTCTTTTATAATATCTGAGTATTTTCTTATAATTATTAAATCTAGCATTTTATTATATTCATGTTGTTCTTTATCCTTAGCACGTTCTAATAATTTCTTTTCTAAAATCCCAAATACAGTTATTCCATTAAAATATAAATCTGTATTTAATCGTAAAGCTTTTCCTATATTTCTTTGTATTGCTTGTTTTCTTATTTCGTTTATTTTTTTTGCATTTGGTGTATCATTGCTCTCCATTATATCTTCATATGTTATGTCTTCTACTTTAATATCATTTTTAATGTATTTTAAAAGATATACTAAGTACTTAGCTTCTTTTATATATTTTCCATTATCAATTATTGAAAGTTTTTTTGCGTAATTTTTATATAGTTCAAAGTTTTGATTAAAAAAAGCATCCAGCATTAACTGATAATAGGCATATGGTTCATTTGGATATTCTTCAATACTTTTTTTAAAATAAAATCTAGCATTTTCTAAATCTTTTGCAATTAAACTATTTAACCCTTTTGTATAGTATATATTGTCTATACTGGCCTCCTCGATTACCATATAAATCCCCTCTTTCAAATGCGTTTAATATAATACTACAATGAGGATAAAAAAGCAAAAAAAATCTCCATATTTTGGAGATTATTTATCTTTATTTAAGTAACTTAATGCTTCTTGCATTTGTTCTTTTGTAAATGGTTTTGGAACATAACTTAAGAACCCTTCTTTTATGTATTTATCTGCTGCACCTGAAACTGCATCTGCTGTAAAGGCTATTGTTGGTATATCATATCCTGGAATCTGTTTTAGTTTCTTAAGCGTTTCTTCTCCACCCATCTCTGGCATCATTATATCAAGTAATACTAAGTCATAACTTTCTCCATTTTGTATTTTCTCTATTGCTTCTTGTCCTGATCTTGCACTTGATACTATTAATCCCATGTTTGTTAATGTTCTTTCTGCTACTTTTATATTTAGCATATTATCATCTACCACTAGTATTGTCTTTCTTGTAAAGTCTTCTAGTGATTTCTCTGAGAAATTCATTGGTTTTTCTTTTTCTTCTACTGGTGCATTTAAATCAACTTTTTCCATTGTATTTACTGCTGGCAATCCTTCCATATTTGATTTTGGTAAGTCTGCTTCATTGTTACTGCTTGCACCTTTTAAAACAATTGTTTCTCCCTTTGAATGGCCTTCATATACTTTTTGTGGTAATCTTACTATGAATTTACTTCCTTTTTCGTATTCACTTTCTACTGATATTGTTCCATTCATCATTTCTATTAGACTTTTTGTTATTGCTAAGCCTAATCCTGTTCCTTCTATTGTTGAGTTTATTTCTACATCAAGTCTTTCAAATTTATTAAATAATTTATCTATACTTTCTTTTTTTATTCCTCTTCCTGTATCTTCTACTGTTATTACTAAGTTACATGTACTTCCTCTTGTATCTCCTGTTACAGTAAAGTTTACTTTTCCTTCATCTGTATATTTTATTGCATTTGATAACAAGTTATTTATTATTTCTTTTACATGTACTACATCTCCATATAACATATCTGGTATTGAGCTGTCTAGCGATACATTGAATTCTATTGGCTTTTCTCCTATTCTTACGGAGTTTATCCTTGCTAGGCTTGTAATTTCTTTTTTAAAGTCATATGGTACTTCTACTATTTCCATCTTTGATGATTCTATTTTATTTATATCTAGTATATTACCTATTATCTCAAGCAGGGTTGTTGATGCTTCAACTATATAATCTGCATCATTTTTTACTACATATGGTACTTCATCTGCCCTTGATTGTATATCTTCGCTAAATCCTACTATTGCATTTAGTGGTGTCCTTATTTCGTGACTCATACTTGATAAAAAGTCTGATTTTGCTTTATTTGCTTTTTCTGCTTCATTCTTTGCTATATTTAATTGATCGATTATTTTTATATCTGGGTTCTCTATTGTAAAGAACATTGCTAGTAATGTGAATGTTTCCATAGAGGTAATTAAATTCCACCTACGATCTATGCTTTGAATTATCATACATAATACAAAACCAATTGTTACACATAATAATGGCAAATAATTTTTTAATTTCTTTTTCTTAGTTACAAGTGAATACAGCATTACGCCAAAACACATGACTGCAACCAATGCTGACAATAGATATAGTGCATCACAAGCTGGGCCAACACCATATAATCCTCCATTTGTTTCTGTTATATGAGTTGGTAATGTCAATGCTAAAAAAAGTGTTATTAGCATTAAAATATATTTAATAGTTGCCATTAAGCCTTTTCTTTTTTGATATTCTTTTTCTTCGAGAGATATAGTCACATTATATTCAAAAAGTAATATTAAGAATACTGCAAAGTAAACTAGAAGCAATTTATATACTATATTTACTGCCAGACTATCTGCTCCATACTTTGGAACAAGCAGACCAATTAACACTTCTGCAAGCAAACCAAAGAAGTTTAAAGTTATCATCTTTTTAAAAGCTTTTTCTTCAAATGTATCATTCTGCGCTTTATATCTAAATACACAATTTAAGAAAAATGAATATACTAAGCTTAAAGCTATTAAACCCATATTGGTATTCATATTAGTAGATATCTCCTTTCCTTTTTATTCTTCTAAAAATTAATAAAAAAACATTGTTAAATGTTTTTTTATTAAGAATTTGCATTAAACAATGCTACACATAGTGTTTTTTCTTTAATATTAGTAACACTTAATTTATTATTAGTACTATCCCATGATGGAACTGCATCATCATTAGAACAATGTGCAGATTGGAAAGTATATCCACTTGCAGGGACAGAAGTAGCCCTTGTACTATGCAATCCATCTTTATCTCTAAGTTCGTAATATATTTCTATATCATTTTCTAATTTTTTAAAATAAGTATCACAAGATATACGTTTAGTAATATTATTTAAATTAAGAGTTCTGTTACTATTAGACCATTGAGGTGTTGCTTTTTCATTACAATGTGTATCATAATATACATATCCACTATCTGCAGAAGGGAATGTACTTACTTGTGTTTTGTTTCCAAATCCACCTTCATTTGTAATTGAATCAAATGTATTAATTCTAACTACAATATCACTTTCATAGTATCCTTCAGTTATATTTGAAGTAAGTTCGTTATTAACATATCCACCTGCAACATTTAAATTTGCACTGCTATCTGTATTACCTTCATTAACAAATACTACTCTAAGTGTTACAGTACTTCCTGCACCTACAATACCTGCCATATTATTATCATAATCTTCAGAATAATATACTTTAATATTAGGGTCATTAGTGGCATAATTTAACGCATATTTTGTTTGTTCTGCGTTTTCAGAAGTAATATCTATATTCATAATAACCGTTTGATTCGCAGGGACAGTCACAACTTGATTATCAAGTGCTGAATTAGTACTCGACATAGTGAAATTAAGTTTAGCAATTGTTATAACTGCCGCATCTAATGTTTTAGATACAGTAAATATTGAGTATGTAGTTGCTATAAAAGTACAAAAAACCCCTACGAAGCCAGTAATAGCATAAAACTTTAAATCAGTTTTATCTAAAAATCTAAATTTTTTATAAGCTTTTTTTATAGCTTTTATTCTCTTTTTTAAGAAACTATGCATCTTACTTTTTGTATATTTTTTATATAATTCTTTAAAAAAGAGTATAACTTTATTAATAAATCTTCTCACTATACTCACCATACCCTAAACGTATCATATAAAAAGTATAACAAATATTTTTAGTTATTTCAACCTTCTTTATAAAAAAAATAACGCAAAACACGTTACTTTTTGTATTCAAAAATAAATCCTAAGATGCTTATCTCGTCCCCCTCTTTGGCACCTAGTTTTTCTAAGGTTTCATCTACCCCTAAATTTTTAAGTTTTTTCGCAAATCTATAAGCAGATTCATCTGATTCAAATTTAGTCATTCTAAATAATTTTTCTATTTTTTCACCACTTATTACCCATAAGTCATTGTCTTTTTTTATGCTAAATGGCAATTCTTTTTTAAATTTATATATAACTGTATCTTCTTTTTCTAAATCATCATATAATTCTTCATTATTTATGTTTTTTAGTTTTTCCCCAATAGTTTCTATCATTTCATTTATACCTTGCATAGTAACAGAACTTATAGGACAAATATCTACATTTGGATATGCTTTTTTAAACTTTTCTAAGTTTTCTTTAGCATTTGGTAAATCCATTTTACTAGCTACAACTAGCGCTTCTTTTTTTGCAAGTTTTTTATCATATTTTTCTATTTCTTCTTTGATTTCTTTATAATCATCAATTGGATTTCTATTTTCTTCTGCGCCCATATCCACTACATGTACAAGGATTTTGTTACGCGTCGCATGTTTTAAGAATTTATCACCAAGTCCAATGCCTTCGCTTGCGCCTTTTATAAGTCCTGGAAGATCTGCCATAACAAAAGTTGTTTTGTCTTTTAAGGTTACAACTCCTAAATTTGGACTAAGAGTTGTAAAATGATATGCTGCAATCTTTGGTTTACAAGCACTAATCATACTAAGAAGTGTACTTTTTCCAACGCTAGGCATACCAATAAGACCGACATCTGCAACCATTTTTAACTCGCATAAAAGATGTCTTTCTTCACCTGGTTCTCCTTTTTCACTAAAATCTGGTGCATTATTATCTCTAGTAACAAATGCTTTATTACCTCGGCCTCCTCGGCCTCCTTTTGCAACTACAAATCTTTTTTTATCTTCTAGTATATCGCATATAATTAAACCTGTTTCTTCATCTTTTACGACTGTTCCAAGGGGAACTTTTATTATTACATCTTCAGCGGCTGCACCATATTTGTTATCACCTTTACCATTAGCACCTTTATTTGCTTTTATTATTTTATGGTATTTTAAATCAACTAGCGTTCTAAGGTTTTTATCACCTTCGAATATAATGCTAGCACCTCTTCCACCATTTCCACCATCTGGTCCTCCCATTGGCACAAATTTTTCTCTTCTAAAGCTTGTACAACCATCTCCGCCTTTACCAGCGTAAGCTTTAACAAAAACTTCATCTACAAACATGCAAATCACCTCCTTAATTATAAAATAAGACTTGCAGTTTAACAAGTCTTATTTTCTTACTGAAAATTCTTGAGCTTTTTTTTCAGGGAAACATGGAACTATTGCATAATCAAATTTAAATCTTATTCCATTACCGTGCTTATAAGTAATATCCTTATTTAAATCAAGAAATGTTTGTAAAGACACATCATGATTATGTGCTATTCTATATAATTCCATAGTTTCATATGTTTTTCCTTGAGTTAAGTCTATTTGATATGTATATAATGGGTCCCCTTGCTTAAAAGTGTAAGGAACAAATATTCTTTTTCCTATTGCCTCATCCTTTGTTTTTAAACCATTAGCATATAATATGGCATTTGGACTTGTATGAGCACTTTCAGCAAGTTCTGTAAGAGAAGTTGGGCCAGCTTGTGTTACCTCTTCAACTATTCTATTAATAGTAACTTTATTATCTTGAACAACATGAATTGGTCCATTGTGAATATCTATTGCTGTAGCAGTACCAAATCCAAGGGCTGTTGCGCAAAGCACACTAATAGCTATTTTCCCTTTTTTATTATCTAATAAACGATCTCTTAAAACGTATAAACTATCTACTCTGCTTGATTTCTTTTTTGATTTTTTATCTCTTTCTATTTCACCTTCACCAGCGCTATAACCATATTTTTCAGCATCTTTTTTTGTAATACCAACACCATTTTTGTGAGACAACTCGTCTTCTTCCTGTGTTGGTACATCACTATCGTCTAAGTCACATAATGAAAAATATTGTATTTTTTTTCTTCTAGTATTGTTAACACCAATTTTGATGTTTTCTAGTTCTTTAATTATTTCCTCATTTTGTGCTTCTGTTTCAGCTTGCTTTTCTTCACTTACTTCTATTCCATCAAAAGGGACAAATGTTCCTATAGATGTTTCTATACTTCCTTTTTCCATAATAACCCCCATTGTTAGAACATTACTTTGCTATTGTTATCGTTAGAGTAATAAGTTTTAAATCTTCCTTCATTAACTACTCTATACACTTCTTCATCATTATAAGCTTGCATGGTTCTAGCTTCTTTTAAATGTTTATCATACTCTTGTTTAGAGTTTTGATTTTTTAGTTTAGTCCTAGCTAATAAATAATTATTCATAACTATTCCTTTAAGATTCTCTTTAGGGAATTTAATATTTTTAAAATCTTCTGTATTTAAATTTGGATAGTTTTCTGGAATAATATTAGTATCAAGACCAGTAATTTGTCTTAATGCACTCATAGTATGAGAAAGTGTTAAATTTTTAACTAAAGCCTTGGTTTCTTCTTCAGTATTATCTCCAACAGCAATTATATCCATACTTTTTTTAATATCATTATAAAAAGTTTTAACGTAATAATCCGCGAGATCTTTAATTAACTCTTCATTAGTTAATTTTTTATCATTATTAAAATACTTATCTATGATGATTCCAAGAAGCATTGAACGGAATTTTATTTCTTCCTCATTATTAGTTATATTATAAATACCAAGTATTTCATAGTAATTCATAATAATACCCCCTTTTTTGTGATGCTTATCCTACCACAAAACCATTTAGTTGTCAAGAAAAAACACCAATTTGGTGTCTTAACTTATAATTATCAAATTACTTCAGTTCTTCCTTTTTATATAAATTCTTATAAAATTCGCAATCTTTCATTAATTTTTGGTGCTTTCCACTAGCAATAACTTTTCCCCCTTTTATTACATATATAACATCTGCATCCTTAATTGTAGATAATCTATGTGCGATTATAAGTACAGTATGATCTTTTGCAAATTCATTAATTGCTTCTTTTATTACTTCTTGTGATTCATTATCTAGAGCACTAGTCGCTTCATCAAAAAGTATGATTTTACTCTTTTTCATAAGCGTTCTTGCAATAGCAAGTCTTTGTTTTTGACCTCCAGATAAGTTAACGCCACCTTCACCAAGAATTGTATCATATTTATTAGGTAAACTTTCAATATATTCGTCTATAGAAGCCATTTTAGTATACTTTCTAACTTCTTTTAAACTAACATTTTCATCAAGTAATCTAAAGTTGTCTAATATGCTTCTATTAAATATAAATGGGTCTTGTCTAATAATAGATACATTCTTTCTAAGAGAAGTTTTGGTTAAATTGTTGATATTTACACCATCTATTAATATTTCTCCTTTACTTGGATCAAATAATCTTGTTAAAAGGTTAAATAAAGTTGATTTACCTTCACCAGATGGTCCAACAATTGCTATTTTTTTATTAGGTTCAAAATTAATATTAAAATCTTTTAGTATTTCTTTTTCATTTGGATAACCAAAAGAAACATTTTTAAATTCAACTCTACCTTCTGGGTTATTAATTACTGATAAACCATATTTAGTATCTTCATATAATTTATTTCCAAGTATTTCAGATATACGATTAAGTGAAACTAACAAATCCTCAAAGTTACTAGAAAAATCTGTTATATTTTCAATTATATAAATATATCTATAAATGTAATATGTCATTGACATGAAAAATGCAAGTGATACATTACCAACGTATACTAAATATGCCGCAATCATAAATGTACCAACTTCAAGAATAGTACAAAATATAGCTTGCATTATATAATAATTTCTTCCAGTATCCATCTCATTATAAGAAGCATTTAAAAGATTATCAATAATAGTTTTTACATTCTTTCTAAGTGAACTTTCAATATTTAAAGTTTTAATTTCTCTAATACCCCTAACGGATTCTGTTGTAATGTTTGTAAATCTATCATTTTCCTTTTTTCTTTGTTTATTTAATTCATTTAATTTTTTAGTATAGTATTTAACTACCCAGTAATATGAAATCAAGAATACAATAATTACTCCTGCAATAACGAGCGATTTTTTAATAATATATACAAGTATTAATAAACTAGATATAATTTGTGAAACTATTCTAATAACTATTTGAACTTGTCCAACAAGTTTATCTGTATCATGAGTTATTCTATTAATAATTTGTCCTGAACTCATATCTTCAAACGCTGTCGCAGGCATTTCAAGCATTTTAGAGTATACATCATATCCAACTGTTCTAGCTACTTTACTCTGTACATGATTAATCTTATTTTTAGCAAGATTACCTAAAATATCAGCGGTAATTTCTACAATAAAATAGATAAGTAAAAATAACAAACATAATTTAATCTCATTTTTAGTAATAAAAGATGTAGCTTCCCCGATTAAGTATCCTAAGAGTGCATATGATAAATTCGTTATAAATAATATTGACGAAAATATTATCATCTTAGACTTATATTTCCCAAAATACTTAAGTACAGGCATTAATTCTTTTATTTTACCTTTCATATAAATTCCTCCTTCTAAATAAAAATCCAGTATTTAAGTATATACTGGACTAGTTATTAGAAGAACTGTTTTTAAATAAGTATTTAAAAATCCAGTGAGCTACAGTCACAGTATATACTTAAAAAATCAAAAATTGCTTTAATATGTCTTTGTAATACCATGACTTTCACTCCTTTCATTTGATAATTACGAGGTCATTATAACACCCCAAAAAAAGAAAGTCAACCTTTTTTGGTTGACAACTTTTATCGTTTGTTTTTTAGAGCATCTAATATTTTATTTGACATATTTTGAGCATTACTCTTTTTTAATAAATCTAAAATTGTATTAGAGTTTGTTTTTGCTTTTGATTTATTTAACGTATCAAGTATCTTATTTGACATAACTTGTGCTTTATTATTTCTTAATGAATCTAGTATTTTATCAGATATTTCTTTGGTTTTATTTTGATTTTCTTTTACTATATTTAGTATTTTTGCTGACATTTCTTGCGCTGATTTGTTCGGCATAATACTATTTTGATTTTTATTTATTATTGGAGGTTTTTCTTCTATAATTGGTGCTGAATTTGTTTCACTACTTGGAGTATCAAACAAATTACCGTCCTCTTCATTTAAAAATGAAAAGAATTCTTTTTTATCGGGTATTTCATCAGGTATTGTTGGTTTGAAAGCATAGCTATCAGCGCTTAAATCATATTCTTCTATAATATTTCGTTTAGTAGTTAAGTTTCCACTTATTTTACCAGAGCCAAGATTTACTAACTGACTAATAGGACTTACTTGATTCATAATAGATACCTCCGTATATAATAATTTTATCACGTATATAT
>CADBKG010000029.1 GCA_902795215.1 uncultured Erysipelotrichaceae bacterium | reverse complement strand
GGTCTTCCCATATTATCATCTCCTTTATTAAATTTTAACACAGAAAAAGTAGACTGGTCTTTTTTTTGACTGTCTACTTTTATCATATCACTTCAAAAGCTTCTTTTTAACCACTACAATAGTTTTTTGTTTTACCTCTTCTTATAGTAGAACCTACTGTTTTACCAAATTCTAAGACAAAACCAAATAATCTAATTGCAGTATTTATAAATGTAGTATAACTAGTTTGACCACCATATACTTTAAGTAATTCTCTATCTTCTATAATCATACTAATTATTACATCTATTTGGGTTCATATAACCACTAAATACTCCTGCAAGGAAAGTTATAACACTTCCTATACCAAAAGCAATATAATATATTTTTTTGTTTAAACCTCCTTTTATATTTAAAAGTGTTTTATCATCCAAATACATGTTTTACTCCTTTCTTTATATATTTATTATCTTTTTGAAATATTTATCTTTGTTTCTATGAGTAATATATACAAGTGTTAAATCTTCTAACTTTAAAAGATTACTAAGTATTTTATCTTCCATCTCTTCACTAACAGAACTTAACGTCTCATCAAGTATTAGAACTTTAGGTTTTTTTAAAAGTGCTCTTGCAAGAATAATACGCATTTTTTCACCACCAGAAATATTAGTTGAACCTTCTAGAATATATGTATCAATTTTATTTCTTTTCTTATCAATTATATCATCAAGCATACATATCTTAATAATATCATCATACTCTATGTTATCGTCAAATAATAAGTTTTCTTTAATGCTGCCTTCAAATAAATTTTCATCTTGACCAACATACATAAATAAATTAGAAATATCATATTTTTTCGAGTCTTTATTATCTATTAAAATCTTCCCTTTATAATCACTATATATTCCACATAAACATTTAACTAAAGTAGATTTTCCTTTACCACTTTCTCCCTTTAATAATAATTTATCTCCTTTCTGTATGTTAAATGATATATTTTTAAAGATATAATCATAATAATCATAAGTATAACTTAAATTTTTAATATCAATTTGACTAAATTCAGCAATCTTATTTTTAGGGTATGTATGTTCTTTTAAATTCATAAATTCTATTACTCTTGACTTAATTGCCTTATAATGAATAATACTTGGAAAAAGATCAGTTATACTTACAAGCGATTCATTAAATAAGGCATAAATCGTCAAATAAGTAACTAGCTCTTTAAATGAAATCATACCACTTTTCACATAATGATATCCTAATATATTTATTAATAATATTATCAAAGATAAAAGACTTGTTTTAAGAGAAGAATTAGTATTATTCTTATTTAATAGTTTTTTATTAGCATAACTGTAATCTAAAAATAACCTATTAATTTTATTTATAAAGTAGTTCTCCTTTTTTAAATTCTTAATCGACTTATAATTTGATGTAATACTACTAGCTTTACCATAATATGTATTAAACAAATTATATGTATCAACATTATCTTTATAAATCTTTTTAGAGAAAAAATAAGAAACTAGAATAAACATTAAAACACATATTAAAATTACTAATAACAGTATTTTATGTAATAAAAACATAAAAAACATACAAACTAATAGTGCAAGAATATTTAAAGGAACATTTAAAATCACGGTATAGTAAAAGTCTTTTATATAATTATTGTCGTTTGATATTTTTAAGACTTCTCCTATTCTTTTGCTATCAAGGGTTTTTTCATCTAAATTTAATACATGTTTATAAAACTCTAGATTAATATTATTCTCTGCATTTATAGAATTATTAATAATTATCTTATTTATAACAAATGATATAAATGATTTAGTAAGTAATAAAACTATAAATATAAAACTAGATATATTATCTTTTATAATCTGCATATAAAGGCTATTAATTATTTCACAAATAAATAAAATAAGAGAAAGAATATATAATCCAAATAATTTAGTGTTTTTTAATTTGAAAGTACTATAGAATTGAGGTGAATGCTCTATAATATGAATGATATTTGTTTTAGGATAAGCTGTGATTAGTATATTGTTATATATTTTACTAAAATCATCCAAACTATATATTCTTTTGCCGTATGCAGGATCCATAACAGTAATATATTTATCTTTTATTTCATATATTACTACAAAATGCTCAATATTATCGTTTGTTACATGCGCTATTGCTGGTAAGTGATTAGGTTTTATATCTTTTAACTTTATTCTCAATCCATTTGATATAAAGCCATAATTCTCTAATACTCTTTTAACTTGATATGCACTTGTTCCATTTTTATCAGTTAGTGTATCAGCTTTGATAGTTTCAAGAGGGACGTAACCACCAAAGTGTACTACTAAACTAAGTATACATGTCGCTGCGCATGAACTCACAGAATCTTGAATAAATATTTCTTTTTTGTTCATTTAGAAACTCCTAATAAAATGATAATAAGAAACTTAGGAATCTTAAAATTACTCTCCATTTTGTCATTTTTGCATCTCTCCTTTCATGCCCCTCTATTATTATTATTCAAGATAGATTTGATTTTTCTTACTTTTTTTAAAAAAAAGTTCCTAAAATTACAAAATTTCGTTTTTTGTTAACTAAAACCGCATTTTTGCAAAAAAATATGATATGATTATATTGCTCTAGAGTAAGTATTGATGAAAGAGGAAAAAAAATATGAAAAATAAAAAATTTGAATTAAAAAACATAACAAAAGAAATATTATTTAATGTAATTATTTCTAAAGATCTAAAAATAATTAAAAAAATAATAAAAAGAATTGACCCTAGCTATAAAATTAGTGATGAATTTCTTCAAATAATAAATAACTTTGTAGACATCGACAAATCGGGTTTAGCAAGTTATCCTGGATTAATAGTTAGAACATCTATTCAAGATTATGCTATTTTATATCTAGAAGACTCTAAACTAGATGAAGACTATATAGTTGATTTAATAACGGAATTCATAATTGATAGAGATGATTACATATCAAAAGAGTTTAATATAACTAAATTCATTGTTAAAAAAACAACATTTTTAGAAATAATTAAAAAATATTATGAATAAATCTATAACCTCCATTCTATAATTAACTAGAATGGAGATTATTTATGCTGACAAAAAAGAATATGTGGTATATGACTTTATTTAGTATTATTTTAGTAATGGCAGTATATTATGTATCATTTAGTGAAAAAGATTTAAAAAGCGTCGCAGGAGAAGTTAAGACGACTAAAGAAGCTTTAGTTACTGTTAAAGAAAGTGAAAACCTAACTGCTTTAAGAGTAAGTCGTGATGAAAAATTAGAAAAGGAAATGGCAGAAGTTAAAAAAATATTAAATGATGAAACCAAAACTAGCGAAGAAAAAAGTGATGCATATGAGGCACTTAAAAAACTTACAACAAACAAAGGTAAATCATCTTCACTAGAAGCTGATATAAAAAAGGAATTTAATTTAGATTCATTTGTTAATATAGATAATACAAAAGTAAAAATAGTAATAAACTCCAAAGAGCACTCTTTTGAACTTGCTAATAAAATAATGACTTTCGTTCAAAAAGATTTTGAAGAAAAAATGTATATTACCATTACCTTTGAAGATAAGTAGCAATTAATAATCCCTTTCATAAAATACTATGAAAGGGATTGTTTTTATGGCAAAATTTATACTAACCAAACGAGAAGAAGAAATCTTCAAATTATTAATACAAAACAAAACAACAAAAGAAATTGCTGCTATATTAAATATAAGTGAAAAAACCGTAAGAAATCACATATCAAACTGTATACAAAAACTCGGAGTTAATGGAAGAACACAAGCTGTTATAGAATTAATTAAACTAGGAATATTAAATATATAAAGTCTTATGACTTTTTTTCTTTTAATTATCATATAATTTTCTAGGTGAACTTAATGTTTAAACAAAAAATAATAAAAAAGATTTGTTTATTACTTTCTTGCATACTTATTATGTTAATTCTTTATTTATTTCCTAAAACTGATACTATAAACACATATATACCTAAAACTTCTTATAATGTTTCCAATATAAGTGATTCTTTATATGTATTAGATCAAAACGGATATGTTTCTAGGATTAAAATAGCCCTTAAAGAGACAAATACAGACTTAAAAGCATTAGAAATGATAAAATACCTTACCATTAATGAAGAAAGCTCTAAAATGCTTCCAGAGGGCTTTAAAGGAGTAATTCCAGAAAAGACTAAAGTATTAGATTACAAACTAGATAATAATACCCTAATAATAAACTTTTCTAAAGAATTACTTAATATATCAAAACAAAATGAAAGAAAACTCATAGAATCATTAATATATAGTCTAACTAGTATAAAAGGAATTGATAATATATCTATACTAGTAAATAACAACAAACTAGATAAACTACCCTATTCGAATGAAAAACTATCAGATAAATTAGATAAAACATATGGTATTAATAAAGAATATGATATAGATTCTATAAAAGATACTACAATGACCACCGTATACTATTTATCAAAGAATTCCTCACTTGAATATTATATTCCAATCTCTAAGGTAACTAATGATAATTCTTCTAAAATAGAAATCATAATAAAAGAACTAACGTCTAGTCCTACATATGAAACTAACTTAATGAGTTATTTAAATAGTGAAACAACTCTTAAAAATTACGAAATATTAGATAAAGAATTATCACTTGATTTTAATAGTGAAATCTTATCAGATGTTACAAAAGGAGATATTCTTGAAGAAGTAACGTATGCAATTAATCTTTCTGTTAAAAATAATTATGATGTAGAATATGTATCCTATAATGTAGAAAATAAGAAAATTGCAACTTTTGCTCTAAAAGACCTTGAATAATTTTTCATTTTATTATATAATTACAAGCGTGAGTTTGATTGTTCGCGTAGCTCAGTTGGATAGAGCAACGGCCTTCTAAGCCGTGGGTCGAGGGTTCGAATCCCCCCGCGAACGCCATAATGCATTTAAGGACTAACAAAAGTTAGTTCTTTTTTTATATAAATTTATATTCCTTAGCAAGTATTCTTTTATCAGATGCATATTCTTTTTTGTTTCTTCTGGAAGTCTCTCATATTCATTTGATTTAATAATATTTCTAAGTTTATTTCTTGAAAGATTTTGTTTATTACAAACATCTATATAATAATTAATTTTATTAATATCTTTAATTGATAATAATTCTACTATATGCGACCATGTCAATTGTTGCGCCGCTGGCGCAACTTTTGAGTTGCTAAACAATAGAAATAATTGCATCATTCTTGATAACATGGTTTTATCATACTTTTTTCCCACTTCTTTTTGTAATTTTAATGCATATTGCCCAATAATATTTTCTCCGTAATGTTTATCAGCAACACTAAGCATTTTGCCTACTTCAAAATATGTTTCTACTCTATGTTTTTCTTTAGAATAATCTTTAGCTTTAGAATATATTTCATTTTCTGTTAGTTTATTTTTTATTTCTTCATAGTAATCCATCTTTTCTCCCTTCTACATTAGCTTGTACTCTCTAGATATAATATTTTCATTACTACAATACTCAATATAATATTTATTATCTTTTAAACATACTATTATTCCAACAGTATTATTTTCATATATTGTTTTTAGTTTTTTATCTACATAATTCATATATATTTCTATTTGACCGATATGTTCTTTTTTTAATTGCACTACTTTTAACTCTACTACAACATAACATCTATATTTAATGTTATATAATAACAAATCAATATAATTGAAAGTGTCTCCTATTTTTATTTTGTATTCACTTCCAATAAAAGTAAAACCCTCACCTAACTCTTTTAAAAAGTTTTCTATATCTTCAAGTATTAACCTTTGTAATATTTTTTCATTTATTTTTTCTTTATCTCTTGTATTACTTTTAATAACAATAGGATTTTTTATATAGTCTGTGACAACTGTCAGTTTTGAATTATTGGTTTTTAATTTCCTTTTTGTTTCTTCTGGAAGTCTCTCATATTCTTTAGATTTGATTCTTTCCTCAAGTTTTTTTACAGAAATATGTTCAGTTACAACTATTTTAATAAAATAATTAATAATATTATAATCATAACTGAATAATAATCTAAGATGGCTCCATGTTAATTGTGTCCACATTGTGGACACTTTTTCATTACAAAAGATATGATAAAACTGTCTCATCCTAAACAAAGTCCTTTTATTATATTTCTTTCCTACCTCTTTTTGTAGCCTTATAGCGTACTTTCCAATAATATTCTCTCCGTAATGTTTACCTGCCTCACTAAGCATTTTGCCTACTTCAAAATATGTTTCTACTCTATGTTTTTCTTTAGAATAATCTTTAGCTTTAGAATATATCTCATCTTCTGTTAGTTTATTTTTTATTTCTTTATAATAATTCATCGTTTTTCCTTTCAAAAATTTATTTTTACCACGATTTTTCTATATGTCCCTCTATTATTATTATACAAGATAGATTTCATTTTTCTTAATATCACACAAAAAAAGAAGGAAACAATTTGTTTCCTACTCTATAATCATAAAATCATATGCATTTGAATAATCACTAGTTGCACTTGTTATTAAAGCAGTAGTTTCTCCATTTTTAAGTGGCATTATAACTACATATACTATTCCAAGTTCTTCCCCTTTTTCATCTACGTATTTTATTTTTATAGTTCTTTCTTCTAATATGTCTTTACCAGATATATTAGTTATTGTTCCTTCTAGCAATGTATCATTATCTTTTTCAGTAAGTCTAATATTACTTATACTAAATTCAGAGCTTTTTTTATCAGTATTAAGTTTTTCACTTACATTAATTTTTACTCCTTCATTATTAATGATAGCATACTCGCTTACCTTTAATAATTCATCTTTTTCTGAGGCTTTTCCATTTCCTTTAAAAAAGAAGAAAGAAGAAACTCCAATAGTAATAATTAATATAAAAATAATTATAAATGAAATTGTTTTCTTATTATAAAATTTCATATTGTTTCTCCTTTCTATTAAGTAACTATAAATGGATTAGTCGCAGTTCCTTTCCCCGTCACAGTTGCATTTGTGATGTTAATATTTATAATTGGAACAACATAATATTCATCATTTACATCTCTGGAACCTATCCATGAAATATTTGTTTTTACTTCAGCATATTTTTCATTACTATTATAACCAGAATTTTGTTTATATTCTACATAATAAGATGGAGTTCCTAGCCAATATGACTGTCTACTTCCAACATATAAATAATTATCTTCATTTATGGATCCTGGCGCATACCCTGCCATTGTTGCTTCATCTGCAGTTAATAATCCAATTCCATATTTTAACATTCCATTTCCTTTTGTCTCATCATTAATTGTAAATGCATCTTTCTTTTGAGGGCATATTAGACTTGGATTTGAAATTCTAGTTACTTCATCATCAAACGTTTCAATAGTCATTCTTGAATAAACACCAAAATACAAATTATAAGCATTTTGAACTTCTTCTAATTCTTGATGGGTTCTATCATAACAATACATCGTGTCCGATATATATTTCTCAAATGTTTTTCCTTTAATGTTGGCCTCATACCAATTATCTAAAAAGATTTTTATTGTGCTATCGTGCAAATTTTCAAAAGTCTGTGCAAAATTTGGACTATTTGGTGTTCCATACATATATCCGACATATGTTGGATCTGAAATAGTATAATCTATTTCTCCATCATTATATGTTCTATAAGCATTAAATTGTGTCTTTCCTATATCCTCCCCAGCATTTACTGAAGATCCTGCATAAAATAATCTTAATGAACCATCACCATTTATTCTAACTATTCTCCAATACCAATTACCATATTTAATATAGTTTGTTGTAGGAGTTCCTCTCCAGTAATAACTATCACCATAATCATCTGTGCTCTTAAATATACCTTCGTCTGTTGTAGCCGAAGTAGTAAAATCTGGTTTTTGGGTTTTATACGTTAAGGATGTATTTAAGGATTTTAATCTATTAAACGTTGTTATTGCATTCATATCTACTGCTTTAGCTATAGAGACATCCGAAGTACTCGAATTATTTGCATTATCAGTAACTTGAGTTTGAACATAGTATGTATTTCCATTAGTTAGTCCAGTAAAGATATTAGATGTTTGCCATGTTCCACTTGATCCTGCAGAATTTGTAAGTCTATATTTAATAGTCTTAATACCACTTGCACTAGCATTAGTATCATAGCCACTTCCAAGATCGGTTTGATTGCTTGTAACAGTAATAGAATTAGCCGTACTAGTTACCCTTGGAGCAGTTGTTGTTGGCGCTGCTTTATCAATATTGTTTATTGTTTTAGAAGCTGTTGCAACTTGAGTTCCATTTGGGTTTTTAACTATCGCTGTAACTACATCTCCATATTGAGTAGCAGTTTGGGTTGTAGTTGTTGTATATGAACCACTATTAAGTTTCATTTGAGTTGTGTAATCAGTTGATGGTGATGTTGTTGTAGCTGTTACAGTAACATTGTTCTTTGTCCAACTTGTAGTAGATGCAGTTAATTCAACTTTAACCCATTGTGCATATAGATTAAATGTTGCACCATTAGTTTCAGTTAAATTGTTAACGCTTGCTTTATCAGTATAGAAAGTTCCTGTTCCATCCGCTTTAGTATTCCATCCTGCAAATGTGTAATCAGAATATGTAAATGCATTTGCAGTTAAATTCTTAGCTGTTCCATATGTCATAGAAAGATTAGACATTGTTCCAGATCCATTATTTGCATTAAATTTAATAGAATAAGTATTAGCTTCCCAATTTACTTTAACTTTTATAGTACAATCACTTGATGTTGTATCACAAAGCTCGGTATCTGTATTACTAATTGAAAGAGAAGCATGTGTATATGATTTATTCGCTGTTGCACAGCCTGATGTACATATCCACTGTGCACTGCTTTTACCATGATATCCTGTTTTTGTAATGTTTAGTGCATTTGCATTATTATAATCATATAAATTAATAGTAGCTGCTCCATATCTATATGAAGTAAAGTTGTCTGTTGCTGTATTTGTATTGACTTGTCTTGTAATATTACCACTATCATTTACAGCCCAAGTATAAGTTTCTGAGCCATCGGCTTTTTGTGTTGTTGGAGTTAAAGTATCTCCATCACCAAGAGTATATTTAAAGTAGATTATGTTTCTAGTATACCAAGTTGAATATATAGCATTGGAATTTAATGTAACTGCACTTTTAGATATTGTAGCTGCAGTAGTGCTTGCTTCACCTGTTGATAGACCATTAAATCTTCCACTTCTTGAGTGACTTGGAATAGTTCCAATATTAGCTGGTGTTAATTGTGTACCCTTTGGTGCTATATATGTATAAGTGCTTGCCTCAGTATAATGAGTTGTAGTATAAGTTGATCCCGAAACGTTTTGGAACATATTATGTACTGTATAACTATTAAATTCTATAGTTTTTACGTCTGAAATATTCCCATAGGCATCTTTACTAGCAGCATAATATGTACCAGCTTCTGTTACGTTTACATTTTGAGAAGTACTAGTAGCACTAGTAATACTAGTAAATGTACTAGAAGAAGTTGGTGAAGTTTTTCCAAAATAATATCCTGTTACTCCAACATTATCAGTCATTGAAAGTGTCACGGTTTGACTAGTTGCCTTTTGATTTGCTGTTGATGAAACACTCATAGTAGGATTTTCATCATCAGAACAAATGGCATATAAGGTAATATTTGTTAGACTTGTAGAAACAGGTGTATAATTATCCCCGCTATTATAATTTGTACCAGTTCCATTAGAATTAGTATTCCACTTGCAAGTTGAACCAGATCTTGTTACTGATGGTAATGTTAAAGCAACTCCTGTCCAGTTCGCTGTTAACGTTACCGTACCATCACTTGTCGATGTAAGATTTTTAAAATACTGTGCTGTTACTTTTGTAGAAGCATTTGACCAAGATGTAGTAACCGCAGTATCAGATGATCCGTATTTTGCTGTGCTTGTTGTTAGTCCGGATGCTGTCCATCCTGCAAAAATTTGAGCTTTACTTGGATTATTGTTTGTAATTGTAGCTCCAGTGTTATTTACATTTCCCGTTATGGTAACAGTTTTACTTGGATTTGATATTGTAACTACATTATCATATTTTGCGGTAGTTGGAGCATTTGCTCCAGCTGATCCATTATTAAGTACATAATTAATATTATAATTATTTGCATTACATATTGTAAATAAATCAACAGTAGTTTGACTTGTTGAAGTTATAGGATAAGTTGAACCTCCTCCATAACTTGTTCCTGTCCCATTTGAATTAGTATTGTATTGACAAATATGCCCTGTTTTAGTAGGTGATGGTAATGTAACATTAACAGTATCATAATTAGCAGTTAATGTGACTGTACCAGATGCCGCTAAATTTTTAAAATATTCTGCTTTAACTTTGGTTGATGCTGAACTCCAACTAGTTGTAACTGTATCTTCACTAGTACCATATTTTGCAGTAGTTGTTGTTAAATTGTTTGCAGTCCATCCTGCAAACGGTGTTTCATTTGTTATATCGCTAGCTGCTGTTGAACCAGTGTTATTGGTATCGAAATGAAGAGTTACAGATTTACTTGGATTCGATATTCTTGTTACTGTATCATATATAACATTATCGGGGTTATAAGTTCCCTTTGTACCATTATTGTAATTATATGAAACATTATAATTATTTGCTGTACATATTGCATATAAGGTACGTGTTGCAACGTTGGTGTTAGACACTGTATAGGATGTATTAGGTGTATAACTAGTTCCAGTTCCATCTGCTTTTGTATTCCAAGTACATGTATTTCCAGATTTTGTTAAGGTTGGTGTTGTAAGGGATGCGGATGTCCAAACTGCAGTCATTGTAACAGTTTTATCTCTAGCAAGTCTTCTAAAATATGTTCTATTTGTAGTAGAAGTATTGCTACTCCAATTTGTCCAAGAAAGAGTTAACAGAACATATGCGCCATTTTGAGCCACGCTAGTGTCTCCATCGAATTTCCATCCCGTAAATGTAAGCGTTGTGCTTGTGTCTGCACCAACAGTAGCGCCAGTACCGTTAGCATTACCTGTAAATTTAAAAGTTTTGCTAGGATTGCTGATTTGCGTTGTTGCATTATATGTTGCACTAGTCGGAGCATTTGAGCCAGTAGAACCTCCTCCAACATCGTACTTAATTCTATATGATTCACCGCTTGTCCAATATGCATATAGCGTGATATCACTTGTCACGTTTTTTATTAGGTTTTCACTTACTAATTCATCGTAATCAATATATTGTGTCCCGCTTCCTCCAGAAGATGTATAGTACCCATTATTTGTGTTACCTTGATATGTAGTCCATCCGGAAGTAGTATATAAACTTCTAGCCTTTGTAATATGGCTACCATCATTTAATTTAGTAGTACAAGTGTTATTTGTATATATATATGTTTTTGTGTCATCAGTTTCATCAATAGTATTAAATTTATAATAGAAAGTTGTTGTTCCTGCAGAATATGTTGAACCAGATGTATATCCTGTTGATGTTAATGTAACTTTGATACATTTTGGTTCATAAACTGCTTTTAATGTACTATTACCTGTTATTTTAACAGTTGTTGTTGATTCAATTGTATTACCTGCTAATTCCCAATGAGAAAAATTATAACCTGCTTTTGTTGGTGTTGGCAAATCCCCATATGTACTATCATATGTTACTTCTTTAGACACTGGATCAACAGTTCCACCATCTGCATCAAATGTTATAGTATATGTATTTGCATTGTAATGTGCTTCATATTCCCTATTTCCAGTTGAACCCTTTGGAATTGTAACATTTGTAGTTTGTTCTGATAAATTTGTTCCAGTCCAACCAGTAAAGGTATATCCAGTTTTAGATGGATTATTAAGTGTAAATCCTTCTGTTTCGACTGTATATGTAGTAGGATTAGTAGCTTTTCCTCCATTTAATTCATATGTAATTGTATAACTACCCGGTACTCCTGTAGCTGTAAATGTTACATCATCATCTAGTGTAAATGTACTTCCAGCATTATAAGTATGATTCCATTTTGCATCACCATATCCATCGTGTAATGTGATAGTAGGTAATGTTATTGTACAAGTAAGTGTTCTTGTTGCACCATTATATGACAGTGGTGTAGTACATGTATCGCTTTCTTTTCCAATTTCGCTTACACCTGTTCCTTTAATATAGGTTGCTGTATATGTATCAGTGCTTGACTTAGTTTGAGCATAGTATGTTGTACTTGATGATACAGATTTTGAAGTATTTTCACTCCATGAATTAGTATGAGTATTAGACGCTGTACTAAAGCCTATTACGTTTGGAGTATTTGTTGGAGCAGTAATTCTTGGACTAGTAACAGTACACG
>CADBKG010000028.1 GCA_902795215.1 uncultured Erysipelotrichaceae bacterium | reverse complement strand
TTTTTCACTTTTTTTATTAAAACTTGCAAAATCTTAATTCTCGTAAACTACCATTCTATAAGGGTTTAAGTGATAGTCGCCATAAATACAAGCCAACCAGTTGATATTAGTTTTATTTTCATTCATGAGCATTACCTCCTTTTATATTCAAAAGTATGTCATATATATCTTTTGCCTCTTTCCATAAATCTTCATATTTAAATTTATGTTCTTTTCCATCATGTTTATCTGTAATAAATCTTTCAAATTCTTTTATACAATCATCTATATTACTTTTATTAACTTTATCCTTAATTATTTTTTTTGCAACATTTACATAGTTTTTAAATAATACAACCACTATGCATTGATAGTATGTTTTTAGAGGTAAATCGGATTTTTTATAAAAATCCATAACCATTTCTTCTGTAACTTTTCTTGGATTCAACAAAATTATTTTATTTGCCCTAAATACTCCATGTGGGCAATTTGGACTTGGACAATCAATTACTTCTGCACCTTCTGGAATTTTTACATCATAAATTGTATCTCCCCTATGAATCCATCTTATAATTTTATTATCAACAGAAAAATTAAAACCACCCATTATTGCTGGATTAAAAGTCGTAGGATTCCATGTATCTGCTTCATTAACTTCTCCAATTTTATACTCAAATCCATTAGCATTAGATTTTAATCCGTCTACAAGCTTTATAAATTGCATTTGGTTCACCTCAACTTTTTATTATTAGGTGGCGTAATCACCTTACTAATTCCTACCACTTTTTGCATCAAAAATAGCCTATTTTTAATAATTTTTGCTTATTTTATCATATTTTTATATTAAACATGCAAGATGTTATATCTCACAATTCCTTATTTTACCTAGGTTTTCTCCTATTCTTGGATAAATCGTAATCAACCAATTTATATTAGTTTTATTATCATTCATTTGGATCAACTCCTTTTATTTATTACATATGAATTTATCTAAATCAAATCCATCTTCTTCTATTATATATTTTCCTTTTTTTGTTAAAGATGGTCTAGTTGCTTCAGGACAACCAGCTTCATCTTTAAAACTTGGTAAATATGAAACATAATCATATTTATAATCTACTACACTAAATAATACTTTCTTATATGGTATTTTACCAAATCCTTTTATCGTTTCTTCACTACATTTAGTAAAAGGCTGTTTAAGTACATTTCTATCAGTAGCAATGACTACTATATTATCATAATTTACTCTTTGCTTTCTTTCATTCCACTTACTAATTATTTTATCATAAGAATCATTAGTATGACCAAATGCTGCAATTAAACCTCCAATATTACAAAACAAGAAATTACTTAAATAATCTATTTTATAATCTGGTAATGGCTTAATTTCACAACTTAAGTAATATTCTAAATTACAGCAAAATTTAACAAAACTATCTGGTTCCATATAAAAGTCAATTGTTGGTGATAAAAACTTTTGATGATAATCATGATATAATCTTCCACCAATGCAAGTATTAGATATAATAGTTAAATCTTTAGGAAATAAATTAATATTTATCATCTTTTGTCTATCATTATATAGTTCTAATTTTTTATCACTAAGCTTATATGACATAATATCACCTCTTTTTATTAAAAGTTAGACTGTAAACACCAAGTATCAAATACTTTACTATTTTTGCTATTTTTTATTTATTTTTAATATTATTTAGTAATTATTTATTAAAATATGTAATTACTAAATATTCATTTTTCCTTTATTTTATAGGAGTTTCACGAATGGCTAGACTAAATAAACACCAACCAATTGATATTAGATTTATTTTCATTCATTTGAATCAACTCCTTTAAATCTATATATAATTATAACATAAAAAGCAGGATTCCTCCTACTTTATATGAATATTTCCTATATTTCTATCTATGTCTATTTCTATGATTTTTCTTTTCATAATTAGAAATAAAGCTTTCTAAATATTCAAATCCTTTTATATGACTCCATTCTTTCATATTCTTTGGATCTGGAATTTCAATTCTATTTTTATTTTTTATCATATCAAACAAGTTACCACCACTAGTATAATTAACAAAACGAGGCTTATAACTTTTCCTATACTCTTCAACTTTATCTGCAAAAAGCAACATTACACCTTTAATATATTCTATTTGTTCTTCAGTAACATTTTCACTATTTATAGGAATATTATCAATTAATAAAGTTCCATTTTCTAGACTTTTATAAAACTTTTTCATATTAGCATTAACATCATAATACTGTCTTGTCATATATTTAATTGAATCATTACTAAATACAAAAAATTCAAAATCAGTACCTCTATCTCTTGAAAAAACTTCTAACATGAACAAACACCTCCAACTAGTATTAATTATATATTAGTATAATAAATATTTCAACCTTTGTATAGGTTACTATTATGTAATAAATACCTCTATTCCTATACTATTTTTCATATATTTTAGATATTTTTTTACTATTTTTACCAATTTTTATTATATTTTAATATAAACATGTAAGACATTAATCATCGCAAAGTCTTATAAATAAAGGAGTTTCTAAAAAGTTACTATAAATCGTAATCAACCAATTTATATTAGTTTTATTTTCATTCATGAAAGTCATCTCCTTTACATTAAAATTGTACCATAAAAAAATTAGATGTTAAACTATCTAATTGTTTTTTCTTTTTTATATTCTGAAAGTGGAACAAGTGAATCATTTTGAATGACGTATAATAAACTATCACTATTTATTTTTGGCATGTTTCTTTGTGGTGTTTCTATAAAATTAATTATTCTATCTAAATTGTTCATATCTATATAGTTATCACCATCTTTATATACTGTTGTTTCATAAACACCTACAATAGGACCACCTGTTGAAATACATCCACCAATATTTTGAATTTCAAATGCTCCTATAGCTTCTATAGTACAATGGTAAAGATTTTCTGTGTTATCGCTCATATTTATCTCTCCTTTGATTTTGTATTATAACTTACAAATTAATAAAAATCAATTGAAATATTATCTAATATATATTAATATATTGTTAAGGAGAGTGATAAGTATGATAGAAAAAAGAGACATAGCAATTAATATCATCTTAACAATTGTAACATGTGGTATTTATGGAATATACTGGTTTATAGTTTTAACAGATGATGTTAAAATCGTTTCAAAAGATGATAAAATGCCATCTGGTGGTCTTGCTTTTGTGTTTACATTAATCTCATGCGGTATATATGGAATATACTGGGCATACAAAATGGGAGAATTAATGAAAACAGCGCAAGAACAAAATAGTGTAGAAGTTAAAGATAATGCTGTTTTATACTTGATATTACAACTTTTTGGTCTTGGTATAGTAAATTATGCTCTAATTCAATCAGATCTTAATGTAATCGCTGAAAAAGGAGGAAAATAAGCCATATGGCTTTTTTCTTATGAACAAAACATTAAAAAAACAATTTGTTATATTTATAATACTTTCACTCTATTTTGTTTTTCATACAATAAACGACTTTTATATTCCTTGTCCAATTCATAAAATATTTCATGTTTATTGTCCAGGATGCGGTGTATCAAGAATGTTAGTATCATTAATTCATTTCGATTTTATTAAAGCATTTAATTACAACAAATTATTATTTATTTTATTTCCCTTTGGAGTATTTTTATATATAGAGTTTATATATTCCATTATAAAAAAGAAGGAACCATTATATAAAAAAATAGATGAAAAAGTTTGGTATATATTAATTGCAATACTAATTATATTTGCAATACTAAGAAACATAATACCAGGGCTTGCACCTATAAATTAAAAAAGATAGAAAATATGTTTTTTTCTATCTTTTTATATATCATTAATTTTAGATAAGAAATTTTTGAGTTTTTCATTTTTAGGATGATTAAATATTTGATTGCTAGTTCCCTCCTCTAAAATATATCCATCACTCATAAAAATTACTTTTGTACAGAAGTTTTTTATAAAGTTCATTTCATGAGAAACTATTAACATTGTCATCCCCTCTTTTGCAATCTTTCTCATTAAATTAGTAACTTCCCCTATCATCTCTGGATCAAGGGCGCTGGTTGGTTCATCAAAAAGTATTATTTCTGGATTCATAATGAGTGTTCTAACAATTGCAACTCTTTGTTTTTGTCCGCCTGATAATTCATTTGGATAAAAGTCTTTTTTATCTTTTAAATCTATTTCTTCAAGCAACCTTAAAGCTTCTTTAGTTGCCTCTTTTTTGGTCATCATATTATGCATTACAGGGGCAAGAATTATATTTTCAAGAACTGTCATATTATTAAATAGATTAAACTGCTGAAATACCATACCTATCTTTTTTCTAGTAGATTCAAGTTTTGTATTATCCACTATATCATCATTATGAAATATTATCTGACCTTCAGTTGGTTTTTCAAGAAGGTTAATACATCTTAAAAATGTTGATTTTCCACATCCACTTGGACCAATTATTCCAATAATGTCATTTTTATTTACTTTTAAGTTTATATCTTTTAGAACAACTTTTTTACCAAATCTCTTTTTTAAATTTTTAATTTCTAGCATGATTTAATTTCACCTCCATTATACTAATTAATTTTGTTAGTATAAGTGTAATTACTAAATATATTATTGCAATAATAATAAGTGGGAAGAAATAATCATATGTTCTAGAAGCAATTATATCTGAAGCTTTTGTAAGTTCTAAAATACCGATATATGCACCAACTGATGTTTCTTTAACAAGAGTGATAAATTCGTTACCAAGTGCAGGCAAAATATTTTTTAATGCTTCTGGTATAACTATTTTTCTTGTAACTTGACCATATTTTAAACCAAGGGCATATCCTGCTTCAACTTGTCCTTTATCAACAGAATTTATTCCTGCACGTATTATTTCAGCAACATATGCACCACTATTAATTCCAAATGCGAGCATTCCAACTATAACAATACTAACATTTGTAGCTTTAAATATAACATAGTATATTATCATTAACTGCAAAATTGAAGGGGTTCCTCTTATAACTGTAACATAACACTTAGATAAAAGATTTAGTAGTTTTAGTTTGCCTGTATTATCATGTATATTTCTAAAAATAGCTGCAAGGGCACCAAGCATAACACCAAGCACGACTGCACCAAGTGCGATAAGTAGTGTATTTTTAAGACCAGTGATTATGTATTTATATCTTCCTTCATATATAACGCTATAATAAAATTTACTAACTATCTTGCTTTTAAACTCTTTTCTTTCACCGTGATCCATATGCTTTAATGCAATTTCATCTATAGTTCCATCATCTTTTAATTTTTGTATTACTTGATTCGCTTTATTTAAAAGCTCGGTGTTTCCTTTTTTAACAATCATGCCATAATGATCTGTAACTAATGCTTCTGGAAGTATAGTTAAATCATCATTTATTAACTTTTTAGCAGGTATTTCATCCATTACTACTACATCTACTTTAGAATCTTTTAAATCCTGAATAGCCGCCAAAAATTTTTTCTCTCGTGTTATAGTAACATAAGGAAAGTTTGTAGTTAAATAATCATCTGCAACACTACCAAGTTGAACAGCTGCTTTAACATTTGTTAAATCTAAACTTGTTTTTATTGGACTATCCTTTTTAACTATCATCACTTGTCTTGATTCCATATAATCAATGGTAAAATCTACTTCATTTGCACGCTCAGGAGTATAACTGATTCCAGCCGCGCCTATATCGCTTTTATCCGTTTTAATCTCACTAATAATTGAGTCAAAAGCAACATCTTTTATAACAAGTTTTTTACCCATTTCTTTAGCGATTTCTTTTCCAATATCAATATCGATACCAACTATTTCACCGCCTTCATAATACTCATAAGGCGCAAAACCTGCCTCTGTAACAAGCGTTAAAGTATCTTGTTTATTAGAACAACTTGTAGTAAATAATAAACAAAGTAATATAATAATTAAACTTCTTTTTTTCATTTAACTTCATCCTCTTTTAAAATAATAATATAATAAAACATTAAAAAAGAAAAGAGATAATTTCTTTTTTTTGTTTTTTTTTAAAACATAACACCTTTAGAATCATCTAATTCTTTTTTCATTTTTTTCCTTATTTTACTATGTCATTTTGCTTTGTTTTTATTTTTTCTTTTGCATTTTCCAAGAGTTCTATAAGATCAGCAACTTCTTTACTATATCTTTCATACTCTGGATCAGAATAATTTCTAGATTCCCTTAAGCTTGCAAGTATCTCAACAGAATTTGATGGATTAGCATATTCTTCTGCAAAAATTTCGTTAATTGTTTCAACAGGTTTTTGTAATTTTGCCCATTCGATAAAACGCCACGGTAATCGATTTGCTAAATTTTGAACATAATCAGGATGTTCCAATCTAGTAATTGCTGAATTAATAAGAGCTATTTCTATGTCCTCTTTTGTTTCTGTATAATCAAGATTTGCAACCATATCTCTAGCTCCATTAGTTCTTGTGAACACTGCTAAATTTTGATTTTTTATATAATCAACTAAATTAACATTTCCCTGCCCATGAACATTTTCTGTTATTTCAGTGGCTTTAATAATTGTAGTTACATTACTCATAATACTCACCTAATTATATTATAATATAAAAACATAAAACCTTTTATAGTTTTATGTTTAGTTTACATTATTTTACAATTTATTATATTATTTAGTAATCATTATAGAAATATTATCACTACCTAAATTTGGTAAATTATCTATATGTCCAATTTTTGTATAACTATAGGGAGTATCAAATGACTCATAAAATATTACTAAGCAATTTTTACCATATAACATTATATCACCCTTGTTTATATGCTTTGGGTAAATTTCGTTAGTTGGCAAGTTATTATCTAAATTAAAGTATTTTTCATTTCCATTTAGTTCATTCATATTTAAATTAAGTGGCAATAAATCTACTAATGCTTTTGTTGTTTCATTATTTTCTAAATTAGCTGTGTACTCTTTTTCATCGATTATTACTTTCATTGTAGTTATCACCTCACTAGAACTTTCTACTTTATTAGATATACTTTCGTTTACAGTTAAATTAGTTTTAAAACTACATCCAGTCATTAAAACAATAAGTAAAACAATTATAGTTTTTTTCATTATTTTAAATTATCCTTTAAAAACTTTTCAATTTTGTCAAAAGGGATTTTATCTTTTTGGTCATATAAATCAGTATGAGTTGCATCCTTGACAACAACAAATTCTTTATTATTTGTATAATTACTATTTTTAATCATGTTATCGTATGCATCTTTTCCCATATAGAATGAATGTGCTTTATCTCCATGAATAATCATAACAGCATTTCTTATTTCATTTGAATAGTGAAATAATCTTGTATTCATCATGGAAGTATTAGTTTGAATTGCCCATCCACCATTAGAGTTTAAGCTTCTTTCATGATATCCTCTTTTGGTTTTATAATAAGCATGATAATCTTTTACAAAATCTGGTGCATCATCTGGAAGTGGATCTATAACTCCTCCTGCAAGTGCATAACTTCCATTTTTATAATCTTCATTTCTTTGGTTATTCAACGCTACCCTTTGATTATATCTATCTTCTTCACTATCTTGTGAATCAAAATAACCATTTCCAGCGACTCTTGACATATCATACATTGTTGAAACAATAGTGGCTTTAATTCTAGTATCAATGCATGCTGTTTGTAAAGCCATGCCTCCCCAACCACATATTCCAATTATTCCTATTCTTTCTGAATCGACATTATCTAAACTTATTAAATAATCTACAGCAGATTGAAAATCTTCTACGTTTATATCATATGAAGTCATAAATCTTGGATATCCACCTGATTCGCCTGTAAATGATGGATCAAATGCAATTGCTAAATAACCTCTTTCAGCCATTTCTTGTGCATAAAGACCACTTGATTGTTCTTTAACAGCGCCATAAGGACCAGATACTGCAATTGCGGGTAGTTTTTCTTTATAATTTTTTGGCGTATACATATCTGCTACTAAAGTAATTCCAAAGTGATTTTTAAAAGTTACTTTTTTATGATTTACTTTTTCACTTAATGGAAAAACTTTATCCCATTTATCTGTAATATTTAATTTTTCATCCATTTTAATCTCCATTTACTATTTTTCTTCTTCTCTTAATTCTTCTCTTAGTTTCATCCAAAGTTTGCCTAATTGGTTTTCTCCATCTCTATTAGGACCCCATCCCCAAAAAGCATCTTTTGGAGAATCTTCAACGATTAAATAGTCTTCGGTTTGTAATAATTTTTTCTTAACATATGGATTCTGCTCGATTTTAAGTCTTAATAATTCTTCCATAATTCCTACTTTTACTTCATTCCAATCAGGTCTTTGTTTGTCTCTGTTGGCATATGCAATTCTTTGCGCTTCATCTGCAGAATGTGAGTTTTTAACTTTTTCAACTAGTTCTTCATTACTTCCCATAAAACTCGCTGCTTGATATGCTTCTTCAACAGATGCATATAGATGTCCATTCCATTCAACTTTGAATGAAGAAAAGTTATCAAATGGATAGAATTCCCTTGGATAAAAGCCTATTACTTCATCCATTTTTTCACTAAGCCAAGTATCCCTATATTGTTCAAGTTTAATCATAATATCACCTCATTAGTATTATATCAAATTATTTTAGATTATTATAGTAATTATCTGAAACTGGTTCTAACCATGTTGTAGAAGTATCCTCTCCAGGGACTTCTATTGCAATATGACTAAACCAACTATCTTTTGCTGCACCGTGCCAATGTTTAACATTTGCGGGTATTGTAATTACTTTGCCTGGAGTAAGCATAACAGCATCTTTACCATCTTCTTGGTACCATCCTTTGCCAGCAGTACATATAAGTATCTGTCCGCCGCCCTTACTAGCATTATGAATATGCCAATTATTTCTACATCCAGGTTCAAATGTAACATTAAATAAACTGAGACCTATATCATCTACTTTTGATAAAAAATTTAAATAGCTTTGTCCAATAAAATAATCTCCATATGGATTTTTTTCACCAAGTCCAAAAACATTTTCCTTTTCAAATTCTTCTTTATTCACCATATACCTCCTCTACTAATGGAAATACACTCCATGCTTTAGGCCATCCCACGTAAAATGCAAGCTGGGTTACTATTTCCACTACTTCATCTTTTGTTAAACCATGTTCTTTCCCAAGAATTAGATGTGCTTTAACTTGTGGATATAATCCTTGAGCCATTAAAGCTGAAATTGTAATCATCGATCTATCTCTAAGTGATAGTTTGTCTTCACGACTCCATACTTCTCCAAATAATACATCATCATTTAATTCTGCAAATTTAGGTGCAAGTTTTCCCAAGTTCTCTCTTCCTGCCGTTTGTTTCTTCATATAAATCCTTCCTTTCTAAATTATTTGATTTCTGTGAATTTTTCTACTCTCATACTAAGTTTATATTTTTCACGAAGTTCAGCAATTTCCTTCATCATAGGGGATTTATGATGAATATCAAGTGCTTATTCATTTCTCCATTTGTCTACAAGCATAACTGTTTCTGGATCATCCATTGGAAAGAAATACTCATATCTTTCATTTCCTTCTTCTTTTCGAACCCTTTCTATAATTCCTTTCGAAACCATTTCTTGCACAAATTGTTTTGCATTACCATCTTTACCAGTATAATAAATATTTACTATAATACTCATTTATGAACCTTCTTTCATAAATATTATAACACAAAAAAAACTAGAATAATCTAGTTTACTATATATTTCATTTTTTATTTTTTTTAATTTTAGTATAATTTATTAAACTTTTATACGCTTCATTAAAAAATATGATTAGTCTTTCTTTAGTATCCTTTTGTTGCTCATCAATTTTGCTTCTTCCATCATAGCATATATTTTTAATAAATATATTAAATTTTTCTGAACATCTATTTTTTTCTTTTTCATTATTTATAAAATCAATATATATTATATCCTCTTCTTTATGAATTAACATATATTTAGCGTTATCTTCTATAGCGTCATCATCGTCAATTAATAGACTAACATCATTATTTAGTAAATGAGTTAATGGTATATATAGTGGATGATTTGTATCAAATTCAAATGATATTTTATTAACATCATTATTATTACTCCATCCATTAAAATTATAATCGTATCCTTTTGATAATGTATATGTTTTTAACAAATCATCATTTTCTAAAAATCCCTCTGTTATAATAAAAGAGTTTTTATCAGCCATATTAAAAATTAATATTCTATTTTCATTAATTTCAATTCTTTGCTTAAGTTGTTCCATCTTTATTTATCCTTGTCTTTTAATCTAATACGCCCCTTGTTTAGAAATTATAATAACATAAAAAATATTATAAAACAAATTAAAAGTAGTTTTTTTATTATTTCTTAGTTTTTTTTGCTGTACGAATTTCTTTTTCTAATATTTTGCCAACTTCTTCTTTATGTTTTGGAAGCAAACCTTCTTCTTTAATATTTTCAGAATAGTATTTCGTTTGAACTAAATGATCTCTTACTTTATCTAAATCGCTTTCTCTCCAATGTATTTCTTTGGTATCATCATCATCAATTATACAGTAATGGGTTATTTCAGGATGCATTTCTAAATATTCTAGTATTTCATCTTCTTTCCACATAGGTAATTCCATACTTTCATTTATTTGTCTTGAGATATTTGGTGTTCTACCTATGCATTCTATTTGATATTTTTGAAATAATCTAAATATGCCATTTACCCATGAACCTTCTTTTACTTCTAGCGTTTCTTCATCGATTACACCTTTTGCAGCGGCTTCAATAACCACTTTTGAATTATACTCATGACATATATCTGCAAGGATTTTAACTCTTCTTTCTATATCGTCATCTGTATCAAAATGCGCAGTAATTAATGTTCCATCAAAATCAATAAAAATTACATTCATTTTTTTCACCTGAATGTATTATAACATGTGTAATGTTAAATATAAACAAAAGCCTGTATTTCTTTAATCATTTGCTTTCATTCCTGACCATGATTTATATATTTCGTTTATAAGCAATGCAAATTCCACAGGTTTTTCTATGCCTCCATCTTTCCATCAGGAGCCATCATTTTCAACTGACTACAACTTGTAGTCAGTTGACTTCCCTCTTTTTTTAACCTATTTTTTAACACGGACCAATATTTTCTTGGTTCTTTACTTTTTGTTACTGCTGCAATTACATCAACAACACTAAAGTAATCTTATTTTTCCCCATTCCATTCTCCATAAAACTCTTCTAAAAACTTTTCCATATAATCATGTCTATGTTCTGCAATCTTCTTTGCTGTATCTGTATTCATCATATCTTTTAATTTTAACAGTTTTTCATAGAAGTGATTAATGGTATTACCATTATTTTTTCTGTATTCTTCTTCATTCATATTATCAATATATGGTTCATTTGGATTCCACATTTCCCTTCCCTTTGAACCACCATAAGCAAATGCTCTTGCAATTCCCATCGCACCAAGAGCGTCAAGTCTATCCGCATCTTGAACTATTTTTCCTTCAATCGTTTTTGGAGTCTTTGTATCTACTCCTTTAAAAGAGATTGAATTAATAATTTCTTTAATCCAATCAATTCTTTTTTGTTGATAATGATTCTCATTTAGCCATCTTGTTGCATTCTCTAATTCAGTGGTACTATTAGTTATCTTTGCATCATCAAAATCATGAAGTAATGCAGCAAGACAAACAATTTCCATATCGCATTTTTCATTTTTAGCAATTGCTTTTGCAATATTATATACCCTTAAAGTGTGCCAAAAATCATGTCCACTATACTCATTTTTGAAAGTTTCTTTTGCCTTTTCTATTGTCTTGTTAATAAGTACTTCATTCATTATTTAATCTCCTTTTTCAATTTTATATTTTCTTGTTTTTTCATTTTTTCAATCATATCATCATAACTATTACAATCATCAAAATACATATCACATGAAGTATTTAAAGTGGACTGCATATTTTCACCATTTATTTCTCTATCTACAACTAATATAGATTGCTTGGATAAATTTCCACTTCTCGTATGGTAATCTATAATATCATCCAATTTATTGCCTTTCAAAATGTGTAATGTCATATTATAATCTTCTATATTAATATCAAACATTCTTAATTCATATCCATGAATGTCAGATTGCCAGTATGTAATTAAAAATAATCTATCACCAATCATTGTTTTGATAAAGGTTGAATTATACTTAAGTGTTTTATCAGGATAATATTCGGTATTAGAAACTATATCGCTATCATAAAAATTTGTAGTGGGTATTGACGGAATATGCCTTAATAATTTATGCACCATCTCAATTCCCATAAGAATACTGATAGCATTATTATATTGTATATCGATGAATTGTTCCTTTGTATATCTTGGTCTATAAACTTTATTTTTACTTTCATCAAATCCACACAAGTTCCCTTCCTTTAATATATAACCAGATTTATCTGAAAAATAAAGCTTTTCTTCTTCTTTCATATTAGAAAGAATATTAATTCTCTTTAAAACTTCTCGCAATTTCATTATTTACCCCCGAATTATAATATTAGTTGTCACTACTTGCATATTATACCATGAATATCGGTGTAAATGTCACAGTTTTTTAAATATTAAAAGACTAATATTACCTAGTCTTTTAAGTGCTTTATTATTTATTCTTCTTTGCTTTAATTGTAGCTTGAATTGCAGTATAACTCGCAACACATATATGAATTAATTCTTATTTGTGAAAATATATAACTATATTTATATAATTATTATAACCACTCACCAAATTTTTTAATATATATACTTTTTACT
>CADBKG010000027.1 GCA_902795215.1 uncultured Erysipelotrichaceae bacterium | reverse complement strand
TTTTTTAGTCAATTACATTGTATCAAAATCACATGTCTTTTTATATATTAAAATTAGTGTTGTGATTTTTCTCACCAACACTATTTATATTACAACCAATTAAAAAGCCCTAAAAAGGGTTTTTATTTTGACAATGAAAGAATTGCTTCTATATATAATTTTACTTGAAGAAGAAGTTCATCTATTTTTACAAATTCATTAGGCTCATGAATATTATTTGTTTTTTCAAACTCACATCCAAATGCTACACAATTATCAAAACTTTTAGCATATGTTCCACCACCGATTACTTTAGGTTTAGAATCATAATCATTAGTTACTTTTTGATAAGCATCCATTAATCTTTTAACTAAGAAACTATTCTCATCGTAATATAATGGTTTATCTGCTCTATCTATTTTTAAACCATGTAATTTATTTATAATACTTTCTATATCAGCGCTAACAGGTACTCTTATATCAAATGTTCCCATGGCATATCCATTGCTTGTATCTATTTTTCCATTTACGATAGTCAAATCTCCAAATTTATCACTTATATTTATTCCAAGGTTTTCACCATTATTATTTAAATCGAATATTTTAATATAATTATTTATAAGTTCATCTTGGTATCCTGCCTTGTTTAAAGCATATATCGCAAAAGTTATAGCATTTTTACCAATATCAGGAGTACTTGCATGGGCACTTTTTCCTATCACTTCTATATAATTATCTAGATAATTTACAGTAAGTCCATTGTCATTTAAATATTTATCAAAAATTTCTTTATCAAATTTGGTATTATCTACTTTTATTTTAACTTTACCGGCGACTGCATTTGATACAACACCACCCTCAATCTCAAGAGATGTTTTATACTTAAATGTTCCTGTAATATGTCCCTTCTCACCATTAATACATGGGAAATCCCCATCAGGTGTAAATCCATATTCAAAAGGTTTTTCTTTTTCTTTATAATGTTTCATGCATAGTGATCCTGTTTCTTCATTGCAACCAAATATTAATCTAACTTTATGATTATTTAAATCTATATTATTATCTTTTAATATTTTAAGGGCAATTATCATAGCAGCACTTGCACCTTTATCATCACTAGTTCCTCTACCATAAAGTTTATCATCTATTTTTGTTAGTTTAAAAGGTGGTGTTTTCCAAGTATCTCCAGCGGGGACGACATCCAAATGACATACTACTCCTATTTCTTTGCCATCACCATATTCAACGTAACCACAATAATCATCTAAATTTTTAGTATTTAAACCAAAACTTTTACATGTATTAAGTGCATAATCTAGGCATTTTTTTGTTTCTATTCCAAAGGGAGTTTCATCATCTTCTTTTAAAACTGACTCAAACGAAACAAGGTTACTTAATATATCTATAAGTAACCCTTTATTTTTATTAATTTCATTATCTACATTCATATGTATCACCATATTTAGTATACTACTTTATTGTCTTTTTATCTATGATATTATCTACTTTTTTAAACTCAGAATAATGCTCTAGCGTATCAAGATATTTATCTGATTTATAATTTTTATTAAACGTGTTTACAAAGAATGAATAATCATCACAAATAATATTTTCAAGTCCATCTAACCTATTATAAATCTTACTTAAACATTTATAAAATACTTCCTGACATCTTGGATAATTTAAATAATAACTACATACATTATTAAAGTTTAATCCTTCTTTATATTCATAATTTTTATAGTCTACAACAATACCTTCACTAGATAAACGTAATACATGGCCATTGTAACTATCTTCATCTTTAGGAATAACTATATTTCCGTTGTCATCTTCTGCAAGCAATTCTTCTTTAACAAAGAAATTCCTTTGATAACCATCTATCCCTTTTAGAATTAATCTTCTCATAACTGGAGGAGTATCGTTTTCTATAACTTGACTTTTATCAAATAATTCATAGCTTGAACTAATTTCAAAAGAATTTGATAATCCAATAAAGTACTTAGGTGTATAACTATTTATTTCGTTTTTATCTACCAACTTAATATCTATTAATTCCCTGTCAATAGTATTTAAAGTTATTATTTCGTTTTTATTTTCAAGCGTTATATTTATTTCTAAATTATTTTTATTTTTAGTAGGAATATAAATCATTGTAAAATGTTTATCCTCTCCTTTAGAATCTATACAATAATATTTATCTTCACTAGGAAATAATGAACTATTATCGTTATCTTCTTTAATAACTAAGATTTTTTTAGATAGAATCATCTCATTATTTTTATTATATATTTCTATTATTTCATTATTTTCTTCATTAAAACGCATACGTAATCCAAATAACTTTAAATATTTATTAAGTAGTTTATTATATATACTTATATCTTCCACATCTTTTAGATTAGTTTCTTCTATGTTTTTAGAAGCATCATACAATATATTTATTTTTTCTTCAGTATCATCATTTAAATCATCTTTGTATGATTTACTATCTTTATAACTGCTTAAATCATCTATAATTTTTTTAAGCTTTTCAATATTTTTTTTATATTTATTTAAAAAGAAGGTATCAAATAAATAGCCATGATAAGAAGTTGGAACGTAATAATAACCATTCCAATTATCAAGTAGACAAAGCTCATATATTTCATTAACTATAGTGCTTATTTTCACAATGTTTTCTCCTTAGAATCATCTATTGTGCCTTTTACATCAGCGAAATCAATTAAATCCTCATCTATCTTTATATCACTTATAATTATTTCATTTAATTCAGGATAGAATCTATCAATATGTTTTTTAAATCCAATTAATTGTGAATCTAATTTATCAATTATATGTTTTAATATTTCTTGGTTTTTAGGATGTGTTAATAACTCATTATAACTTGATGTGAATTCTTCTTCAGAGTAAAACTTTTTATGATTTTTGTTTTCTTTATTTAATCTTATACCTTCATTGTTCATTTTTATAAGATTTCCTATATAATGTCCTTGTTTATCATTTTTAGCATCAGCCATAATAAAATTATTTATTTCTCCATTTTTATATTTAGAAATAAACCCTTTAACTTGTTCTACATTTAAATAATCTTGTTTTGCATTTCTTGTCGTGTTCAAAACTTTTAAATTATCATCACTTATTTCTAGTTTATAACCTTTTATTTGAGAATCTTCTTTAATTGTTATACCAGCCTCTAATTTTTCTTTTCCTAAATCTTTTAAATATTTTCTATCTCCAGTATCTAAATCTTCATATGATATTAATCTTTTTATATTATTATCAAAATCATATTCTTTTTTTATTGTAAAAGCTTTATGATTATTATCAAAATTAATTTCATAAATCAAAGCTTCATTTTGATCAACATATATATCTAAATAAGCATCACCAATATATTCATCATCTAAATACGCATGCATAATTGATGAGTTTGTTTCATCTAATCTTAGTTTTATATCTAGATATGATGATGTATCATTAATTCTTTTTGATAACTCATACATCATATATGCTTCGTTTATCTCTTCGGTTAAAACTATTTCACTTGCAAGTTTTTTAAGTGATTTAATCTTTATTAGAGATTCTATATCTACTTCTTTGTTTATACCATATAGTCCTATCAGTTTTAAAGATTCATTTAATAATGTATCAATTGCAGTTTCATTTTTTTTAATTATACTTCTATCAAATAATTCATTACCAAAATTTATTGGTTTTATTAGATAACCGTTAATTTTATTAATTAAACATTCATTATATAATTTATTTATTATATCCTTTATCATTTACATCACCTTTAAAAAATCGTTTATCATCAAAGTCACAAGCAGGATTATATATTTGTTCTATTAAATCATCTACATTTTCATCAATCTCGATATCTTCTTTTAGTAAATTATTTACTTGTGGAACTTTGGAAAGTATAAAATTACCAATACCTGGATAAGCATTTTCAAGTTCAGAAATCACATGTCTAACTAGTTCTTTATTTCTTGGATGAACTAATACTTGTTTAATAGTATCCTCATAATCAAAGTCACTTTCTTCATATTCTATTTCATTATCATTTAATGAAATGCTTTTTTGATCAATTTTTAAAACCCCTGTTGGCTCAACAAGAAGTCCATCATCGTATAAAGGACTATCTACTTCTACTAATTCATTTAATTCTTCTTCTGAAAGTGGTTCTTCACTTGGATTTTCTTCCATCATTCTTATCATTTCTTCTTGCATTTGAATATATTCCTCATCAAAGTAATGCTCTCTCATAACAAGACCTATTTCCATTGAAGGTTTAAATCCAAATTTTAATGACCTTTCGATATCTCCAAGAGAATGACAAGTTGAATCCGTTGAAGAATGTTTTCTTAATTCAGCGCTTAATTTAAGGCCTTCTTCAGAAATATAAAATGATATTTCTTTATTCATAATTGGATCGTATTCATCTTCTTTAGATAAAAATATATCAATCCCATCACATGTTTCATCAATTACAATATATTCTTTATCTTCATTATTTTCAACTGTGGTAATAGAATATCTACACTTTTCTTCATTTGGAAAATTAATAATACATGTTACAGTTTTTTCATTTTCAATATAGTCAAAAGCAATTTCTTCATATCCATTCTCTTCAGTGATTTTTTCAGCATTAACCATATATTCTGTATTGTCTTCATTAATTACTCTTACTGTTTCAAAATCATCCATATAACGCATTTTTTTATTTACAAATTTTAATACATTATTAAAACAAGTTGTAACTTTAGCCATTTGATATGCTTTTTCTAAGTCTCTTTCTTCATCAACCACTCTAGTCGCACTATAAAGTGTTTTTATTTTATTAAAATCACCCTCAGATAATTGCTTTCCATTAAATGTGGATTTTAAAAGATTATCTATTTCATCTTTATAATGAAAAAGCATTCCACTATCAAAAGCTATTCCATGCATTATTACAGGATTATATAAGTAACCATTATTTTCATTTAACATTGATGCTTTAAATATTTTGTTTATTTTATTCATTCTTTCACCCCGAAATGTATTAAATATACTATCACGAGAAAGTTTTTTTATCAACCAAATTTAATAAATACTTTTTATTTTTAATTATTAGTGATATACTACTAGTATGTTTTGCGAGGGTGGCGGAATGGTAGACGCGCTACTTTGAGGGGGTAGTAAGCATATGCTTGTGGGAGTTCAAGTCTCCTCTCTCGCACCATTTTTTTAAAAGAAAAAGTAGACAAATCAGTCTACTTTTATTTTATCATTACATAAATTATTCTTCTTTGCGCTTATATTATACCATATTTCATCTTTCAATACTAGGCTTGTAATAACGTTTTGAAATGATATAATTTATTGCAAGGAGGCACTGTATGGAAATAAAAAATATAAAGAACAATAATAAAGGTTTAAATTATTACAAAACAGATGAATTTGCAACTATAGATATTAGACAATATTTTAATTACGAAAATAATAAAGAAAACTTTATTAAATCACTTTTATTAAGAAATTATTTATTAAAAACAAACAAGAAATATAAAACTCATAAACAAATAATAGATAAATCTAGGGAATTATATGGTTTAAAAGTTATTATCTCAAATTATAATTTTGGTATTAAATCTATAATTTGTTTTGAATTAAAAATGGTTAATCCAAGAATTATAGAAGAAAATTATTTTAATGATGCATTAAATTTTTACAAAGATATAATGTTAAAACCAAATTTTATAGATAATAAACTAGATAAAAAAATATTTAATCAAATAAAGAAAGAATTAATTGATAGAGAAAGAAATAATATTAAAAATCCAAGTATACTAAGTGAGCGATTATACTATAAAAATGTTTTACCAAATAGTATAATTAACAACCAAATAATAACGGATATAAATGAATTTGAAAATATTGTTAATAACATAAATGATAATGATATTATTGATTTTTATAATAAATTAATGGAAAGTTATATTTCATCTCTTGCATTTGGTAACTTGCTTGATGAAGAGATAAAGTTAATCGAAAACAGTTTTAACTTTTCCCCTATCAATTTTGATTATAAATATGACAAAAAAGAAAAAGTTAGCAAAGAAGATATAGAAATAATCAGCAAGGAAACATCTCAATCAAATATTTATTTTACATACGAGATTAAAAACTTTAAAAAAGAAAATAGATATTTATATGAAGTACTCATGACTATGCTTAATAACTCTAATGGTCCTATTTATAACACCTATAGAACAAAACTTGGAATAATGTATAGTGGATATGCAATAACTTTATATAAACAAGGTGTTATTTATATAAAAGTTGATATTGATAAAAATAATAAGGATAAAGCTATTAATGGTTTAAAGGAAATATTTGATATATTAAATAATAAAAAAGAATTAAAAAAACTACTTGAATTCGCTAAAGAAAAAACAAAAGAAATATCTATTTCAAACAGTGAAAACTTAACAGCATCTATTAATGAAATGGAAGACTATATTTTTAAACTTGATTTTAGCACTGATGAAAAATTAAAATTAACAAATAAATTAACCATAGAAGATATTATTAAACAAATAGAAAATTTAGAGTACAAAGGCACTTATTTTTATAAGGGGGATAAAGATGAGAAATAATTATATTAAGAAAACTCTTTCTAATGGAGTTAAGTTATATTTATACATAGATAAGAATATGAAACAATATTATGTTGATTATATGGTTAATTATGGTTCCCTTGGAATATGGTATGATTTTTATTTAGATGATAACCATTACCATGTACTTCCTGGATGTGCACATTTTTTAGAGCATCTACTTGAAGAACACTCTAAGTATGGAAATTTTTTCAAGTACTTAGCAACTAAAAAATACACTAGAAATGCAACAACATCAGATAAAATTACACGTTTCTTTTTTAGAGGAACTAAAGATATATATGACTCTATTGAAAAATTAATTAATGTTGTAGACGATCCAGTATTTACAAAAGAAGATATTGAAGAAACTAAATTTGCAATTGCAGAAGAAACAAAAAGATTTAGAAATAATAAAAACTCTTTATTATATTGTATAACTCAAAAGAATTTATTTAAAGATTTAGACTTATATAGTGATACAAATTGTATAATTGGTGATGAAAACACTACATACCAAATTGATTATGATATGTTAAAGGCTTGTTATGATGCATTTTATTATGATGAAAACAAAACCCTTTTAATCGCTGGTAATTTTGATGAAAAAGAAATAACAGATTATTTAGAAAACATATATAGTAAGTTAAAACCACATAAAAAAAGAGTTAAAGAATATACATACAATAATTTGGATAAAGTTAAGAAAAAATATGATACTTTTAATTTTGCAACTAATAGTGATGAAATCGGAATTATATTTAAAGAGTTTAATACAAATTATTCTAATAAAGAAATCTTCTATTATTTACATTTTATTAAAGATTCTTTACTTTTAAACGGGACAGACTTTATAGAAGATTTAAAGAAAAAAAACATACTTGAAAATATAGATATATTTGATATACAGTTTATATATGATGATTTATTTACATTTCAAATTCATGCAAGCGTAAAAGATTCTAAAAAGTTTGAAAATGAGTTAATAAGTAAACTTAAAAAGCCTAACTTTAATGAAAAAGATTTTAAGTTATATATTAAAAGTGAAATATCAAAACATGCTTTAAAAATTGATTACAAATATGATGAATTCCAAACTTTCTTTACTAGAAAAGAAACTTCTGATGATTTTGATGATATAAACTTTATTAAAACACTTTCTTTTGATAAGTTTATAAATTTTTATAACTCTCTTAATTTTGATGATTATGTAGTATGCATTATAAATGATAAAAATAAAAGTTAACAAGATGTTAACTTTTATTTTTTCTTTCTTTTAGAATCATATGCAAATAACTTATCATTTCCAAAGTTACACTTACTATTATATATAGTCTTGACTGCGTTTACAGCTATTTCATTAGTTTGGTTTATTCCATTAAATGCGTTATTAAGCGTAGGATACTTTTTTAGCAAAAATACTTTAATTCCACCAAATTTTTTTTCACTTTCATCTAGAACTCTATTTAAAAACTCTATATTTCTTGGATGATTCATTATACTAAAAATAGTTTGATTATAATCATCTATGCTATAAAATTTATTCTCATCATCATCTGCAATTATATAATCATCTTTCATAGTAATAGTATTTCCAAAATTTACTTCTGTATTAAATTGTTCTTTCATTTCAAGATAGTATTTATTTTCCCCTGTTTCTTCATTTATCACACTTGCAACTTCTAGATGTCTTATAATATCTTCTCTTGTTTCATCCTCTTCTCTTTCAGCATGTAATTCAAAGTAATTTGGAGAAATAACTAACTCAATTTCCTCACCTTTATAATTATCGTTAATTACTATGTTTGTAAAATTATTCTTTCTACCATATTCAAATGATATATTTGTATTATTAATTTTATTATATATACTTACACATCTTACTAAATCATCATTGTCAGAATGTTTTACCTGGACATCTACTCTCTCATTATCAAAATCACCTATAATACTATAACCCAAATAATCAAGCGTAGATGTGTCCTTTATTTGAGCTTCCACTATTTCATTGTTTTCGTTAATTATATGTACCCTATTAATATCTTTTATTCTTACTTTATAATTTGTATATTTTAAAATAAAATTGATTTCTTTATCAATCATTCTATAATTATAAGCAGTTTTTAATTCTGATAATTTATATTCTTTTGTATTATCAAATTTAGTTACAGCATTAAGCAAAATTATTAATTTATATATCTCTTCAGGAGTTACATCATCATTTGCTTTATCAAGCAATGCAATACAATATATTGATAATCTATATTTATTTATAACACTTGCATCAAAAAAGTACTCTCCTACTCTTATTGGTGGATATAAATAACTATTATTATCTTTTACTAAACATTCTTTAAATATTTTGTGTACTGCTTTTGCCATAATAGTCTCCTTAAACGAATACTATTATAATATTTTTATAATGGTTAGGCAAGGAATATTGAATAAAATAAAAGTATGTATTATAATAATCTTCAAAACGAAGGAGGTTTTTGATTTTATGACACAAAACTATGAGTTAGGAACAATCTTAACTATGACTACAGGTAAATCATTTGTTGATGATTTTGACAAAGTATTTAAATTAGTATGGTTCGTTTGCAATAATCCTTTAATTAATACTTATGGATTAGGATCAGTAAAAGATTCTGTAATAGATCACTTAATTACATTATATCCTGAATTAAAAGAAATTGACCGTAAAGAAGCAGAAGGCATTTGTAAATTTCTAGCTAGTAAAGATGAAACATATAATAAATTTTTACCAGTAACAATGCTAAATAGAAAGTTACCAAACAAGGAAAAATATAATAATGATTTACACGAAATATTAGAAGATTATAGATATTATAAAAATGCAAACAAAAAGCATCGATAAGATGCTTTTTTATTAAAAAACAATATAATTGACAATCATTTGGTTTTATGATATAGTACAACAAATTTTCAAAGGGGGAAAAAATAATGCTTAGAGATGATATTATTAACATTCTAGAGACATTTGAACATTTTGGTATTACCGAGGAAAATCAAAGATCTATTTTTATGAAGGGTATTGATTGCAAACTAAATAAACGATCTTATTCTGATAGATGGGTTCATCTTAATCCATTAGGTTTTTCAATTTTACTTAGTGTATATAAATATTATGGAGAAAGAGTTAATGCAAATGCTTTAGTATCAGACCCTACTAAAGCTGAAGATACCTATGTCGAAATAGCTTATAATTCTCAGACAGCATATATTGCTTATCAAAAACTTATGGATAATATTGAGAAAAAAAGTAAACAAAAAAAATGATGATTATTGATATCATCATTTTTATTTGTTCATTGCATTGTTTATTGTTTTAATTGCTAGTTTAGAATTGAATTTGTAGAACATACGCATAAAGTTTGCATCTTGTCCAATAAATACTTTGAACTTATCTTTTTCAATTCCTTTTACTATTTTTTCTGCCGCTACCCAAGGTGGAGTCATCTTATATCCAGAATTTCCAGCGCTCTTTTTAACCCTTACTTTAGAATTCTTTGTAATATTAGTAGCGCATCCTCCAGGGAATACTACCATTACTTTAACATGTGTATTTAGAAGTTCTGCATATAAACCTTCTGTAAATATTTTAAGTGCAGCTTTTGACGCACCATAAACAGTTTGACTTGGGAATGGGAAAAATCCTCCCATACTAGATACATTTACAACATAAGCTTCAGGTCTTTTAAGTAAATCTTTTAAAAATATTCTAGTTAAATTCATTGGACCATAAAAATTAATATTCATTACTCTTTCAATAGTTTCATCATCTAAATCAGTAACGTTTTTAAATGGTTGAATTATACCTGCATTATTTATAAGAATATCTGCATGTTCAAAATCAGTTTTAAACTTTTCATAAAAACCTTCAATATTAGATTTTTTAGATACATCGACTACATATGTTTTAAGTCTATCAGATTTAACTTCATCTTCAAGCGCATCAAGTGCAGCTTTATTTACATCAAGCCCTGCGACAATTGCACCTTTTGATAAAAGCGTTAAAACTAGCTCTTTACCAATTCCATTTCCGGCACCTGTTACTATTACTTTTTTTCCATTTAATCTCATATTATTATCACCTACTATAAAAATCTTAACAAACTAGTTAATGTTGTGTCAAATAAAATGACTAATATTTTACGTATTTTTACATAAAATAGTAATGGTGAATATTTATGAATTTAAAAAGTTTGTTAAAAAATATATTGATTCCAAATATAATTGGTTTTTTAGGAGGATTGATTGGTAATGCCAAAGATGGATTTAAAGGTATTAATAAACCCGAGTTCACTCCACCAGGATTAGTATTTCCTATTGTATGGACAATATTATATATACTTATGGGTATCTCTGCATATTTAGTTGAAAACTCAAATCATCCACTAAAAAAAGATGCATTAAGATACTACTATGTAAGTCTTATTTTAAATGCATCTTGGACATTTTTCTTCTTTAAACTTAAATGGTTCTTATTCTCTTCTATACTTGTCTTAATAATTTTATATTTTGTTATAGAAACTATAAGAAGATATTTTAAAATTAATAAAACTGCAGCCTATTTGCAAATACCATATGTTCTTTGGCTGTTATTTGCAGGATTTCTATCATTTAGTGTTTGGACTTTAAATCCCTAGATAAGAAATAATACTTATCTAGGTTTTCCATATCGATATCATAAATTCTCTCACTTTGAACAACTGGAAACATCGTATCTAATCTAGCAATTAAATTTTCAGCTTTACTTGGTGCTCTAAACAACTTATCAGCACCCTCGATTTTCTTTAATTTTAAGAATACTGGATTACTTTCTAAAGATTCTATTTCAAAATTTCCTGAATATGATACATCTTCACATAAATATTCATAAAGATTAATTAATTCCAAAAATTTTTCATTTATATTATCTTTATTATCAATACCATATTCTAGGGCTTTATATATAGTCATAAAAAACAATTTTTGTTTATTAAAATCAAATCTATTTTTAAAATTATGATGAATTGATATTGCAACATACCCATTAACTTTTATTAGACCTACATTTAATAGTTCTATATTTTTAGAATTTTCAAAGTATTCTAGCATCATAGAATACATTTTTTTGTTTTTTTCTTCAACTAAAAATACTAAGTATGGCGCATAGATTAATTCTGTAAAAGGATGGCCCTTACAACAAGCCTGTGTATATATATCGTTTTTAAAGGCAAGTCTTAATATTGCTTCTAATATTTTATCACCTTCACTAAAGTCTTTTGCATATTCTTCTTTATTTTGTTTTATTTCATTTATTTCGTAAATTTTATCACTATTGCGCATAAAAAAAACCACCCTTTGTTAGTGGTTATATTATCACCTTGTATATATTTAGTCAATTATTTTTCCCATCTAGAGTATATTCCACAAGGAAGAATTATATTGCTATTTTCACAGTTTAATCCTATTTCATCTGTTTCTATTTTTCCATCAAATTTTTTAGAAACTGTAAGCTTTAAACAATTTTCAACACTTGTCATTGGAAGCGCTGTTGTATATGAGTTTATTAAAAACATTATTGGATTATCACTTAATAGTGCTGTGCAGTCATTAACTAGATTAAATAAATCTTTTTCAATATCCCATACTTCATTTTTATTGCCTCTTCCAAATGATGGTGGATCCATAATAATAATGTCGTATTTATTACCTCTTCTTATTTCTCTTTTAACAAACTTTTTAACATCATCTACTAAAAATCTAATATTACCATCTTCTAAATTAGATGATTTAACATTTTCTTTTGCCCAATCAATCATACCACGAGATGAATCAACATGCACAACACTTGCGCCTGCGGACAAAGCTGCAATACTTGCACCACCTGTATATGCAAAAAGATTTAATACTTTAACTTCCTTATTTGCGGATTTTATTTTATCTATAATTATATTCCAATTGTAAGCTTGCTCTGGAAAAAGGCCAGTATGTTTAAATCCCATAAGTTTAAGATTAAAAGTCATATTTTTATAATGTACTTGCCAAAAGTCAGGCGCACTTTGGTTTTTCCACTCTCCTCCGCCTTTATTACTTCTAATATATTTAGCATCTACTTTAATATCTTTTGTTTCACCATTCCAAATAATATTAGGATCAGGTCTATCAAGTATTACGCCGTCCGTTCCAATCTTCTATTTTTCTTCCATCACTTAAAGAAAGAATTTTATATTCGTTAAAATCTTTGACAGTTTTCATAACAAATCACCAATAAAATTATAACACATTATCACTAATTAGAAAATTCATTACTAAATCAACAAGTATATTTTTTTCTTTTGGATTAGATTCTGCAATTAAAATAGTTAATGCCACAAGAGTATTATTATCAATTAGCTTTTCATTATTTTTATAAAGAATATCATAACGATTTAAAAAGTATATAAATAATGTCGCTGCAATTCTTTTATTACCATCGATAAAGACATGATTCTTTGTAACTAAATATAAAAGAGTCGCCGCTTTTTCTTCTATACTTGGATATAAATCTTTACCATCAAATGTTTGATATATTGTTCCAAGTATTTCCTTTAATCCTTCATTTCTTTCAAGAGCGAAGATATCACTATAATTATTGAACTTTAAACTGTTAATTACATCTTTACAGTCTTCATAAGTAACGTTTATTAATTTTTTAGTACCTTTAGGTTTTGTTAAACTTTTATGATCATAATCATCTAATAAGTTTAATGCATTTGAATAACTATTTATAACATTTATTATATCTTTTATATTCTTACTTTCAACATCTTCATCTACTCTACTTGCAATATCTATTAGTTTTACAGTCTTTTCTAAATAATCAAGTCTTTTTTGATTGACAGCATAACCTTTTATTAAAAAATCCTTTAATACTTTAGTTGCCCACCTTCTAAATATAATACCATTTTTACTTTTTACACGGTATCCTACGGAAATAATCATATCAAGATTATAATAATCTATTTCATGCGTTTGTTTTTTGCCATCAATAGCTCCGTGTTTTGTGGTGTGTGCAAATTTTGCACATACCTCTTCTTTTAATAATTCTTTTTCTTTAAAAACATTGTTAATATGTCTTGCAATTACTGTTCTATCTCTATCAAACAGTATAGACATTTGTTCGGCATTAAGCCATACTGTTTCTTCCTTCATATTAACTTCTAATTTAACCCCTTGATTTTCAAATAATACTATTTCGTTTTTCATATATTCCACCCTTTCTTTTTATAGTAATTATTGGTATTGCAAAAAATTAATTTTCACCTCCTTCAAAGAAAAAAGCGGAGAAATATCTCCACTTTATAATAGAGATACATCTCCGCCCTTATGCAATCTTTTTTCCCTGCCTTGAAAAAAGAAAACCTTATAACGTTAAAATTGTCATAGTAACACTTGGCAAGATAATTACTACAAGATAAGTATAGCATATCAAATGAGTAATGTCATTTCAATTCTTTGTAAAATTAATAAAGATCAATCATATCTAATTTAAATGCCTCATTTTTTAATGTAAGCAATACTTTATTAATTTCTGTTTTTATGGTTTTAAATTCTTTTTTATCATTAATTGATTTAATAGGAGAAATAACATTTTCCTTTTTGTATTCATTAAAATATATTTGTAAGTTATTTTCTTGATCATATTTATTATCAGTATAAACTATATAATCTTTATTATAATCATCATTATGCATTGTAAGTATTACGTTATAAACTCTTTTAATACCGTCTTTGTCAATCGAATTTATTATCATTTTTTTCCCTTACCTCCAAACACATTATCAGAATCTATTTCTTCATCTGCTTTTAGTATGATTCCACCTCTAGTATTAAATGTTGAATCAACTTTTTTAGCTTCTTCTAAGCTTGTTAAATTACTTACATCTAGTACTTCTCCTTCGTTTGATACTATTCTATAAAATTTTCCCCCTGTTTTTCTAAATTCTGGAATAAAATAAATATTAATCTTTTTTGTAGTATTCTTTTGAACTAAGCTATTAACCTTTTCTTCTAATCCTGGTATTTTATCTTTAGCTATTGTATACCAAGTGAACATATCAATCTTATCTGAGAATCTTTTTTCTTGAAGTTCAGGAATATATCCAAGTTTTTTAACTTCTGCTATAAATTCTTTAATTCTATTTTCAATAGTCAATGAAGATTTTTTGCTACCATAAATTTGCATTCTAATCTCTTCTGCTTCTTTTGGCCTTTCAATAGTTAATTTATCAAAGATGATTCTTGCATCGATTCCTTGAGGTACTCTTAGTTCCCCAACATTAGGTATTCTTTTTATAGATTTAAGTGCTTTTACATAGTTATCTCTAATAGCAAACCAAATTTCTTCTAATTCAAAAGCTCGGTAATCTATATTACTATCTATAATGGTTCTTTCAAAATCTGGATTAACTTTTCTATAATGACTAAACCATACATTCATATCTTCATTATCTTCAAAATAAGCTTCCCTATATAAAGGCATTTGTCCTTTTAAAGCAATATACTCTAAGTAGGCTTGTTCTTTTTCTTCATCTGTTAATAACTTTAACCCATATAAAGATAAAACTTCTTTTATTTCCTTTATATAATCATCAAATTGGTTAGTATTAACTATACTATCAAACCATTGCCTTAAATCCTGACCATCTGCGAATGTCATTTCCCAATATCTAGGAAGTCTTTTTTCTTTAATCACATAATCTTTAAAAAACTTTTTTCTTTCTTCAAATAATTCTTTTCCCATAGATCCTCCTATAAAAACTAGTATACCACTTTTTTAATATCACTTAAACTTAAGTTAACAAAATCACTATGATTTAATATGACACCTTTAAGTTTTTCTTTATGTATGCCTTTGCTAATAATATAATCAACTACATTATTAAATTCTGTAATAGTTAAAGAAAAGGCATTATTGTTTTTTAATAATAGATTTTTTATTTCTTCATTTGATAAACCAATTTTTTCGGAATAAATTACTTCAATCATTTTAAGTCTTCTTGTATTTTCAGTTATTAAATCATAATTATTAGTAATAACTTTTACTAATTCTTTTTTAGACAATTTAAACGAAAGCAAGAAATCCATTGTTTCCTTTAGCTTATCTAATTCAATTGTATATATATCTTTATTATATATTTCAATATCATCAATATCTAATGGACTAAAACCTAAACTAAGCAAATAATTATATTTTTCTTCATCCATATTTTACACAGCCCTTCCTTTCTCTTTTTCTAAACTATCAACGTAATCAAATGCCTTTTCATATTTTCTTATATACATATGATTATCTTCGTATATTGTTTTAATCTTTTTAAATACATCCTTTAATAAAGGATTATCACTTGTTGCAAGGCGTATTAAATCTCGTGTTGAGAGTGGATTTTTCATTCTATAAGTTCCATCTTTAAGTTTGTTTCTTGATTGAATAGAATTTAAAAATTGTCTTAATGTATTCTCTAATTCTGATGAATTTTTTCCTTTAATTGGTAATCTTCCTGTTTGATTTACAAACTCTATTAACATATTAAATTTTTCGTTTTCTTCATAGTATTTTATCTCTGGCATTTGACCACTTAATTCTAATTCATCTATCTTGTCAAATGCTTTTTTATATTTTCTTATATTCATGTGATTATCTTCATATGTTTTTTCTATCTCTTCATATATGTTTCTTAAACATTCATATTCACTTGTCGCAAGTCGTATTAAATCTCTTGTTGAGAGTAAATTACCCATACTATATCCTTCTTTACGTTTGTCTCTATTTTGAATACGATCTAAAAAATGTCTTAATGTTTTCTCTAGTTCTGTTGATTTTTTTCCTATAATTGGTAATCTTCCTGTTTGATTTACAAACTCTATTAATAATCTAAATTTATCATATTTGCTTGCTTTTATTTTTCCTTTAAATTTATTATATTCTTCTTTCGTTATTTCTTCTGATTGGATTAGATGTTTATCTTTATCTAAATTTTCATAATAACTTGATAATGTCAGATTATCTTCATTTAAATACTCTTCTATTATTTTTATTCTTCTTATTATTTCTTCTTCCCATTTTTCTTTTGGATAGTTCTTTTTTAAGTCTTTATGTAATTTTTTAAAGTTACATTTTGATAATATTGTTTCTTCATGATAATCGGAGTACTCATCTATTGATTTTAAATATTCTACTATTAATTTTTTGAATATATTTATTATGTATATATACTCTTCTATTTCTTCATATATATTTTTATTACTTAAAGCTTCTAATCTTTCTTCATAACTTTTCTTTTTATCATCTTCTTTTACTTCACTTATTAAGTTTTCCATTAATTCTTTATAACTATACTTAATTTTTTTATTTTGACGTTCTTCTTGTAACTCTTTTTGCGTTTTATCTAGTGGTGCTTCATCTATTATATGTCTTTCTATTTCTTCATAGTCTTCATTACTATTTGCCATAAATAGTTTATCTACATTTGTTTCGTCAAATGTTATTTCATATGCTTCTAGCATATATTCTACTAACTTTTCTAATTTATCTTCTGAATAGTATTCTTGTTTTTTCCACCACTCAAGTATATAA
>CADBKG010000026.1 GCA_902795215.1 uncultured Erysipelotrichaceae bacterium | reverse complement strand
TAAAAGAGGAAGAAAAACAAGTCATTGGATATGGTATATCTTCCCTCAAATAAAGGGGCTTGGATTTAGTTATAATTCACAGTTTTATGGTATAGATGGCTTAGAAGAAGCAAGAGAATATTTAAAAGATGATCTTTTAAGAAATAATCTAATAACTATATCAAATGCACTTTTAAACTTAAACGAGAGTGATCCTGAAATTGTTATGGGATATCCAGATAATTTAAAGTTATTTTCTTCGATGACACTTTTTTATAAAGCAGATCCTAGTATAGAGGTTTTTAAAAAAGTGCTAGATAAATATTATGATAGTGATTTAGATGAAAATACACTAAATCTAATAGAAAGGAGTTAAACATGGGAGAGTATTTACAAATAATTATAATTGGTATTATTGCAATAATTATATTTAAGCTTGGTTTTAAAGGAACATTAAAAGCAATAGTAAGCTTTGCACTTAATTTAATTGTTGGTCTTGTATTACTATATATAATTAATAAATATGCAATACTTGGACTATATATACCTGTTAATTTATTTACCTCTATATTTGTTGGTATATTTGGGGCCCTTGGAGTACTTGTGCTTGGAATTGTATATTTTTTAGGAATATTTTAGGAGATATATATGACAACAATTAATGAGTATATTAAATATTATAAAGATATTAGTATAAAAGATATAAACTGGAATCAAGTAGATAATCTGCTTCTTGCAGTACTTGTATATTTACCAATAAACTCTTTTAAAGAGAAAACCTTTGATGAATTATATGATTATTCAAAGGATTTTACAGATAAGAAAAATGATAGTGCGATGGCAGTGAAAGCATTTGAATATTTAGAAAAGATTAAAAATTCTAAACGTTATAAAAATATGATTATTAAAAATTATATAAATATTGTTAATAATAATATGCAGTTTTGTGCTTGCACGTTTAGAATAGATGGTGTAACAATAATTGCATATAAAGGCACTGATAGATCTGTAATAGGGTGGATTGAAAATGCTAGAATTGCATATGATTATCCAACAACTACTCAAAGATATGCAATAGATTATTTAAATGATAATGTTACAAAAGAAGATAAAAATATATATGTAGTAGGTCATTCTAAGGGTGGTAATCTAGCCCTTGTCAGTGGAATGGAAGCAAATGATGAAGTTTTTCCAAAAATTAAGAAAGTATATAATTTTGATGGTCCAGGTTTAAGGTATAAAGAATATACTAGTGAAAAGTATGAAAAACTTAGAAGTAAACTAGTTAATGTAATGCCATCAGGCTCTGTTATTGGAACCCTTTTATATAATAAAGATTATATAGTTGTTAATAGTAAAAACGTTTCCTTTGGAGAACACTATCCTGATTCATGGGGAGTATTTGGTGAATTCTTTATAACAAATTCACTATCAAAATCTAGTTTGAAACTCCATGATAGTACAACTATAGGTATAAAAGATTTAGATGAAGAAGCTATGAAAAATGCTTTTGAAACAATATTTAAAAATATAGAACTTGACTATACATCAAAATTCAAATTAGACCTGCAAGATCTTCAAAAAACATACAAGAATATGAAAGAAATAGATCCAAAAGTAAAAGATTATTTGGATACTATGTTTTCATCTATGTTTAAAGCATTAAATTTAAAAAGGTAGTTTTCCTACCTTTTTTGTTATATAATAATTTTGGTGAGAGAAATGAAAAAAGTAGTAATTATAGGCGCAGGGGCAAGTGGAATGTTTTTTGCTCTAAATATAAATACTGACAAATATGATGTAACTATTCTTGAAAAAAATAAAATTGCTGGAAAAAAACTTCTTATGACTGGCAATGGAAAATGTAATTTTTGGAATGAAGATATGACTATAAAACACTTTCATTCAAACGAAAATTTAGATAGTATTATATCTGATGATTTAATAAGAGAGATTCCAAAAATATTCGATAAGCTTAGTATAGAAAAGAAAAACAAAAATGGATATTATTATCCTTTTACTAATAAAGCCTCAACTATTAAAGATACTTTTTTAGAAGAAATAGAAAACAAAAATATAAAAATAAGATATAATTACGATGTTTTAAATATAGAAAAAACTAGTGATGGCTATTTAATAAATAACGAAATAAAAGCCGATATACTAGTTATTGCAACAGGTGGATTAACTTATCCAAAGACTGGTTCAAATGGTGAAGGAATAAATATACTTCAAAAGCTTGGTCATGACGTAATACAACCCCTTCCTAGTTTAGTTCAGCTTATATCTACTAAAAAAGAATATTTAAAAGCTTGGCATGGTATTAGAGAAGATGCTAAAGTGTCTTTATATATAAATGATAAACTTATAAAGGAAGAGTCGGGAGAACTTCAACTAACAGATTATGGAATAAGTGGAATCTGTGTATTTAATATATCTAGAGATGCAAGTATAGCACTTTATGAAAAAAAGAAAGTAGAAGTAAAGATAGATTTTATGCCTTTTTGTAATGATGTAGTAAAATACTTAAAAGAAAAAAATACCAAATTAAGTATATTATCTATGCTTAAAAGAATAATAAATGAAACTCTTGCTAAAATTATTTTAGATGAAAGTCATATTAAATATAATGTATTAGTTAAAAACTTAAGTGATAATGAGTTAGAACGACTTGAAAAAAATATTAAAGAATTTAATTTAGAAATTATAAATACTAAATCATTTGATAATGCTCAAGTAACAAGAGGCGGAATATCTTTAAAAGACGTAAACTCTAAATTCGAAAGTAAGAAATGTAAAAACTTATATATTATAGGAGAAGCACTTGATGTCGATGGTGATTGTGGGGGATATAATCTTGCATTTGCATTCATGAGTGCATATAAAGCATCAAAGGGGCTAAATGATGATTAAAATTAAAGATATTAAAATAAATATAGACAATGATAATGAAAGTCACTTAATTAATAAAATTGCAAGTTTATTAAATATAAAAAAAGAAGATATACTTGATTACAAGATAAATAAAAAAAGTATTGATGCAAGAGATAAAAACAATATTTTATATGTATATGAAATTATTTTAAATATTACTAATGAAGAAAATATACTTAAAAAAAATTATAAAAACGTTACAAAATACAATGAGGAAAAATATATATTTAATATAACAGGAACAAATAAATTAGATACAAGGCCTGTAATAGTAGGCGCTGGGCCATGTGGTTTATTTATTGCCTATATTTTATCTAAATATGGATATAATCCAATAATACTTGAAAGAGGAGAAAAAATAGAAGATAGAGTTAAGTCCGTAGAAAAGTTTTGGACTGAAGGTAATCTAAACGAAGAATCTAATATTCAATTTGGAGAAGGTGGCGCCGGAACTTTTTCAGATGGAAAGTTAAACACTTTATCTAAAAATGAAAATCATAGACAAGAATTTGTATTTGAAACATTTGCAAAACATGGCGCGCCTAGAGAAATATTATATGAAAATAAACCTCATATTGGTACGGATAAACTAAGAAGTGTCATTAAAAATATGAGGGAAGAAATTATATCACTAGGCGGAGAGTTTTTATATAATTCTAAACTAACAGATATAAATATTGAAAAAGGTGTACTAAAAAGCATTGTAATAAATGATAAAGAAATAATTCCTTGCAAGGTATTGTTTTTAGCAATAGGCCATAGCGCTAGAGATACATATAAAATGCTTTATAACAAAGGTATTAATCTAGCATCAAAACCATTCGCAGTTGGTGTTAGAATAATTCATAATAGAGAAGATATAGATAGAGCAATGCACGGAGATGCTTATAAAAAATTAAAAAGTGCTTCATATAAACTTACATATAAAGCAAGTAATGGTAAAGGTGTATATTCTTTTTGTATGTGCCCTGGTGGATATGTTGTTAATGCTTCAAGCAAAAATGGATTTACATGCGTTAATGGGATGAGTGATTATAAAAGGGATAGTAATTCTTCAAATAGTGGTATAGTTGTAACAGTCAATGAAAAAGATTATGGTTCTAATTTATTTGATGGTATGAACTTTCAAGATACTTTAGAAAAAAATGCGTATAACCTTGCAAAAGGGAAAGTGCCTATTCAAAAATATATCGATTATAAAAATAATAATATAACTTCTTCTTTTGGAAACATTATTCCTGAAATTAAAGGTCTATATGAGTTTAATGATTTAAATAAAATATTTAATAAAGAAATAAATGATTCTATAAGAGAAGCAATTGATTATTTTGGCACAAAAATAAAAGGATTTGATAATCCGGATTCAATACTTGCAGGAGTTGAATCAAGAACAAGTAGTCCACTTAAAATAATAAGAGATGAATATTTTGAATCAAACATCAAAGGAATATATCCATGCGGAGAAGGAGCAGGATACGCTGGTGGTATTACTACTGCTGCGATGGATGGTTTAAAAGCTGCAGAAGAATTTGCTAAAAAATATAACCCAAATTAGGGTTATTTTTGTATGACTTTATATATTTGTCTAAAATTAATTTTAGTTTTGTCTGTAAAATAAATATTTTTATTTATAGGGTCCAATTTTAATACTGTTTTTTCTTCTTTTAATTTTTTGTTGTTTTTTAAATAAGTAATCATTATTGGACTTTTAGTATATAAAGAAGTTTTTATAGTTTCTTCCAGAGATTCAAGTTCGTCGCTTGAAAGATTTGGTTTAGGCAATGTTTTATTATCTTTTAATAATTCTTTACCACTTATAACAGCATTAAATGGTCTCCATTTTATCATTCCTCTATCTTTCATGCTCTATGACCCCCAATTTTTTTATTTCTCTCTATAGCAGTTGAATCTTTTAAAAGATTAGATGCTTTTATTATGCTATTTCGTCCATATTTTTCTTTTATATCATCTACAGTATGATTAATATTATCATTTTTAAATGATTCTTCTTGCTTTTCAAATAAACTTAACTGCTTACTATTATTATTTACAAGTCCTCCTAAATTTATACTAACTCCTCTAATAGGAAAGTCTTCATAAAACTTATTAAACATAGACATGCATAAATCAAATATTTCATTTGTATTATCAGTAGGGGATATAAGTTTTCTAGAGTGATAAAAACCTCCACCATAACTCTTAGAATAACGAATACCAAAACCTACAACACTAGTTTGTTTATTATTTTTTCGAAGACGTCTAGTCAAACCTTCAATTATTTCTTTAATAATTATGCCAATATTTTCTTCATCATAATCTTTAAATAATACTTGGCTTTGACCATAAGATTTATCCCTAGGTCTAGCATTAAAATCATTTATCCTAGCAAGATCTATTCCATTTGAGTGGTTCCATAATTCTTCACCAATTACACCAAATTTACTTACAAGTTTTTTCTTATCATATGCTGCCAAATCGCCAATTTTTTTAATCCCCATAGAGTTTAATCTTTTTTCCATTCTTTTACCAATTCCCCAAAATTTTGATAAAGGAGTAATAGGATAAAATTTATCTTCTATATCATCATAAGTCCACTTTGCAATATTATCTTTATTATGCTTTGCTTCTATATCCATTGCAACTTTTGCAATAAGCATATTTGGCCCAATCCCAGCAGTACTTGTTAAACCCGTTTTATTTTTAATTGTTTTCATTATTTTTTTTGCAAGTTCATAATCAGTCATATTATACATTTTTAAATAATTAGTTACATCTAAAAATGATTCATCAACAGAATATACATGAATATCCTCACTAGATACAAATTCTTTAAAAATACTAACGATTTCTCTTGATTTTTTGATATATAAACTCATTCTTGGTGGAACTGTTTCAAACTTAATATTTTTAGGTATTTCAAATATTCTTGTTCTAGATGGAACACCTTTTTCTTTTAAATACGGAGTTACTGCAAGAGTAATAGCGCCATTTCTATTTGGTTCAGCGACAACAAGTGGATACGTAAAGGGATCAAGACCTCTTTCAACGCATTCACAGGAAGCAAAAAATGACTTCATATCGATTGCAATTATATTTCTTTTTGGTAATTTATCGTAGTTCATTTTTTCGCCTCCCTTACATATTTATTTTAACATTTTTTATATGTTTTATGATACAATTAATTTGTGATAAATATGAATTTTAACAAGAAAATTTTTAAACTTCTAAGTAAGTACTATAACTATCTAGATTTTAATATTTACAAACAGTCTGTCGATGAGTTTACACAAGAATACGATGCTGTATACGTAAACAAATTATTAAACTTAATAACATATGATGAAATAGATGGGTACTTAACTTTATATAAGCTAGATCTTTTATTTAATAAGTATTGTTACAATGATGAATATAGAGAATATTTTATAAAATTAAAAGATATTTCATTTGATATAAACTACTTAGAAGAGTTAAATAAATTTATTTGTTTAGATATAATAAAAGAAAAAACATATAGAGAAAAAGATATAAAAGTAGATGATATATATTTATGTAATCCTAACTTTATAAAAACGCAGCTTACATCACTACTTAAAAACATGGAAAAAGAAATAAACATATTAAAAGAAAAAGAATTTATAACAAAGTATTATTTAGAATATATGGTAATTAGTCCATATAATAATTTTAATCAAATAACAATAATTGCATTTCTAATATTACTTTATAAAGAAATAAACTTTGAATTAATAAATACAACTAAAATAGATAAAAACTTTAAAGATGCAATGCTTAATGGATATGAAAAATATATGATATGTTAGGGAGTTAAAAATGACACTAAGTGATTTAAAAGAAGTAAGCGAAAATATTAATATGGATGATTATTTGGATTTATATACTATAGTTCGCGAAAATATGGAGCATCCTAATTGGCTTGGAACCTTTGAAAGAGAAGATATTGAAAAAATATTGCAAACAGGAGGAAAGATTTGGCTTTATTATGATAATGATATACCAGTTTGTTCTATGTTTTATATTCCAGCATCAAATAAATCATTAAAAAAACATAATATAGAGTATGATGAGAAAATAACTGGTAGTTTAGGTCCTATAATGGTTAGGAAAGAATATACTGGGAATGGATTTCAAAGGGCTATGTTAGAAAAATTAAATAAATATATAGAAACAATAGGTAAAAAGCATATTTTTACAAAAGCTCATGCAGATAATATTTATTCGATTAATAATTTTTTGAAAGATGGATATATTGTTGTTGATGAATATGAAAATGAAAGAGGCAAAATGAAAGCCTTTATAAAATAAAAGATAATAGAAAGAAGGTAACAAAATGAGAGCATTAATAGATATTGAAAATTCAAAAACCCAAAAAGTAATCAGTTATGAAGTAGATATAATTAATCATATTGATGAAGATTTTGTGTTTGATATATCTTCTCTAAATGAAGATGAAATGAAAATTTTAATAGATGCAATAAATACATCACCAGTGTATAGATATACTGATATAGAAATGATTTATTTAGAAAATGATAGATGTCCTTACTTTGGCCCTGATTATGATTACCATATAGAAGATAATAAATTATATGCAAAATATAATCGCACTGACTTTAAGAAAAAGAAAGACTTATAAAAGGCGAAATAATCGTCTTTTTTATTGCCCAATCATATATTTTTTGTTATAATTGTTATAGGTTAAAAGAATAGAAAAGGGGATATCAATTATAATTAGGAGGACAAATAAATGAATGAATTAAAAATTGATATCATACCAACTACTATATTCTTAAATGAAGACGGGACTTATAATAAAACAGACTCTATTAAACAATCTGGTAAGTATGCAGGAGTTTGTTATAACAAAGAAGGTTATTATGCTTTAATCAATGAAGATGATGCTAAAACTATGCGAAGAATAAACTTGACCATGAACAATGGCCATTTAAGCGTGTATGATCATAACTTCATTAGTTTTAATATGCAAAATATTCCAAAGATTCTTGCAATGGTATTAAATAACGAACACATGTATACAACAAGCGAAAAATCTGCTAGATATACAAAAATTGAAAAGAAAGAAAACTCTATAATAACAGACAAAGAAATTAATTTATACAACAAATGGCGTGAAATATTTGAAGATAAAATAAGTGAAGAATACCATGAAGTTTTTAATGATACTAAAATTAAAAAACTTGCACAGGAAAATGCAAGATATTTAGTGACTGTATTTATGCCAACACAAATGATTTATACTACATCACTAAGACAAATAAACTATCTAGCATCAATAATGTTTGATTATATAAAAAATGCTGATTTAAGTGACAAATTTCAAAGAGAACTTGCCAAAAGTATGCAAGAATTTTTAAGAGAACTAAATAGACTTAAAGTTTTAGAGCCTGGCCTTATGAGAAATGAAAAGAACAGAAAAATTTCTTTGTTTGGTAAAAATATAAATTTAAATAATTATTACTATGGTAATGTATATGAAACTAATTATAAATCAAGTTTTGCATATCTTGCACAAGCCCAAAGACATAGAACACTTAATTATAAAATGGAGTTTTTAGAAAAACCCGAATTTTATGTACCACCAATAATAGAAGATAGTTACTTTTTAAAATCTGAGTGGCTTCAAGACATGTCACGCGTTAAAGAGGTAATTCCGCAGGGAGAACTTGTTAAAATACGTGAAACAGGCATGCAGGAAGATTTTGTTTTAAAACTAAAAGAAAGATTATGTTCTGCAGCGCAACTTGAAATAGCAAGACAAACAAAAGATATATTAAATAAATATATAGAGACTGTTAAAGTAACAGATCAAGATTTATATAATGATATGCTCCCTTACTCACATGGGGCAAGATGTACATTCCCGGATTTTGAGTGCACAGAACAATGTAATTTTAAAGAAGGCATAAATTTAAAAAGGAGAATATAGTATGAAAGATGGAAATTTATTTGTAATAGAAGGCGCTGGAGATGGAGTAGGTAAAACAACGCAATTTGAAATGTCAAGAGATCATTTAAGAGTAGATGGATATAGTACTATTACTCATCATTTCCCATCATATGGTACAGCTCAAGGAAAACTAGTAGAAATGTATTTACAAGGATTACTTGGAGATAAAGAAAGTTTATCGCCATATGTTATAAATGCTTTATATGCGTTAGATAGAAAAATAACCTTTGAAAAAAAATTACAACAACCATATGAAAATGGAGAGTTAATACTTCTTGATAGATATACAACATCAAGCTTAATATATCAATCTGCACTTATGGATGATATAGAAATGAAAAAAGAGTTTATTAATTATGTTACTAATTTAGAATACAATGAAATGAATATTCCAGAGCCAAATGATGTTATATTTTTAGATGCTCCTTATGAATTAATTGCTGATCTTAGAGCAAGACGTGCAAGTAATGAAGGAATCGCAAACGATATTCATGAAAAAGATCAAGAATTTATGAAAAAAGTATATGATACTGCTCAGTTTGTCGCAGATTATTTAAACTTTGATAGAGTAAGATGTGATAATGGTTGGGAAATGAGAAAAAGAGAAGATATTCACGAAGAAGTATACGAAAAAATTAAAAAGAAAATAAGATAAAAAATTTGGCAAAAATTATTTAATATGATACAATGTGTAAGGTGGAAAGTAATGAAGGAAGAAAATATAAAAATATTCAACTATAGTTTAGAAGAAATAATGGGAGATAGGTTTGGAACTTACTCTAAATACATTATTCAAGATAGAGCTATCCCTGATGTTAGGGATGGTCTTAAACCCGTGCAAAGAAGAATTTTATATTCAATGTATATTGACCATAATACACATGATAAAAAGTTTAGAAAATGTGCAAATGCGGTTGGTAACGTTTTAGGTAAATTCCATCCACATGGCGACTCATCAGTATACGATGCAATTGTTAGATTATCTCAAGACTGGAAACAAACACATATTCTAGTTGAAATAGATGGTAATAATGGTTCTATTGATGGGGATGAAGCCGCTGCATATCGTTATACTGAGTGTAGACTTGCAAAAATTAGTGAAGAAGTTCTTGGAACAATCACAAAGTTCGAAAAAATGAATTTAAACTTCACACCAAACTTTGATGATACAATTAATGAACCAACAGTGCTTCCAGCAAGATTTCCGAACCTACTTGTTAATGGTTGTACGGGAATAAGCGCAGGATATGCAACAAATATGGCTCCACATAATTTGGGGGAAGTTATAGATGCAACTATTAAAAGAATTGATTCACCAAACTGTACACTTGATACTATTTTAAATATTGTTAAAGGCCCTGATTTTCCAACTGGTGGAATTGTTGAAGGTCTAGATGGACTTAGAAAAGCATATGAAACCGGTAAAGGAAAAATCACAGTTAGATGTAAATATGAATTTAAAAAAGAAAAAGGCAAAGATAAAATAATAATCGATGAAATACCTTTTGATGTTAATAAAGCATTACTTGTTAAAAAAATAGATGAAATAAGACAAGACAAAAAAATAGATGGTATAAGTGAAGTAAGAGATGAATCTGATAAAGATGCAAATATAAGAATAGTAATTGATTTAAAACAAGGCGCTAATAAAGAGCTTATAATGAATTACTTACTTAAAAATACAGAACTTCAAACAAGTTTTAACTTTAATAATGTAACTATTGTAAATAGAAGACCAAGATTACTTGGAATACTACCTATACTTGATGCTTATATAACTTATAGAAAAGAAACACTAGTTGCAGCAGCTAAGTACGATCTTGCATACAATAAAGAACAATGCGAAATACAAGAAGGATTAATTAAAGCAATAAGTATATTAGATGAAGTAATTGCAACTATCCGTGCATCTAAAAATAAAGAAGATTCTAAAATAAATATTTCTAATAAATTTGGTTTTACTATGCTTCAAGCAGAAGCTATTGTTACAATGCAACTATATAGATTATCTAATACTGATATAGAACTTATAAAAGAAAAATTAGAAGCTTTAAAAGCTGAAATAGAAAGACTTGAAGGTATTATTAATGATGAATCTAAACTAAATGCTGAATTAAAATCAGATTTAAGAAGAATCAAAAAAGAATATGCCGTTCCAAGAAGAACAGAAATAAGTGATCAAATTACAGAAATAAGTTATGATGAAGAAGACTTAATCGCAAGTGAAAACGTAATTATAGTATTAACAAAAGATGGATACTTAAAACGTGTTAAAGAAAAAAGCTTTAATGCATCAAGTGATGAAACAGGATTAAAACCTGGAGATACAGTGCTTTCACTATTAAAAGCCAACACACTTGATAAATTAATGATTATAACAAACCTTGGTAACTATATATACTTACCAGTTTATCAAGTCCCTGAATGTAAATGGAAAGATTTAGGTAAACATGTAAGTAATATAGTACTAACTGCCCCTGAAGAACAAGTTATAAATGCATTTATTTACAATAAAGAAACTAAAAATAATGTAATTGTAACCTTTACTAAAGGTGGTATGATTAAAAAGACAGTATTTGATTTATATAACGTTAATAGATTTAATAAAACATATACTGCTATGAAGTTAAAAGATAATGATGAAGTTGTAAATGCTACGTATGCAAATACTAAAAATGTAATCATAACTAAAAACGGTTATTACTTAACATTTGACGACTCACTTGTCCCTGAGGCAGGTCCTAAAGCAAGTGGTGTTAAAGGAATAAGCTTAAAAGATGATGAAGTAGTGTTTGGTTCTTCGTTAAGCGATGAAGATGATTATATAATGCTTCTAACTAATAAAAACACAGCAAAAAGAATAAAAACTCAAGATTTAGTTAATCTTGGAAGAGCAAAACGTGGTAATACACTTATCAAAAAGACTAAAACTACAACATACTATATAACAAGCGCAGTAATTACTGATTCAAAAGATAATATAAATATAATAAAAGATGACGAAGTAAAAACTATTAAATCTAGTGATGTTGCAATAATGGATTTATCTTCTACAGGATCAAATCTAAAAGAAAAGGGTAATAAACTTATCAAAGTTGCAGAACTTGAAGAAACAAAAGCTATAGAATTACCAAAAATGAAAGAAGAAGTAGTCGCTATTCAAGAATCCTTTATTGAAGACTTTAAACTATAAGGGTGATTAGTTTTGAATGAAAATTTAAAATATATTATGGAGACATCTAGTCTTGTGTCTCCATATGAACTTTTAATATATTATTTATATAAATTACAACTAGATGAAAAAAACAAAAGAGATACTAAAGAAGATAAAAAGGCTATTATAAGTTTAGCAATAAGCTTAGGTATAATAAAGGAGGAAGAGAATATAAATGTTTTCAAAGGAAGTTCTAGACTCTAAAATAACACCAAATATAATCAACTCTATATTCACAAACAATTCTTTATATGAAATGTTTAAAGATGATTTTGAAGATAATCGCGAATACTTTCAAAACATAAGTAAAGAAGAATATTTAGAGGCAATGCTTATATATTTAGAGAAAAAACTTTTTGAAGACAACAAACTCGAAGAATATAATATAAAAGCCATCAAGTTATTCTTTGATGACTTTTTAAATGAAAAATTTGAAAATGATAGCACTAATTTATTTAAAACAAAATTATTTAGAGGATTAAATTATCATTATGCCAAAGATTATAGTATTGAATATCAAACACTATATAACTATATATTTGATAAAACCAATTATATAGAGAAAGAAAAAGAAATAATAACGCCAATAATAGATAAATCCAATAATGAAAGTTTAACTATGAATGAATATAATATATTAACATATTATATAAAAAACAATATAAAAGGATTTATTGATATAAATCTTTGTTACAATATACTTAGACTTCACGCTTTTAAAACAAATCATATATTTGATCAAGAAGTCGCTAAAATATTAGTTGAAAGCATTATTAGAACAATAACAGATTTGAATATTAAAGTTATTTATGATGAAGAACCAAGCAATAAAGAAAATAATGAATTACATATTAAAACAAAATTACTAGATGATTTTATATTTGGTAACTATGTAGATTTATTATGTACTTTATTTTATAATTTAGAACAAATTAAAGATTATAATAATTTAAAAAATAATCTCGTTAATTTAGATACATTAAAGACATTAGAAACAATGATAATTTATAATGTAGATATTGAAAAATATTTAAATGATGAAAACTATAAACCAAAAAATTATCTTATCGACCTGCATGCTTCTTGTTTTATTAAAACACTTAGATTTTTTCAAGAATTAGGAGTTAATTTATATGATAGTTATATAAATTCTCACATAAATAAAATAAGTTTTGATGAAATAGATGATAACGAAGAAGAATATATTAATAAGGAAATATCCCTTGATATAAGATTTTTACATGCACTCAAGAAAAAAGATGTAAAATATATTAATGAATTTGATGTATTAAAATTACTTTTTAATGAAGATAAAACTAGAATTAAAACAACTACTTTATTAAAAAAACATAATAAAGAATATAATGAATTTATAAAAGAATATTTATGTTTTAGAATTATAGAACCACACGAAATGATTGAAGATGTTCAAAGCTTATTAAATGTAGATTTAACGAATGAAGAATCTAACTCTTTAAAAGAACAATTGCTTAAATATATTTATGTTGATTCATTTCACTATAGTTTAAGTAATTATATAAACTTTGTTAAAGATAAAGATGATTATTTAGATGAATTATTTACTAAAGTTAAATTAATTAAAGATACTCCATTAACACATAAATTTATAGATGAAGCAGAACTTGAAATTCTTGATATGAAACAAAATTTAATTTAAGCATATATTTAAATAGGTGACCAAGTGATGAGTAAGAAAGAAGAGTTTAAAAGATTTGTATCAAATCATCCAAAACTTATTAATGTTGTTAAAAATAAAGAACATTCATGGCAAGATTTGTTTGAACTATATGATTTATATGGAAATGATGAAACTCTATGGGATAACTATTTAAATAAAACAAGCACCAATGCTTCAAGTGGATTAACAGAACTAACAAAACTATTTAAAAATGTTAATCTAGATAATGTAAGAAACCAGAAATAGCAAGACCAATAAATAAGATATTTGAGGATTAATATGGAATTAAATCTTTTATATGAATTATATAAAGATGAAAAAATGCATAAGTATTTAAGACTAAACTCACAGTGGTATAAATATTTAAATAGAAATCCAAACAACTATGAAATATTTAAAAAATCAATAAAAAAACAATATAGATTAAACCCAACGGATAAAATAAGTGATGCCCTTGATAACATAGACTTAATGAGCAATATACTTAAAACACTAGAATAAGTATATTACTTTTTTTATGTAAACAAAAAAATATAATTATTGACTATAAAAATGTGTTAAGTTATACTTTAACTAGAGAGTAGGAGAGTTTTATGAAAAAATATATTTATATAATACTTAGTGTAATTTTATTTATACCATTTATAGTAAATGCAGAGACACTTACATACAATGTATGTGAAAGTGGATGTGAGTATACAAATTTTACTGAGGTAATATATCATGTTAAACAAATATCCGATAAAAGTAATAAAGACATAATAGTTAACGCTGATGGAGTATTAGTAGGTACAGCCGGTGCTACTATTAATGACGAAAATGATGTTTTTAAATCTTTTTCAATTAATATTAAAAACTATCCACCAAATGAATGGATTGACCTTTATTTATTATATGCAAAGGATATTTTAATTAATGGAAATGGATATACTGTTGATCATTTAGGTCTTGGATTACATGGAAACAATATAGAAATTAAAAATATAAATACTACGAATGATTCTTATATTTATTTGAAAACAAATATTTTGAAAATGTCAAATGTTCATGGAGGGATGACCCTTGATTTAGACACATCTAATGATGATCAAGCAGAGTTATCTAAAGTACTACAAATGGATGATGAAATGTTGAAAAATATTAAAACTCTTTCTTTAAAGGATGACTTTACTATTACAAATATGGATCTTTCAAATTCAATGATACAGTTTACAGGGAATAAGCTAGATGTTTATGATAGTAAATTGGGTATCATCATGAGCGCGCCTACAAATGGAGATGTAAATGTAAATATATATAATTCTAAATTTAATTTATTAAAGCATAAAAATATTACAACCATGGAAGAATACACACAAGAACTTTACACAAGTGACTATTCAATAAAAAAACTAGAAGATTTTAATTATAGTTTATTTGATTTAAATATACCTGATGGTGGGTTCGCTGGTACAGCAAATACAACAGCATACTTTGATAAAGAAGTAAAGTTAAAACCAAGTGATAAATTAAATCTTATAGATTATCTTGATTATTATACAGAAGATAAAGAGATAGAATATACAATTGAAGATGAAAGCATTGCTAAGATAGAAAATAAAGAATTAAGTGCTTTAAAAGAGGGTAGTACTAAAGTAACAGTTACAACAGATGAAGGTCATGTTGTATATAATATAAATCTTGTTGTAGAAAAAGAAACAATTCCTGAAAAGATAGATAAAATGACTATTAAAGTACCAATCACAGGAAGCAAAATTAAAGCTTGGGTAGTAGTAGTTAGTGCAATGCTTCTTGGAATTATAGGTGGATGCATTTATATGTTAGTCAAATAAAATATGATATATTACCATTGCATGAGTGATCATGCTATGTAGAAATGCATATACTATAATGTTTAATAACATTATTTAAAAAAGCGGGTGATGCCAGCCCATAAATGGCAGCTAAAAAAGCGGGTGATGCCAGCCCATAAATGGCAGCTAAAAAAGTGAGTGAAGCCAGCTCTATAAATGGCAACTAAAAAAGTAGATTAGAGAGCAAACTCTAATCTTTTATTTCGATATAGGAGGTTTAGGTGTATAGAAATTTTAAAATAGTAAAAATTGATTCAAAATATTGCAATTATTTAAGGAAATACGATAGTAGAGTACCATATAATTCAGGAAGTAAGTAGTTAAGGCCATTTATAGGAGTTTTATTTACTGTTGAAAAACATGAATATTATGCACCACTATCTAGTCCAAAACCTAAACATAAAACATTAAAAAACACAATTGATTTAATTAAGATTAAAAATGGTGAATATGGAGTAATAAACTTGAATAATATGATACCAGTTTCAAAGAATAATTATGAGTTGTTTGATTTAAATAAAAAAACAAAAAATAATGTAGAAAAATCAAGAATAAATTTAATGAATAATCAACTACGTTGGTTAAACTTTCATAAAAAAGAAATATATACCAAATCAAAATTATTATACAATTTATATAAAAATAATAAACTTCCTCAAAAAGTCGTAGATAGATGTTGCGATTTTCCTATGTTGGAAAAGAAAATGGATAATTATAATAAAAAGTATGTAAAGATAACTTAAAAGATAGTGGCAAGTTGTCACTTTTTCTTTACTATTTGAAAAAAAACAATTATAATTATGATAGGTGATGGTATATGAAAGATACAAGCATACTTACTAATGCAGGAATTGATTTAAAGGCAAGTTTAGAATTATTTGGAGATATTAATACATATAATGAAATGTTAGAAGATTTCTTAAAAGAAATAGATGGCAAAATGGCTAATGCTAAAAAGTTTAAAGAAGAAGCAGATATGGCCAATTATGCTATAGTAGTACACTCAATTAAAAGTGATTGTAAATACTTTGGTATGATGGGACTTGCTGATATGTTTTATAAACATGAGTTAGCTGGAAAAGAAAATAACTTCTATTTTGTTACAGAAAACTTTGATGCTCTAGAAGCAGAAGAACAAAAAATGATTGCCGTTCTTAAAAGATATATGGGAGTAGAAGAAGCACCTCAAGCGCAAGCTTCACCAATTCAAATAGCGGCAGCACCTGCTAAACCTATAATACTAGTTGTAGATGATTCTAATATAGTTAGAAACTTTGTAGTTAAAGTGTTTAGTCAAGAATATGACGTTAAAAGCGCTGGTGATGGAGATGAGGCATTAAGTATTGTTGCAAATACTCCTCATGCTAATATTGCGTGTATGTTACTTGATTTAAATATGCCTAATGTAAATGGATTTTCTGTATTAGATTATTTTAATACAAATAATTTATTTGATGAAGTTCCAGTATCAATTATAACAGGTGCAAATGATAGAGAATCAATAGATAGAGCATTTAAATATCCTATAGTTGATATGCTTCAAAAACCATTTAATGAAATCTCCGTTAAGAGTGTAGTAGAAAAAACAATGGCAAGGAAAAAATAATTTTTCCTTTTTTTATGCTATTTTACGTAAAATTTTTGGTATTTATATATATAATGCCACAAATTTTGATATAATAATAAAGTAGTGGTTTATATATGAGGAGTGGTAAATCGTGTCAATATTTGATAGCATAAGAAAGAAAAAGACAATCCCAGCGCCTTGGGCGAAATTTTATTCTAAAGAAGAACTAAATATTAAAATACCAAACATATCTATGTACGAAGAAATAAGAAGAAGTGCTTTAAAGCATCCAGATAATATTGCTGTAAGCTATTTAAATAGAAAAATTACCTATTATGATTTCTTAAAAAAAATAGATATACTTGCAAATGGTTTTTATGATTTAGGAATTAGAAGGGGAGATGTAGTAACAATTGTATTACCAAATGTTCCTGAGTCTCTTATGTCTTTATATGCTTTAAATAAAATAGGTGCTATTGCTAATATGACACATCCTTTATCGGCAGAAGAAGAAATAAAAGAAGCAATTATTACTACAAAAAGTAGATATTTAATTATATATGATGCAAGATATTCTAAAATAGAAAATTATATCGATAGTTTAAATATGGAAAAAGTAATATTTGTTAGTCCTGCTGATTCTCTTGATACAATAAGAAGAGTAGGTTACAAAGTAATGGAATTTAGAAAATTTAAACATCGTCCAATACTTAAGAAAAAATATATTAACTTTAGAACTTTTTTCTTGTTTTCAAGATTTAAAGATGATTTCCCAGTGAAAAGACTTGGAAAAGACACACCTGCAGTTATACTTCATTCTGGAGGAACTAGTGGTAAATCTAAAAATGTAGTAATTCAAAATAGAGCATTTTTATTTGCATCTAAGGCTGAAAGCATATCTTTATCATTTGATAAAAATGATTCTGCACTTGCTATAATGCCTAATTTCCATGGATTTGGATTAAGCACGGTTATGCATACACCACTTGCACTTGGATTTACAACAATTCTTGTACCACAATTTAATGCTAAAAAGTTTGGCACGCTACTTAAAAAGAATAAACCAACTTGTATACTCGGAGTTCCTACTTTATATGAAGCGTTTATTAATTCTAATAATGAAAAGAATTTAGATTTATCTTTTATTAAATATATAATTAGTGGTGGAGATGTTTTACCACCAGCACTTGAAGAAAAAGTTAATGAATTTTTAACAATGCATAACTCTAGTGCTAAAATAATTCAAGGATATGGTTTAACAGAAGCGCTTGCATGCGTAACTCTTACTCCAGATGAAATGCAAAAGAAGGGGTCTGTTGGTATACCTCTTCCAGGAAATTATATAAAGATAATTGATCCAACTAACAGAAAGACCAAAAAATTTGGTGAAACTGGCGAAATAGTTATAAATAGTAAAGCTTTTATGATGGGATACTTAAATAATGAAAAAGAAACAAACGAAGCTTTGCAAGTTCATCCAGATGGTCATATTTGGCTTCATACAGGTGATCTTGGATATATGGATGAAGATGGATTTATATTTTATAGTGGAAGAAGTAAGAGAATGATTATAACAAGTGGATATAATGTTTATCCATCTCATATAGAAGAGATATTAGAATCTCATCCTGCAGTACTTCAATGCACCGTTGTGGGAGTACCACATCCATATAAACAAGAAGTACCAAAAGCATTTGTTGTTTTAAATGATAATGCAAGAACATTGTTTATAAAAGCAGAACTAAAAAAACATTGCGCAAAACACTTGGCTAAATATATGATGCCTAGTGAAATTGTTATAAGAAAAAAATTACCAAAGACTAAACTTGGTAAAGTAGATTTTAACAAATTAAAAGAAGATAATGATGGAGATGAATTATAAAAGGAAACTATTTTTTAGTTTCCTTTTTTGGCACTTCAACCTTCTTGCTTGCATCTTCTTCTAACATTTCAGGGTTATCAATTATATATTGAAGCATTTTAAGTGACTTGATTAAATAAAAACCATCTGCAACTCTTTCATCAAAAGCAACGCCCCAGTCACATATTTTTCTTACTTCTTTTTTATCTCCTTTAATAATTTCTTTATCAACTATTTCACCCATAGTAATAAGTGAAGAACTTGTTCCAAAATTAGTAAGGTTATGATGTATTGAATTACTTCCAATAGAACCAAGATTTGATACTATAGTACTGCTATAATATAAATTATCCTTACATAAACTTGCAGGAAGAATTCCTTTATCATCACACCATTTAAGTGCGCCAACAAGTGGAACTCTAATAATATTTGGAAGTTTTCCAAGTATATCTATTGCATCATTCGCGCCTTCTTTTTTAAATTTTTTGTTTCTTATTCCATCAACTTTATCTTTAATAAATTTGCTAATTGACTCAAGATTATCATTTTCTTTGATTGGAACCATAATCATCATTTCTTCAGCGTGATCTTCAAATGCAACTTTCGCAACAAAACCTATAACAATATCATTATGTTTAAATACATGTCTGTTTTGTACGAAATTATTAAGTTTTTCTCTATTATAGAATACTTTTCCAATCGCTGTTACAAATGCATGAAATAAAGTAATATTTTCACCTTGTTTTTTCTTTTTTTCAATATATTTAACTAGATTAGTCATATCTAAATCTACTTGTGAGTAAACAAAACTATCACATCTATGGGGTTTTAAATCAATTGCAATTTGTTCCATTCCATGTAAGTTTTTTACTCTTTTTGCGTTTCTGCTTCCCATATAAAACTCTCCTATCTAAATCTATTTAATTATACCATGATATATACATGGGTATCAAGATTGATTTATTTTCGCTTTTAGTTTAAAATTATATAGGAGGTTATATGAAAACAATAGTACTTGCAAGTAATAATAAAAACAAAATTAAGGAATTTAAAGATATTTTGCCAGATTATGATATTAAAACACTTGAAGACATTGAATTTTTTGATGAAATAGAGGAAACTGGTAAAACATTTTTTGAAAATGCTCTTATAAAAGCTGAAACTATTCATAATTATTTAAAAGAAAAAAATCTTGATTATATTGTAATAAGTGATGATAGTGGATTATGCGCAACAGCGTTAAATGGTGAGCCTGGAGTATATAGTGCAAGATATTCTGGTAAACATGGTGATGATAAGGGATGCAGAGAAAAGCTTATTAAAAATTTAGAAGGTAAGGATAAAGAAGCATACTTTGTTTGTAATATAGTAGTGTATTATCCAGATGGCACTTATAAATCTTTTGAAGGTAAAACTTATGGAGAAATACTAGATAAAGAAAGAGGAAACAATGGATTTGGATATGATTCAATATTCTTATCTAGGGATCTTGGCAAATCATTTGGTGAAGTAAGCAATGAAGAAAAAAATAAAGTATCACATAGATATAGAGCAATAAAAGCTATGCTAGAGGAGCTTTAAGTTCTTTTTTCTTGACAAAAAACACCTAAACTATCATAATATCAAACTAAAAGAAGGGATAAAAATGTTTTTAAAACAGAAAGCAAAAGCTAGTGATAAAGACAAATATTTTGCGCGTTATGGATTAAAACCTATACCTAAAAGGGAAAAAGAAGATTTTGTTATGCCTTCTATAAACGAAGAATTTGTTCCAATTGTAGAGGATTTTGTAAAAGTTATGAAAGAAAACTTTGAAGAAGAAGATTTACAAAATTTATATCATAATCTTAAAAAATTAAAAATAAAATATATAAAAGAAAATCTTAAATCACCAACTAGGGATGAGGGAAGTTATAGTGCATCTAAAAATACAATATACGTTAAAAAATCAGTTTTTGAAGATGTTTTATATCATGAACTTTTACATATGGCATCAACAAGAATATATAAGGGATTTGCGTATGAAGGTTTTTATGTTGCCAATAACTCATATATTGGTCGTTCATTAAATGAAGGATATACCGATTTACTTTGTGAACGACTTTTTAATAAAAAGGTTACATATAGCTATGAATCCTTAGTCGCTCTTGCACTAGAAGAAATAATTGGTGAAAAGAATATGAAAAAATATTATATAAATTATAATTTATATGGACTTATAAATGAATTATCTAATTATTGTGATATTAAAAATATAGAATATTTTATTTCATATACTGATTTATTAACAACTAGATATATAAGTAGGAAACATGTTGAATATAAAAATAAATTGATAATAGGAATGAGAGAGAATATAGTTAAAATTTTAATTGAAAGTTTTGTTAATAAAAACAAAGATAAAGAATCATTTTTATATGATTATAGAGAATATTTATTATTTTTAAATTGTTTAGTAAGTGATAAAGAAGACAATAGTTATCGTTTATTAGATAAAATGATAGACGAAAACATGTTTGATTTATCAAATAGCGATGTAAAAGTTAAATCAATAAAATAATTGACAATCGCATGGTAGTATGCTAAAATACCCTCTAAAGAAAAAAGGGGGTTTTTATTATGGAAAATAAAGATATTAATTTATTTGATTATACTTTGGACCTTATTAAAGATGTTGAAGGAGACGAAATATTAAAGAAAATTCTTCATATTTTTGCTATGATTTTATATCAAAACTTTGATGAAAAAACCCTTAGTAATTTTAATAATAACGTTAAAACTTTAAAAATGAAAATTGTTGATTCATGTGAAAATGCAAAAAACGCAATTGCATATTATAATAATGAAACTAATGAGATTGCAATTTCTAAACATATTCAGCCATATGATATATTTCATGAATTATTTCACATGGCAAGTCGTAAAAGAAATGGGAATAATATCTACTCAGGACTTGAATTTATTACATTAGATGATTTAGGAAATATGGGAAATACTCTTACAGAAGGATATACTGATAAAATGACTAAAAAATATATTCCTGAATATAATCCTCAATATATTTATGAAATGTTAATTAGTAATGCATTAGATAAAATTATCGGCGAGAAAAATATGGAAAAAATTTATTTAACAGGTAATACTGACCTATTATATAATATTTTGGCAAAATATCTTGGCGATAAAGATTTTTGCAGATTTATGTACTTTACCGATTCATTAAAAACTAGCGTTATTGTTCCGCCTATATTTTATAACAATACAGATGACCAAAAGAGGATAAAAAATACTATGAGAAAAGTTTATGAGCTATTATTAAAATTGTTTGCTAATATATATAAACAAGATGATAATTTTGAAGAAAAATATGATGACTTTAAGATTTATCTTGATAGTTTATCAACTGATTTAGATGCTATTATAGCAACAATTAATTTTTCACTTAAAGATTTTTCAATAACATATAAAAAAGATAAAGATAAAGGGGTGATTTGATATGAATAAAATTACAGATACAACTATTGATTTTGTAAATTATAAAAATGCAATATTAAATAAAATGTGTGGATATAATCCTGAAAGAATTATTAAAGATGAGTATAGAAATCATGCTTATGAAGATAAACTTTTTTATGAAATGTCCGCTATTTATAGAGATGATCAATATAGAGAAAGTTGTGTTATACCAAATTTGGATAAAGAATTTAAGGAATTAGTTGAAACTTTTGTGAAGACAATGGAAGCTAATTTTGATAAAGAAGATTTACAAAATATGTATAGAAATATAGAAACGTTGGATATAAAATTTTTTAATGAATTCAAAAAAATATTTTCTAAAGATCGCAATAATTTAGGAACTTATACTTCAGAAAATTTAATAAAATTAAAAAGAAAAGTATATGAAGATGTTATTTTTCACGAACTTTTGCATACGGCATCAACTAAAGTGGATCAAGAGGGTGTTTATAGTTCTGGTTTTAAAAGATCATATAATAAAATTATGTTAGGTAAATATTTAAATGAAGGATATACAGATTTATTAATGAAAAGACTATTTAAAAAATATGGACCATATAAATATGAAGTTTTAATTGTTGAAGCATTAGAGAAAATAATTGGTAAAGAGAAAATGCAAAAATTATATTTAAATGGTGATTCAGTTGGGTTAATAGCTGAACTTGAACAATATACACTAATAAATAACATTGTATTATTTGATTGTGCTTTAAGCTTTTTGCAAAATAATGACTTAACCCAGGAAGAAATTGATCATCTTAGAAAACAGATAGTTATATTTTTATTAATAATTTTTATTAACAAAAATAAAGATAAAGAATCATTTTTAGATGATTATACTAACTACATATCATTTCTTAATAGTTTGTTTTTTACTGTTAAAAATCGAAATGGAGAAAAGAACATTACTTTAATGAGTGAACAAATAACAGAAGATTTAATTGATTTATCAGAGCTGGGTATTAAAAAAGACTTGAAAAAAACTAGCTAGTAGTTTATAATCTATATATGTTTTCGAAGAAATTTGAGGTGCATGAAACCTTCTTTTATAGAAAGTAAGCGGTTGATGGAAGCTTATAAAGAAATTTATGCTGGTTGCAAATGGAGAAAAATCGTATTACGCGTTAAGTAATTAATAAGGTAACTA
>CADBKG010000025.1:15381-18891 GCA_902795215.1 uncultured Erysipelotrichaceae bacterium | reverse complement strand
TTTGTACTTCAAAATGTTTCTTTTTATATATTTGTTCAACCATTATACTAAGAGACATAACAAAAAGACTTATAACTAATATAAGTTTAAAAGAATCTAAGTTGTTTATAAGTCTTTTTTTCATATATTTCCTTTCTAATGAACTACAAATGGGTCTGCGCTTGTGCCTGTTCCTGTAAGTGTATTAACTGCTTCAGGAGTAATATTTATAACGGGAACTACAGCCTTGGAGGTAGTTGTTGTTGCATCTATAATATTTCCATTTGAACTAATTGATGCATCATAAGCAGAATTTGGAACAAATCTCCAAGCTGATCCTGTCCAATAATCTGAATTTTTATATGTAAAAGCACTATTGTTATTTGAAGAATTATAGATTAGACCACTAAATGCTGCTTCGTCTGCATTTATTAATCCAATAGATTTAGTTAATGCACCATTACCGATATCTTCATCATTAACTGTAAATCTATCATTCTTTTGAGTACATAATAAACTAGGATTTTTATTTGTTTGATTTCTTGTCATTGGTGCATAATTCGTACTAACCATACCAGAACCGTCGCCTGTAGATGAATCTATTATACTTCTATCGTAACAAAACTCGGTATCAGATATATAATTTTCTATAGCTTGATTAGCGATATTATTGTTATACCAATTATCTAAAAATGTTTTTATAGTACTATCTGTTGCATTCATATGGGCCCCTTCATATGTAGCAGCAATATATGGATTAGTAGAACCATACATATAACCAACCATCCCATTATTAGTTGTTGTATCGCTATTATATGCACTAGTTCCTATATTGCCTTTAGCAGTAGCGCTTGTCCCTGCATACATCAGTCTTAGACTACCATCACCATTTATTCTAATTATTCTCCAATATAAATCTTGATTACTAGAATTCTTTCCAAATTGAATATAATTAGTAGTTGCGGCACCTCTCCAATAATAGCTTGTTCCATAATCATCTTCAGATGAATATAGTCCTTCATCAGTAGTAGCTGTTTGACTAAAATTAGGTGTTCCAGAATTTACTTGTATATTAGAATTAAGCTTTTGTAATTTAACTAAAGTAGTTTGTGCTTTACTTGTACTTACTATATAAGGATTATTTCTAGAACCATCACCATCTATATATTCCGTTCCTGGTTTAAGGGATATAACAGGGCGGACACCTAGTCCACTAGAAAGATTTTCTCGCATATCGAATCCAACACTTCCGCTAGTAATCATTGATACATAAGCTTCACTATCTATAAATGCTAAAGGCGAAAATAGCCAATAATAATTATCATTGTTTCTAGGTATATTATTATTTAATAAATTCATTTCTTCATGGCTAGCAAGGCCAATAGGATAAGTTAATTTTGCTAAATTATTTAATGTACTAAATCTATCCGCATTATTTGTACATATTAATTTTTTTTCATGGTAACTGGAAAATTTTAAAAACGGTAAGCTTGAAGAATAAACCTTTCCTCCATTTGGATTCCATCCATCTTTAGCATATATTTCCCTATTATTACAAAACACAGTATCTTCTAAGAAACTGGCATAATTAGACAAGTTATTTTGATACCAGTTATCTATATAAGTTTTAACAGTAGAATTCGTTGTATTAACATTATCGTCAAATAACATCTCATCAAGTGCGTCTTCAACTGATTTTCCATTGGTTAAAGAAATATAATAAGCAATTGATGATGATAAATAATAAATGTAACTAATTGAAGAACATGTTCCTGTCGTATTAAAGCAAGTATAATGATGATTTTCTAAATCACTTGCTGTTGCAGAACCGGAAGTAGAAACTGTATCAGTTAAGGTATAAGTTCCATTTGAATAAGTAAAACTATTACCATACATATAAGCCCCAGCATTTGCAGTTTTAGTTTCATAAACTGTATTATACATATAACCAACATAAGCTGGTGAATTATAGTTTGAATTAAAAGAACTCGTTCCTATTTGTTGGGCAGTTCCAGTGTTGTTGCATGTACCATTCGAAGGGACACCATTATATATCATCTTAACTCCACCTGTGTCAGTAGTTCTAAACATCTGCCAGCAGAAACCACCAAATAATACATTCCATTTATCAAGAAGCTGGTTACCTTGTGTTTCATCATTTTGAATTGGAGTTGTAAAATAATATATATCTTCTGTTCCACTTCTATCAAATGCATCAGCGTGTTCACCATTGTATTTTGCAGCTAAACCACCATCATTCGCTTCATTAGCAAGTACACAATATAAAGAATCATCCTCACAAGAAAATGGACTTATATCAAACTTAAGTACACATGAATCAGAATCTCCTGTATAAGAAAATACACCTTTTGATGTTTGAGTTACGGTTCCACCATTCTCGCATTCATAAGATGCAAAGGTATATCCACTTTTAGGGAAAGTTCTACTATTATACGCTACATAATTTGATGAACCTTCTGATTCTTGAACGAGTATTTTATAATTTGCGCGTGATAATATGTTTTCTTTTTTATAAGCAAATAAAAGTATATTTATTACAATTGTAATAAATAAGAGAGTTTCAAATATTTTAGTATATTTTTTAATCTTCTCTTTTTTCTTCATATAAAAGATATACTCCTATTATTAATTATTATTTACTATAAGGATTATAACATATTAGTAGTACAAATACAACGAAAATGAAAGAACATTCAAGAATATTTGTTGAGATATTAAAAAATAATTGATATTTTAGGAATAAATATAAATAATATGAAATAGATTAAAAAATATATTGACATGAGTTTAAAGATATGTCATAATTTATTGCGAATTGTTAGGTTTAATGTCCTGACATGTTTTAAAATAATACATAAGACTATATTGGAGGTTATGTTATGAAAGGACTTAATTTAAGTGAAGAAGAACTAGCATCAATGAATTATAATGATGTGGCCTATGTTATTTTAGAAAAAAATAGCAAGATGAAATTTATAGATTTGTTTAATGCACTTGTAAAAGTTATGAATTTAGAAGAATCAGATTCAGAAAAACATTTAACAGACTTTTTTGAACTTTTATCAACTGATAAAAGATTTACAATGTTAGACGGTGGTTTTTGGGATCTTAAAGTTAGACATGATAAAGGTATGATAGCTTTAGATGATGAAGATGAAGAAGAGGAAGAAACTCTTGAAGAAGAAGAGGAAGAAGAAACAGATGAAGACTCATTTGATGAATCAAATGATGATGACGATGTTGAAGAAGATGATTTAAAAGATTTAGTTATTATAGATGATAGTGAAGAAGAACTTAGCTAAAGGGGAATTTTCATGGAAGAAAGATTAAAAATAATAAATGAAAGATATAATGAACTAGAAAATCTTTTATCATCAGAAGAAGTTCTTTCTAATTTTGAAAAGTTAAAAACTTTATCAAAAGAAAAAACCGAACTTGAAGAAATAGTTAATAAATATAATGAATACCAAAAATGTATTAGTGATTTAGAAGAACTTTCTAAAATGAAAA
>CADBKG010000025.1:0-15361 GCA_902795215.1 uncultured Erysipelotrichaceae bacterium | reverse complement strand
AAAGATGAAAATGATGGAAAGAATATTATAATGGAAATTCGTGGCGCGGCTGGTGGAGATGAAGCGAATATCTTCGCAGGAGATTTATTTAGAATGTATTCTAAATATGCTGAAAACCAAGGATTTAAAATAGAAGTAACTCATGAAGTTGAAGGTACTAGTGGAGGTTTTTCTCAAATAGAATGTATTATTAAAGGAGAGAACGTTTATTCTAAATTAAAATATGAAAGTGGTTCTCATAGAGTACAAAGAATACCCGTAACGGAAACTCAAGGACGTGTTCATACTTCAACTGCAACTGTACTTGTAATACCAGAAGTAGAGAACGTTGATATTGAAATAAAAGATAGTGATATAAAGATGGATGTATTCCATTCTAGTGGCGCTGGTGGACAATCAGTTAATACAAGTAATTCAGCAGTTAGATTAACACATTTACCAACAGGTATTGCAGTCGCTTGTCAAACAGAACGTAGTCAATTACAAAATAGAGAACAGGCTTTAAAACTACTTAAAGCAAGAATTAATGATGCTAGAATGCAAGAATTTGAAAAAGAACAAGGAAGCATGAGAAAATCTAAAATTGGTACAGGGGATAGATCTGAAAAGATTAGAACATATAATTATCCACAAAATAGAGTAACGGACCATAGAATAAATTATTCTATTATGGAATTAAATAAAGTTATGGAAGGATACCTAGAACCAATTATAGAAGCATTAATTACTGAAGATCAAAGATTAAAACTAGAAGGCTCAGGTCTAAATGAATAATAAGATCGATAAGCCTTCTTTATCTTTATTAAAAGAAAAATATAAAGGTAAAGACTATGATGATATAATCGAAAGAATTGTAATTGATAATTATCCTGTTCAATATGCGATTGGTAATGTTCCTTTTTATGGAAGCATTATAAATGTTGATGAAAGAGCATTAATACCTAGATTTGAAACAGAATTACTTGTAGATATAGTTTATAAGAAATTAAAAGATAACTCTAGTATACTTGATTTATGCACAGGATCAGGATGTATTGCAGTATCCCTTAAAAACAAAAATAAAAGTTTTAATGTAACAGGAGTAGATATAAGTGATAATGCACTCGAGCTTGCAAGTGAAAATGCTAAATTAAATAATGTGGATGTGACTTTTTTAAAAAAAGATGTATTAAAAGATTATAAATATGATAAAAAGTATGATGTTATAATTAGTAATCCACCATATGTAAAACTTAGTGAATATGTTTCCCCAAATACTAAGTATGAACCTCAAAATGCATTATATGCTGGAAGTAATAATCTTGTGTTTTATGAAACAATTCTTGATTATGCAAAAGAAATATTAAATGATAAATTTATAATTGCATTTGAAATAAATAGTCAAGATGGAAAAGTACTTAAATCACTTGCTAAAGAAAAATATAAAAGTGCTAAAGTTAGTTTATTAAAAGATTATAATAAACTTGATAGATTCTTAATAATAGAAAATGAATAATTTTTAAAATATTTTACCATCACCTATATAGGGGATGGTTTTTTATGAAGAAATTAATTATTACTATTTTAGTCGCAGCATCGATTATGTACATGTGTAATCAAAACGAATATATAAAAGTTCCAAATAACTCTATTAGAATGCGTGTAATTGCAAATTCTAATAGTGAAGAAGATATAAATAATAAACTAATTGTAAAATCGATGTTAAAAGAAACAATAAAAGATATTACTAATGGAAAGAAAACATATAAAGAAGTCGATAATGCTATTAAAAACAACGAAAGTATAATGGAAGAAAATATTAAATCCACACTAAAAGAGAATAATATTAACGAAAAATTTGAAATTAGTTATGGTGAAAATTATTTTCCAGAGAAAAAATACAAAGGCGTTACTTATAAAGCTGGGAATTATAAATCATATGTAGTTACGCTTGGTGAAGGTAAAGGTGATAATTTTTGGTGCGTACTATTTCCACCGCTTTGTTTAGTTGATGAAGATGTTAGTGATTATGATTATAAGTTTTTAATAAAAGACATATTATCTAAATATAATTAATTAGGTGAATATATGTTTAGTTATCTTTTTATACTAGCAGTATCTCTTAGTTTAGATGCATTTAGTCTCTCTTTATCAATAGGGAATATGTTAAAGTTAAAAAACAAATTAACTCTTAGTATATCAGTTGGAGTCTTTCACTTTTTTATGCCACTGCTAGGACAATTTTGTGGTGAAAAGTTCTTTTCTATAACTAACGTTAATTTAGATTTTTTTACTTTTATTATATTTTTATATATAAGTATTATTATGTTTAAAGAATTTATTTCTAAAGAAGATAACTATTTTAAATTTAATTTATTAAATGTCATTATATTTTCTTTTGGAGTTAGTTTAGATAGTTTTGGAGTTGGTATGACATTACAAGATACTTTCTATATGAAGTTTATTATCTTTTCTATAGTTAGTTTTATATTCACTGTTATAGGTCTTTTGTTTAGTGATAAATTAAAACTTGTTTTAAAAAGTTATTCTTTACTACTTGGTTCAATACTAATGTTTCTTTTATCAGTTGTAAATTTATGTAAACTTTTTATATAATTGTTGACATTAAATTAAGAAATTAATATATTTAAATTGGTGGTATGTATGAAAAAAATTGTAATTGAAGGAGGACATCCGCTTTCCGGGAATGTACCTATTAGTGGTGCAAAAAACAGTGTAGTAGCGCTTATTCCTGCAGCAATTCTAACCGAAGAAAAAGTGGAAATATCTAATGTTCCAAAGCTTTCAGATACAAAAAATTTAGAAAGTATAATTAATCTCCTTGGTGGAGAAATAGATTTTGATAAAAGTCGCTTTACAGTTGATGGAAAAAATATAAAGAGTATACCAATACCTATTGAATATTCAAGCAAATTAAGGGCATCTTATTACTTTATGGGTGCATTACTTGGTAGATTTAAACATGTAGAAATGCATTTCCCTGGTGGATGTAATATAGGTAAAAGACCAATTGACTTGCATTTAAAAGGATTTAAATTACTTGGTGCAAGTATTATAAAAGAAGATGATAAATATATTATAGATGCTAAAAAGCTAAAAGGTACTAATATATATCTAGACTTCCCAAGTGTAGGTGCAACTATAAATATATTACTTGCGGCAGTTCTTGCAGAAGGAGTTACTATACTTGATAACGTTGCAAAAGAACCTGAAATAGAAAATATTATTGATCTTCTTAATAATATGGGCGCTAAAATTAAAGGCGCAGGTACAAGCACTTTAACTATTAAAGGTGTTAAAAGATTACATAAAGCTAAAATAGCAGTAATTGCTGATAGAATAGAAGCAGGTACTTATATTATGATGGGAGCTCTTGCAGGTAAAGATTTGACTATTGAAAATATAATTCCAAAACACCTTGAGGCACTTTTATCTAAACTAGATGCAATGAGAGTTAATTATGAGTTATCTAAAGATAAGATAACTATTAATAAAAGTGAAAAGCTTGTTCCAGTTAATGTAATAACAAGTGTTTATCCAGGTTTCCCAACAGATTTAGCACAACCTATGACTGTTCTTATGACGCAAGCTGGTGGAAATAGTAAATTTAAAGAAACTATATATGAAAATAGAATGGGACAAATCCCCGAACTAATTAAAATGGGTGCTAAAGTTGAATATACAAATACAACAGCTAAATTTAAAGCACCAAACAAACTAAAAGGTAAAGAAGTAACAGCTTCTGATTTACGTGCAGGCGCAGCATTAATAATCGCTGGATTAATTGCATCAGGAACCACAAAAATATCAAATATTGACCATATTTTAAGAGGATATGAAGATATTGCAGAAAAATTAACTAAGGTTGGCGCAGATATTAAGATAATTGATGAATAAGTTGTTGACTTTTTGATTATATTTATGCTATATTATCTATGCGTTAAATTTCTATGGCCGAAGTACTGGTCATGGCGAAAGGAGTAATAATATGAAGAAGAATTTACATCCAGAATTTAAAGATTGCACTGTTACTTGTGACTGTGGTAATACATTTAAAACAAAATCTACTATGGAAGAAATCCATGTAGAATCTTGCAGCAAATGTCATCCATTCTATACAGGAGTACAAGGAACACATAAGAAAACTGGTAAAGTTGAAAAATTCAATAAAAAATATAATATTAAAGATTCTAGTGAAAACTAGTCTTTTTTTATGAAAAAATAACAAGGAAATTATTCCTTGTTATTAATTACAGAAGAAATAGGGATAATATAATTTTTTTCATCTAAATGCATCAACATATCATAACAACAGATAATACCACCCGGCCCAATTTTCTTACCAGTCTCTTCAAGTTTTTCAAAATTTTTAATCATTGCTTTTGTTGGATTTCCTGTTTTTTTAATTTCAAAAGGATAAAGGATATTGTTTTTCTCAAATATTAAATCGATTTCTTTTTTATCCTTATCTCTATAGTATGATATTATTGGATCAATTCCTGCAGAGTTATAAGATTTTATTATTTCTGAAACTATAAAAGTTTCTAAATAATGTCCTGCTTTTTCACTTAATTGCAAGCTTCTTGCGTTTTCCCACCCTGCTAAATATGAGCATAATCCAGTATCCATAAAGACAATTTTTGGCATATGAGTTATTCTTTTTAATTTTGTATTCATAAATGGCTCCAACAAATATATTATTCCACTGTTAATTAATATGTTCAGCCAAGTTTTAACTGTCTTGTCAGTAATTCCAATTTCGTTTGCTATATTATTATAATTCAATTGTTCTCCGTTTCTTGATGCAATTGCAACCATGAATTTTTTAAAAGTATTTGTATCAAGAATGTCTAATTGATCTTTAACATCTTTGCTCAAATAAGTTTCAATATATGAATAAAAATAATCTTTTTTGTTCATTGAAGGTACATCATATAATTCTGGCATACCTCCATTAAAGATGATTTCAAATAATTTATTAACGTCAATTATATTATCATTCTTTTTAAGATTATCTGGTTCAAATAGTGTTTTGTTCACATTTTTTTCTATTTCCGAATAAGTTAAACTATTTAGTTTTATAATTCCAACTCTGCCAGCCAATGACTCTTGAACATTTTTCATTAATTTTATTTGTTGCGATCCAGTAAGCCAGTACATTCCTCTTCTTTTTTCTTTATCAACGATCATTTTTATGTAAGGAAACAATTCAGGAGCATATTGAGCTTCATCAATTAATAAAGGCCATTTGTGTTCTTGTAGAAAGGTTTTTGGATTTGTTTTTGCTTGTGTACGTAAAACTTCATCATCTAAAGATATATAAGACATATTTTGAGGCAAATATTCCGTTAATAATGTTGTTTTTCCAACTTGTCTTGGTCCAGTTACTAGAAGCACTCGAAATGTATCATGTATTATTTTTACTTTTTTATAAGCTTCTCTTTCAATCATTTTCTTATTCCTCCACAACAAAATTATATAGTCTCATTCCGAAAAAGTCAAGACTTCATTCCGAAAAAGTCAGCCTTTCGCTTCGAAATAGTCGAGTCTTATTACATTAAAATAAAACAATTAAAAGACAAAACAAATATTTTTTGCTATAATAATTATGGAGATGATAACAATGAAAATAGCAATAGGTACAGATCATAGAGGAATTGATATTAAAAATAAAATAATAGAGCATTTTAATGGAAAATATGACTTTATAGATAAAAGCAAAGATGCATATGAAGGAGATGATTATCCAGATTATGCTTTTAAAGTCGCAGAAGCTGTTAAAAATAAAGAAGCAGATTTCGGTGTACTTATGTGTGGCACAGGTATTGGTATGAGTATCGCAGCCAATAAAGTAAAAGGTATAAGATGCGCCCTTGTGCATACAAAAGAAGAAGCAAAACTTGCAAGAATTCATAACGATGCTAATATTATTTCATTTGGATCATATAATGATATAGAAGATATATATGAATTTATAAGTGTGTTTTTAGAGACACACGAAAAACAAGAAGAAAGACATATAAGAAGAGTTAATAAAATAAAAGAATATGAAAATAGAAGTTAGAAAGGATTAAATGAATAAATACCTACTAAACTTAGTTTTTGTGTTTTTAATAATAGCAGTAATTAGTTTCAAATATAAAGATGTTGAAACTAATTTTAATTTGGAAAAAAAAGAAAAAGAAATAACAGTAAAGGTTCTTGTTAATAATGAAGTTAAAACTTTAAATTTAGAAGATTATATTATAGGTGTTGTCGCTGGTGAAATGCCTGCTTCATTTGAAATGGAAGCATTAAAAGCTCAAAGCGTTGCATCTAGAACTTTTGCATTGTTTAAAAAAAATAATTCTAATGGAAATTATGATTTAACGGATGATACAAGTTCACAGGTGTATTTAACAAAAGAAGAAATGAAAGAAAAATGGAATAATGATTATAATAAGTATTATGAAAAAATTAAAAAAGCTGTAATGTCTACTAAAAATGAAGTTATGACTAAAGATAACGAAATAATAAAGGCATATTATTTTGCAATGAGTAATGGTAATACACAGGATGCAAGTTATGTTTTTAAAGAAGAAGACTACTTAAAAAAGGTTGATTCTATATATGATAATGAATCAATAAACAACTATAAAGTAGTAACAAAATATACTAAAGAAGACTTTAAATCTAAATTAAATATTGAGTGTGAACAAATTATTATTAAAGATATTATTAAAAATGAAAGTAATTATATTAATTCTATTAATATATGTAATAAGGTCTTCTCTGGAATAGAAGTTAGAAAATTACTTAATCTTAGAAGTGCATCTTTTGATATAAATGTAAATAATGATATAGAAATTACAACATATGGTTATGGACATGGAGTAGGAATGAGTCAATATGGAGCGAATGGATATGCTAAGAATGGATATGATTATAAACAAATTTTAAAACATTATTATACAAATATTGAAATAACTAGTATAAATTAAAATTTTTTACTCAAACTTTCTATTAGAAAGAAAGGAATAATATGAAAAAAAGAAAATTTAGAAGTTGGGTAAGAGCGTTTATCTTTGTTTTTTCTATAGGTATAATAACTGCAGGGGCAATCGTATCTAATAAGTATTTTGAAAGCACCAAAAGTGATGAAAGCTTACATTATGTCGCTGAAGAAGTAGTAGAAAGTAATGCACAGGAAGTGGTAGATACTACACCACAAACAATTGTAAAACCATATATGGATGAAACTGTAACTAAATCAAAGGATTTTTATGATAGCACTAGAGATGAGTCTTCAAATGAAAATGCAGTAATCTATTACAAAAATACATATATGCAAAATACAGGAGTTTTATATACTGGTGAGCAAGAATTTGATGTAGTCTCTGTACTTGATGGAACCGTTACAAGCATAACAAAAGATGAAATACTTGGTAACGTAGTAGAAGTAACACATTCAAATAATCTTATAACAAGCTACCACTGTTTAAGCAGCGTCAATGTTAAAGTAGGCGATGCTGTTAGTCAAAACTTTGTTTTAGGAAGAAGTGGAAGTGTAGAAATAGACAAAGGATACGGAAATGCTCTACTATTTGAAGTTAATTACAAAGGACAAATAATAAACCCTGAAGATTTTTACCAAATGAATCCAAGCGAGTTAGAAGCGTAATATGAAAAGAGAAGAAGTCTTACTTTATATAAATTCAAATAAAATATATATCTACTTAAAAAATAAAAAGAAAGAAATAATAAAAAAAATAGATACTTCTTCTTTTTTTAAATACGGAGAAATATATAACGAACAAAAATTTATAGATATACTAGATAGAGAATTTAACGAAAAATTCTTACTTAAACCAAATGTAACTATATTATATAATGATATATGTAATAGTGATATTAAGTTTTTATATAAAGAAGCCTTAATTAATCTAGGTTTTAATAATATATCTTTTATTGGATATAACGATTTATTTTTAAATAATAAATTTTATAATAGATTAGTTATATTAGATGGAGATTACTATATATTTTTAAAAGAAAAAAATAAAAGAAAAAGTCTATCTCCAATAGCATATAAGCCGGTTATAATTGGAACAAAGGAAAACGAATATACTCATTATGCAGACGATAATTATATCTATAATGAATTTAAAAAGTATGTTTTAAAAATGACTTAGATGTCATTTTTTTTTGACTTTTTAAGATCATTATGCTAGTATAAAAATCACCAAATAAGAGCATAATATGTCATAAAACCAAATTTACAAATTATGAATATTATGGTATTATTTAGATAGGAGATGATTTAATGAATTTTTCAATTCATGGTGACCATATTAAGGTTACAGAGTCAATTAAAGATTACGTAGAGAGCAAGATATCAAAACTTGCAAAGTATTTTGACAACGAAACTGAATTAAACGTAGTTGTTAAAATAAGAGTTAGAGGAGAGGAACAAATAATAGAGGTTACTATTCCTACTAAATTATTTACTATTCGTGCAGAAGAAAGAAATAAGGATTTATATGCTGCGATTGATTTAGTAGAGAAAAAGTTAGAATCTCAAATAAAGAAGAATAAATCTAAAATGGCAAGTCGTTACAAAAACCAAAGAGGATATGTAATGAATGTATTTGAAGAAGAAAGTGATGTAGAAGAAACTAGTCAAATTGTTAGAAGAAAAGAAGTTGAGTTTAAACCAATGGATGAAGAAGAAGCTATCTTACAAATGGAACTTGTAAATCATGATTTCTTCGTATTTAAAAACGCCGATGAAAAATGCGTAAGTGTTGTTTATAGAAGAAAAGATGGTACTTACGGTATAATTAATGCAAGATAATTGATTAAAAGGGAGGTAAAACATTTACTTTTCTTTTTTTATTTGTTAAAATAATGCTCGTGGAGGAACAAACATGAATATATTAAAAAGCATAGTAGATTCTGAATATAAAGAATTACAGAAATTTAAAAAGATTGCTAATGCCATAGAAGCTATGGAACCTGAAATGCAAAAACTATCAGATGAAGAATTAGCAAGTAAAACAATTGAATTTAGAGAAGAATTAGAAAAAGGAACTACTCTTGATAATTTAATAGTCCCTGCTTTTGCAGTTGCAAGAGAAGCAGCGTATAGAGTTATTGGAGAAAAACCTTATTATGTACAGTTATTAGGTGGTCTTGCCATTCACTTTGGTAATATCGCTGAAATGAAAACAGGTGAAGGAAAAACATTAACAGAAATTTTACCAGCATATTTAAATGCTTTAACAGGTGAAGGAGTTCACATTATAACTGTTAACGAATTCCTTGCAAAACGTGACTCTGAATGGATGGGTCAAATATTTAAGTTTTTAGGACTAACTGTAGGATTAAACTTAAGAGAACAAAATCCAGATGAAAAAAGAGAAATGTATAATTGTGATATTTTATACTCTACAAATAATGAAATTGGTTTTGACTACTTAAGAGATAATATGGTTGCAAGAAAAGAAGATAGAGTACAAAGACCTCTTAATTTTGTAATTATCGACGAGGTTGACTCAGTGCTTATCGATGAAGCTAGAACACCACTTATTATTTCTGGTGGTAAAATGAATTCAGCAAATCTTTATATGGATGCTGATGTTGCAGTTAGAAATTTAAAAGAAGAAGCAGATTATACAATAGATGCTAAAACTAAAACAGTATCACTAACAGAAGAAGGAAGTGCAAAAGTTGAATCATCATTTGGTGTTAAAAACTTATATGATGAAAACAATACTGCTTTAGTACATCACGTTAATCAAGCTTTAAAAGCTAACTTTGGAATGAAAAAAGATGTTGATTACGTTGTTAATGATGAAGGTGAAGTAGTAATTGTAGATCAATTCACTGGTAGACTTATGCCTGGTAGACAATTTAGCGAAGGATTACATCAAGCTATTGAAGCTAAAGAAGGCGTTAAAATCAATGAAGAAACAAAAACAATGGCAACAATTACATTCCAGAACTTATTTAGAATGTATAAAAAACTAGCAGGTATGACAGGTACTGCTAAAACAGAAGAAGAAGAATTTAGAGATATCTATAACATGTTCGTTATTAGAATTCCAACTAATAAACCTGTTATAAGAAAAGATTATACTGATTATATCTATGCAACAGAAGCAGGTAAATATAAAGCAATTGTTGAAACTATTAAAGATTTACACAAGAAAGGTGTTCCAATCTTAGTTGGTACTATCTCAGTTGAAAACAACGAGAGACTTTCTAAGATGTTAAAAAGAGAAAAAATACCTCACGAAGTATTAAATGCCAAAAACCACGCAAGAGAAGCTGAAATTATTGCTAAAGCTGGTGAAAAAGGCGCTGTAACAATAGCAACAAATATGGCTGGTCGTGGTACCGATATTAAACTTGGTAAAGGCGTTAAAGAACTTGGTGGTCTATTTGTAATTGGTACAGAAAGACATGAATCAAGACGTATTGATAATCAGCTTAGAGGTCGTTCTGGTCGTCAAGGAGACCCAGGCGCAAGTCAATTCTTTGTATCATTTGAAGATGACTTAATGAAACGTTTTGGAACTGATAAAGTTAAAAACATGGTACAAAGTTTAGGTATGCCTGAAACCCAAGCCATAAAAAATAATATGCTTTCTAAATCTATAGAAACTGCGCAAAAGAAAGTTGAAGGAAACAACTACGATATGCGTAAACACTTACTAGATTATGATAATGTACAAAGTGAACAAAGATTAATTATCTATAGAAAACGTAATGAACTACTTGATGCAGAACGCGCAAGAGATATTATTCTAGATACATTCCATGATCATGTTGAAGATTTAGTAGAAAAACATATTGAACCAGAAGGAAAATTAACAAAAAATGATAATGAAGATATTGTTGAATATATTAATAAAAACCTTCTTAGAAAAACTACAGTAGATATTAAAGATATCGAAGGAAAGAAAACAACAGAAGTTGAAGAAATATTATTTGCAGCAGTTAAAGAAGAATATGAAAACAAAATAAAAGATATTCCAGAAGAAGTAATCAATGATTTTGAAAAGATTATTTCTCTTAGAGTAATTGATTCAGCTTGGACTGAACACATTACAACAATGGAACAATTAAAAGAAGGTATTAATCTTCGTGGTTATGCACAAGTTAACCCACTTCAAGCTTATGCAATGGAAGGTTATAACTTATTCCAAAACTTACTTGAAGAAATCGATCAAAATATAACAACATTCTTACTTAAAGCAGAAATAAGACAAAATACAGTAGCACAAAAACCAACAAGAAGAATGTATACTAACGATGGAAAAGATAAAGTAAGCAACGGTCCAGTAAAATCAGAAAAAGTAGGTCGTAACGATCCCTGTCCATGTGGCTCAGGCAAGAAGTATAAACAGTGTTGTGGACGATAGCCTCGCAAAGCCAGGAAATATAAAGGTTTCCGGGCTTTTTCTTTTTCTGAAAAGTTGTATTTTTTTTCAAAAAAGTGCCTTTACATACAAAAAACATACAAAAAAAATGTATGTAACTTTTATGTAAAATCATTTTTTAGGGTTTAAATCTTCTTTAAGCCCTTTATTTATGGGGATTTTTTTTAAAAGTGATCCGTGCCACCCAGATATGGATAAAAAAATAATTTTTTTAAATAATATGTAATTACAATTATATTTACAAATGTAATTACATATGTTATACTTATAGTAGAGAATAATAGGAGGGAGCCAATGGAAAAATATATTGAAGATACAGCTCTTTCAAGAGATTTTTGCCAAGGAAAATCAGCAAAGCTTTTTAAAAAGGTTCATGAATCTAAAAAACCTTTAAGAGTTACTAGAAATGGTCAGGATTATGTTGTGCTTTTAGATTTTAAAGAATATCTAAAGTTAGTTGATAAAGTTAATTTATATGAACAAAGTAAAAGGAGTAGTGAAGTAAAATGAGAGAATTTTTAACAGAAGATGTTGTAAGAGAGAAAGCTGGTAAAATATTGGGATTCGAAAATAGTGATGTAGCTAAAAGTGGTGTTGGACAGTTAACATCATTTAATCAACTTGGTTTTGAAGGAATTAAGGATAGACCTGATGGTTGGTATTTACCAAATAACACTCAAGATCCTGCAATTATATTAGAAACTAAAAATTCTGATCAAGTGTTAGAAAATTATGTTGATGAGTTAAATAAAAATTGCGAGATTGTTTTGTCTAAATACAATAAAGTCATTGGAATACTTTATAATGGGTATGAAATAATGGTATATAAAAACAATGAGCAAATAGATACTCATGATAAATTAGAAAATAAAAAATATTATCTATCATTATTTAATATTAATAAAATTGACAAACAAAGAATTTATAATTTAACAAAAAAAATAAATGATTGCTTACATACTGAGTTTGGAATTAAAAATTTATATCATAGAATGATTTTTACTGCATGTGCTTTAGTAGCAAAAAGGTATGGTGCGAGTCTATTTAAAGGAATGAATTATCAGACATTCCATACTTCTATTCACTCAACATTAGCCAAGTCATTAGAAGACAGTAGGAGACAAAATCAAAAATTAGATATTCTATTAGAAGTATATTCTGAAATTAAAATGAATTCTTCTGATAATCAAACTGCAATTGATAATTTCATAGAATGGGTATCAGAAATATCAGAATGTTTAAATTCTGATTATTGGAATGGCGAAGATGTAATGGGTATATTCTTTAATGAATTTAATAGATACAAGGGAAAATCAGATAGTGGTCAAATATTTACTCCAGAGCATATTACCTCATTTATGTATAGAATTATTGATGTTCACCAAAATGACAGAGTGCTAGATGCAGCGTGTGGATCTGGCGGCTTCCTAGTTAAATCAATGAGTAAAATGATTAAAGAAGCTGGCGGAGTTCAAACTGAAAAAGCAAAAAAAATTAAGACTGCTCAATTATTTGGAATAGAATTTGATAGAGAAATCTATGCATTAGCTTGTGCAAACATGTTAATTCATAAAGATGGCAAAACCAATTTAGAACAATTAGACAGTAGGACGTTAAAAGCAGGTGAGTGGATAAGAAGTAAAAATATTACAAAAGTATTAATGAATCCTCCTTTTGAGAGAAAATATGGATGCTTAAAAATAGTAGAGAATGTATTAGATAATGTTCCTGCTCATACACAGTGTGCTTTTATATTGCCTGATAAAAAACTAGAAAAAGACAATAGTGCTTCTATTTTGAAACATCACCAATTACAAAAGATAATAAAATTACCTGAAAAGGTGTTTTCTGAAGGAGTTACAACCTCAGTATTTGTTTTTGAATCTGGTATTCCACAAAATGGAAAAGAAATCTTTGCTTGTTATATTGAAGATGATGGTCTAGAAACAGTTAAAAATCAAGGAAGACATGACATCAAGGATAGATGGCAAGAAATCGAAGATAGGTTTGTCGATATTGTTCATAAACAAAACGGAGATTCAACAATTCAGTGGATTAAACCAAATGAACATTTAAGTTATCAAATGCCTGAAAAACAATTTGAAATATATGAAGAAGATTTTGTAAAAACGATGATGGATTATTTGATGTATGAAGATGGAATAGATGTTAAAGAATTTTCAGATAATTTAATTGAAAAGGTAATGTATGCAAGTAGTGTAGCAGAAAAAGGCGAAGAATATGTTATTACATTAAAGGGAGATATAGAAGATGAAAAATAGAATTAAAATCTCTCAATGGAAAGATTTTAGGATTGGAGATTTATTTGATATCCATCCAACAAAATCTTATAAAATGAATAACAGTGTGCTGTTAGAACAAAATGGTATAAATCCAGTTGTTGTTAATTCTAGTTATAATAACGGAATAGGAGGATATACAAATCAAAAATGTACTGAAAAAGCTAATATGATAACTTTCAGCGATACTACATCTGCAGATTCTATTTTTTATCAAGAACATGATTTTGTAGGTTATCCTCACGTGCAAGGTTTATATCCGATTGGAAAGTACAAAGATAAATGGTCAAAGTATTCATATTTATTCTTTGTGACAATATTTAGAGAAAAAGCAAAGAATATGAATTTTGATTATGTTAATAAATTTACTAGAGAAACCGCAAAAAATATCATAGTAAAATTGCCTACAAGAAATGAAGATCCAGATTGGGATTATATGGAAGATTACATAAAAAATATAAAAAAAGAAACTGAGAGAACTTTAAAATTATTAATTGAAAGTCGAAATAAAAACAAAAAAATAGATATAACTCGATGGAAACCATTTCATTTATATGATTTATTTCACATAGATTCTGGAACTAAAATGGACAGAATAGCTATGAAATATGATAATCCAACCATTAATTTTGTTGGAAGATCAGGAATTAATAATGGAGTTACGGCATTAGTGGATAAAGTGGCTGGCTATGAACCGTATAAAGCAGGTAATTTAACACTCGCTTTAGGGGGTGCATATTTAGGATCTTGTTTTGTTCAAAAGTCAGATTTTTATACAAGTCAAAATGTAATTGTATTAATTCCTAAAGAGAATATGTCTTTTGAAACAAAAGAGTTTATCTGTTCTGTAATTTTTAAAGAGGGAAATATGCATTATAAAGCATTTATCGATGAATTAAATAGACATATAAAAACAGACTTTTCTATAAAATTGCCAATAACAGATGATGGTAAACCAGATTATAAATATATGGAAAACTATATGATAAGTTTAATTAAGAAGGCAAAAAATAAATATGAATGTTTGAAGCAACTATAATTGCTTTTACATACATATTTACATACAAATTTCTTAAATTCTCGGGAGTTCTCAGAAACTCTCAAAATCATTTTTAAAGAGTTTTAAAGGGGTTTAAAGACTTGAGAGTTCTCGGAATTAAGGATTTGACCGACCATGCGGCAGTGGAAAGAAATATAAGCAGTGTTGTGGTAAATAATGATTAAAATCGGCGTAAACCCAAGTAATATAAGGGTTTGCGCTATTTTTATGCAATACTCAAAAATTGTAAAAAATTACAACTTAAAAATTTTAGATAAGTATTTCAAAATTTTGAAAGTGGTTCAAGCCCTTATAGAATAAGGGAAAAATGGTTATAAAATTAGATAAGTTTTTGGTGAAATTTGCAATATTACAAGAAAAGTGCTATAATTTACTCATTCACAAAGCCATTGCGAGGAAGAGTAGAAAAATATAAAGCATTTTAGAGAACTCTGTTAGGTGAAAAAGAGGATGTAAGTATTTTTTGAACATGGCCCTCAAGGCGAATGACTGAAAGACTCTTAGTAGGTCATTACGGGAATGCCCGTTATAGCAGATACCTATAACTATGCATAGACATAAGTAGGTTAGTGAGTTTA
>CADBKG010000024.1 GCA_902795215.1 uncultured Erysipelotrichaceae bacterium | reverse complement strand
AGCAGTATATGTTTTATTTCCAGTGGTTCCCTTAGTTATTGTAACTGTCTTTTCTGGTGTTGTTCCATTAGATCCTGTCCATCCATTAAAAATGTTTCCGCTTTTTTCAGGATTATTAAGTGTAAATGTATTTGTTTCAACTGTATATGTTTCTGGGTTTTCCGCTTCTCCACCATTTAATATATATGTAATTAAATACTGTATAGGCGTACTAGATGCAGTAATACTTGTGTTTTGAGTTAATGTTTTCTTAGTTCCTGAATTAGTGCTTGAACCATCACTCCATGCAGCATTTTCATATCCTGCTTTTAGAGTTATAGTTGGGAGTGTTACTTGACATGAGTTTCCAGCTTGAACACCATTATATGTTAAAGTTGTTTTACAACTATCTGATTCTTTTGATAATGACTCTACTCCTTTACCTTTTGTATAAGAAATAGTGTATGTTGCCTGATTAGATTTTGTTTGTGCATAGTATGTATCATTTTTAGAAACATTTTTACTTGCACCTAATCCCCATGACGAATCATGATTATTAGCAGAGGTGCTATAACCTATTACATTAGGCGTATTCTCAGATCCTGTAATAGTTGGACTTACTATTGAGCAAGATGCGTCATTATTCCACATATCACAAGTTTTACTGTTTTCACTTAACGTATTACCATTTGGTTCGAAATTAATAGTGATAGTTTTTTTAAACATAGCATGCAATGTTATATCTTCCGCTGGTGTTTTATATGTTTCTAATGCTGTTTTTGCATTAATATCAGTATTCCATCCTACAAAATCATAGCCTTCTCTTTCTGCAGTTGGTGTTAAATCTACGAGGGCATCATAATTAAAAGTTTTTGTTGTAACATTTGTAGTTCCACCGCTAGAAGTTGCGTCATATGTAATTGTGAATTGTTTTATAGTCCAATGCGCATGTAGTTCTAAATTTGCTCTTGGCATAGTATCGCTAGCTTCTATTTTTTTGCCACCAGTAGCTGAAGTATACCAACCATCAAAATCATATCCAGTTCTTGTAGAATTTGGAAGTGTTCCTATAGCATCCCCCTCTTGTTTTGAAATAGATGTAGGAGTGCTACCACCATGAGCATTAAAACTGATTATATATGTATTTACATCCACTATATCAAAATATAATGTACAATTTTGAGCTTCTCCTATAAACGAAATACTATAGTTCTCTTTTTGTTCAACAACTCCACCATTTGTACATGTACTTTTAGTTGTATTTAATATATATCCTGCTTTTGGGAAAAGATTACTGTTTGATAATGTATATTTATCTTTTCCAGCTTCGGTTTGAAGATACATCTTGTAATTATTTCTGTCTGTAGAAATATTCTTTTGACCATCATTTGATTTTGCAAAAGAAAAACCTATAAACAAGGCAAAAACAGCTATTATAAAATAGCTTATTTTTATATTTAAAAATGGTTTTACATTCTTCTTAACTTTATTCTCCACTTTTTATCTCCACTATTATCATTAAAATTATAACATAATTTCATTAATAATATCAACAAAAAACATACAAAAAAAGGCGATTTTCGCCTCATATTTTTAAAGAGCCCATTTGTTTAATTTGCTCTTTTGTTTCTTCTATTATACTATTCATTTTTTTAGTTCTAATATCTTGATCTAAAAGGTCATTATAATCTTGTATTTCTTTTAATTCTTTTCTTAGTGCTCTTAGTTCCAAAAGGGATAAATTACCACCAAGTCCCATTAATAAAAGACCAGTAAGATTTAAAAATAGTATTTGAATTACTCCAATTGCAGCTGTTGCATATAATATTTTTTCAACTATATTTTCTTGGTTATAAATATAAGTTTCGTTTCTATAATACCTTGCATATTCCTTTTCAAATATTTCTTTATATTTTATGCATTTTTTTAAAAATTCTTTAATTTCTACTTCTTCAATAGTATCATCAAATTTTATTATGTTCGCTGTATTATTTGTTAAAAAATAATCTTTCCATAAATCTTTTTCTTCTAATATCATATTTTCACCTTTTTGCCAGCTTTATTTTCTATTTCTTTTAGAATATCTATTAAATCTAATCTATATTTTTGTCTTGCTACTTCTACTACACTTTTTGAAAAACGTTTGATGCGCACATCTTCTGATAATTCTTGTCCAAGTAATAATACATCATTGTAATCTTTTATTCTTAAAATTTCTTTAATAACTAAAGCAATAAAGCCTGAAGAAGGAAGCATCCAAACGTTATTATCCATAGTTGATACAGCATACGTAAGGATTAAACATACTATCATAAATACAAGCAAAATTTGGCCTTCATGATCTGCTAACTTTTTTATGTTCCAATAACTTTTAAAAACCATAACATCTGTTAAATATTTATATATACTATCCATGTATTCTTCTAAAGTTACGTAATCTATGCTTCCATCTATTTTAAATATTTTAACTTTATTACCTTCTATAATATAGTTAGTATAAATATTTTTAGCGAGTTTTTCATAGTATTCATAAGATATGTATTCTTCCAGTGGATCAACTGTTAATTCTAGTTGTAATTCATAACTATTTTCATTTTCTTCTTCCATATTTTCCCCCAATTATCTGCACTTTTTCCTGTTAACGGCATCTGCTATTGTTGCGTTTGTTATAACACTTTCTCTATCTTGTCCAAGTTCTTCTTTGTATTCCTTATCAATAAGATATTTTTTAATCATTCTTGTATTAAATAGTGCTAAATAGTTATGCCCTGGATCGAGAATTACAACTTCCCTTTTATCACTAGTTAAATCTGCTTTCCCATAACTTACTCTTCCAGTTTCTCTGTTTAATTCTTTAATTAAATCATCGGATAGATTTGTCTCTTCACTCCAAAAATTTTTTGTATAGTTTGAAGTTCCGCTTAGTTTCATAATATCCTCTATAGAACATTCTAAATAAATATTTCTAAAAATTACAGGTGTTCTATCTTCTTCACAAATTTTGGCTAGTTTTTCCTCTACAAAATGATGTAACTTTTGCTTTGTATTATTATCTTCAAATCCAAATAAACTTTCAAATATATTTTTAAGTTTTAAGGTCTTTTCATCATCTTCACTTAGTTTTTCGTTAACATTAATAACCGATTCATATACTTTTGTATTTTGAAGTTTTTCGTTTTTATCAAATTCAAATTCTATTGTTAATGCAAGCCTATTAAACTCACTTTTAAAATTAACGTACTCATTTAAGTATTCTTCATCAAATATACAACCAAAAACTTTGTGTGCAGCATAATAATTTGCATCACTATTTTTATCAATATATTTTTCTAAATCTATTAAATGAATATATACTTTTCTTTTATCGCCTTCTGCATTTATACTAAATGCTTCCCAATCATTTGACAATGTAAAAGTGTATATATCTGTTAGATTTTCTCTATCTAAATAATCAATTCTATCAAGTTCTTTTTTATAAGAACTTTTAATACTTGGTTTTTCTACTGTGGTTATTTTTTCTTTATTAACAATCTTTTTATCTTGGTTAAGGTAGTGATCAAAAAGATTTGATAATAGTCTTAATTCCCTAATATTATCATAATTTTTATTAACATCAAGTTCGATTATATCTTCAAGTTTTTGTATGTCTTTTTCTATATAGTATGGAGATAAAGATTCCAATAGATAAGCAATCACTTTTAAATAATATAAGTCTAAAGTATTTATAAAATCTAAAACAATATTGTATAACAAACTATTATCGTTTTCATCAAGTGTATTTAAAAACTGTGGATACTTTTTCACAAGCATTTTAAAGCTTTCTAAATCTCTATTTTTACTTAACACATGATAAGCATATGTATATTCTTTATATTTTAAGTTTTCTATATATTTATGATTTTCTATATAATTATTAATTATAATTAAAGCGTTTTTAATATCTCTTGAGTTTTTAGATTTACCTATTTTCTTTAATCTGTTTTTGCCCTTTTCTAAAATATCATAGAATTTTCTTTCGTTTTCTTTATTTTTTTTGGCCTTTTTATGTCCTAAGTCGATAGTCCTTAAAAATCCTTCATAATCTCCACTATCTATAGTTTCTCTAAGTGTGTTTCTAAAATTTTCCATATTCCCCCCGTATGTTGTTATTATTTCATTAGGTCTTTAGCGTTGTATAAAATATCCATAGCCATTTTTGGTGTAATATCATCTATATTTATTCCTTCAAGATACACTTCTACTTTGCTTTCCTTTTTTTCTGTAAAATCGAATGCTATTTGAGATGTTTTTATAGTTTCTTTTGAATCACTTGTCTCATATTCTTTTAGTATTTCACTTGCTCTATCAGTAAGTTTTGATGGCATACCAGATAGTTTTGCCACATGTACACCATAACTTTTATCTATTGGTCCATCTAATACTTTATGCATAAAGATTATATTACCGTTTTCTTCTTTAGCTTCTACGTGTACATTTTTAATATCTTTATATGTTTTATCTAAATTTGTTAATTCATGATAATGAGTTGAGAATAACGTTTTACATTTTATATTTTCACTAATATACTCAAGTATTGCTCTTGCTATACTCATTCCATCAAATGTTGCCGTGCCTCGTCCTAGTTCATCGAATAAAATCAAACTATCTTTAGTTGCATTCGCAATTGCATTATTAGCTTCTTTCATTTCTACCATGAATGTAGACTCGCCACTTACTAAATCATCGCTTGCTCCTATTCTTGTAAATATCTTATCAAAGATTTTTAAATTTGCCTTTTTTGCAGGGACAAATGAACCCATTTGAGCAAGAATTACTATAATTGCAAGTTCTCTTTCATAAGTACTTTTACCACTCATATTAGGTCCTGTTATTAAAAGTGTATTTACATCTTTACCCATAATAATATCATTTGGTACATATTCACTTTTGTTAACATGTTCTACTACTGGATGTCTACCATCTATAATATTAATAGTGCTATCATCATTAAATATTGGTCTAATTAGATTTCTTTCTTCACTTACAACCGAAAGACTATAAAGTGCATCTATTTCACTGATAATATTTGACATATTAAGTAGTTTATGAATATTATCTTTTATCATATTTCTTATTTCACAGAAAATATCATATTCTAATTCATTAATTTTTTCTTCAGCATTTAATATTAAATCTTCTTTTTCTTTTAATTCTGGACTTATAAATCTCTCAGCATTAACAAGCGTTTGCTTTCTTTCCCAGTTTAAACTATCTGGTATTTTTGAAACATTAGCTTTAGTCACTTCTATATAATATCCAAATACTTTGTTATAACCTATTTTTAAATTACTAATACCTGTTTGCTCTTTTAATTTTTCTTCAAATGAAGATATGAAATCTTTTCCGGATTTTCTAATAGTTCTAAGCTCATCAAGTTCATCATTATAACCTTTTTTAATTATTCCGCCTTCTTTAATTGTTATAGGTGCATCTTCACTTATTGCACAGGTTAACACTTTACTAATATCTTTAAATTCTTCTATTTCGTAATCTAATCCTATTTCTTTTATAGTACTACTGATATTAGGTAATACTATAAGTGATTTATTAAGTTGAAATAAATCTCTAGCATTAGCGCTTCCAGAAGCGACTTTACCACAAAGTCTTTCTATATCATATATTTCATATAAATCTTTTTCTAAAGAGCTTCTATTTATAAAATCATTATTTAGTTTTTCTATTTTATCAAGTCTATCATTAATTTTATTTTTATCTATTAATGGTTTTAACATCCAAGATTTTAATTTTCTTGATCCCATACTTGTTTTACATTTATCAATAAGCCATATAAGAGAATTTCTTCTTTCTTTTAATCTTAATGTTTCAAATAATTCTAAATTCCTAACTGTATGAACATCCATATATAAGTATTCGTCATTGCTTATAATATTAACCTTTTCAAAATGAGATATATCTTTTAATTCTCTTACCTTTAAATAATAAAGTATATGTCTTACTCCTTTAGATACCATTAAATCTTTTTCTTCTTTTAAAAAGTCTACTTCATCTAAAGTTTCATCCATTAAAGTTATATCTATATTGTATATATTTTTTAACACGTTAATTAAACTTATATCAGCATTAGTTTCCATAACAATTTCTTTAAAATCATTATTTAAAATTATATTAATAAGTTTATTATCATCTTTTTCAATTTTAATAGAGTTTAATTCTCCTGTTGAAATATCAGCATAAGTTATTTGATAAGAACTTGGATATGTTAGTATGCTTCCTAGATAATTAAAATCTTTATTATCTAAGAATTCTAAGTCTGTCATTGTACCCTTACTAATTACTTCTGTAACTTCTCTTTTTACCATTCCTTTAGCTAATTTTGGATCTTCTACTTGTTCACAAATAGCTACTTTATATCCTTTATCAAGGGCTTCTTTTATATAGCTTTTGGCTGAATGATGCGGAACACCACACATAGGAACTCTTTCAGAAAGTCCTGCATTTTTTCCTGTTAAAGTTAAACTAAGCGCTCTAGAAGCTATATCTGCATCATCAAAAAATAATTCATAAAAATCACCTAAACGATAAAACAAAAGTACATCTTTATACTTCATCTTTATATCGTAGTATTGTTTCATCATTGGGCTTAAATCATTATAGTTGATATCTTCTATTTTCATAGTTTACCTCGTTAAAAGCTATTATAAAACAAAAAAGCACTTTTTAAAAGTGCTTTTTAGTCATTTTTAGCTTGTTTTTCTATTTTTATTCCTAGTTCTGATAGTTGCTCTTTTGTAAGTTCACTTGGCGCACCCATCATTAGGTCTTGGCCTGATGCTGATGGAGGGAAAGCTTGAACTTCTCTTAAATTAGGTTCATCTTTGATAAGCATTAATATTCTATCAATTCCTGGTGCCATACCTCCATGTGGTGGACATCCATATTTAAAGGCTGTAAATATTGATTTAAATCTTTCTTCAACCTCTTCTCTTTTATATCCTACCATTTCAAAACCTTTTGCAAGGGAATCTAAATCATGGTTTCTAATAGCACCTGAAGCCATTTCATTACCATTACATACAAAGTCAAATTGATACGCAAGAATTTCTTCAGGATTTTTAGTATCATAAGCTTTTTTACCATCATGTGGAAGACTAAATGGATTATGGCAGAAATCTAATTTTCCTGTTTCTTCATCACGTTCAAACATTGGAAAATCATTTATAACACATAATTCAAGTCTGTTATTATCGATTAAATCTAATTCTTCTGCAAGCTTGATTCTAAGATTACCAAGTGATTTTTTAACAATTTTTTTATTTCCAGAAACTATAAATACAATATCTCCATTTTCAATGTTTAAAGATTCTTTAATATCATCAATTTCTTTTTCGCTTAATACTTTAACAATGCTTCCACTTACTTCTTCATTATACTTAATGTATGCAAGTCCAGAAGCTTTTGATTTTTTAACAAGTTCTGTTAATTCATCTATTTTTTTTCTAGAAAATTTATCGATTGCATTCTTTGCAACAATTGCATTAATAATTCCATTATCTTCTAATACTTTTTTAAAAACCTCAAACTTGGTATCTTTAAATACATTTGTTATATCTTCTATAAGCATATCATATCTTAAATCTGGTTTATCTGTACCGTATAGATTAATAGCATCATTAAAAGCTATTCTTCTAAAAGGTTTTGGGCTTACTTTTTTAGAAGAAAATTTTGTAAATATATCATAGAAAATATCTTCTCCAACCTCTATAACATCATCTTCTGTGCAGAAAGACATTTCTAAATCAAGTTGATAAAACTCAAGTGTCCTATCTGCTCTAGGATCTTCATCTCTAAAGCAAGGTGCAATTTGAAAATATTTTTCCATTCCACCTACCATTAAAAGTTCTTTATATATTTGAGGCGCTTGTGGTAATGCATAAAATTTACCTTTAAAGTTTCTTGATGGAATAACAAAATCTCTTGCCCCTTCAGGACTAGATGCTGTAAGTATTGGTGTTTGAACTTCCATAAATCCATCATCGTACATTTTATTTCTAATAAAGTGTAATACATCACTTCTAAGCATTAAATTCTCTTTTAATTTATTTCTTCTAATATCTAAATATCTATATTTTAATCTTGTATCTTCAAAAGCATTAATATCATCTGTAATTGTAAAAGGTAAATCAAGAGAAGTGTTCAAAACTTCTAAATTATCAACATCTACTTCAATATCTCCAGTTTTTAAATTTTTGTTTTTAGATTCCCTTTCAACTACCTTGCCACATGCTTTAATAACATATTCTGATTTTAAATTTGATGCAATATCATAATATTTATTATCAGGTTTAACACATAATTGAATAATACCAGATTTATCTCTTAAATCGATAAATACAAGACCACCTAAATCTCTTTTTCTTGCAACCCAACCATATAAGGTTACCTCTTTATTTACATCCTTAATACTAAAATCAGTATTCATATTCTTTTTCATATTTGCCTCCTAAAAATTAATATATAATTCATCAGCAAGATTATTGATTGATATTTTCTTTTCTTCTTTTGTTTTTAAATCTTTTAATACAACGCTATAATCTTTTAATTCTTCTTCTCCAATTATAACTGCATAAGCAGCGTTCATCTTACTAGCGGTTGACATTTTATTTTTAAAGTTAGTATCCCTATAATCTATCTCGCATTTAAAACCTGCATCTCTTAAATCAGTGCCTATAATTAATGCATCTGAAATGTTTTTAGCATCGATTGGCGCAATGTAAACATCTATAGTTTCGTTTACGTCAACTAAATCAAGTGACTTTACAATAGTTGCAAGTCTTTCATACCCTACTGCAAATCCTACACCTGCAAGATCTGGTCCACCGAGATTTTTAACAAGATTATTATATCTACCACCACCGCATATAGTGCTGGCGCCTGCAAGTCTTTCATCGCTTGTTACATATTCAAATACTGCATAATCATAATAATCTAGTCCTCTTACTAACTTTTCATCTATTTCATATTCGATGTCAAGTGCTTCTAAGTTAGATAATAATTCTTCAAAATACTTTTTGCCTTCATCACTTATATAATCACTTATTTTAGGCATGTTTTTAAAGAACTCTTTATCTGCATCCTTTTTACAATCAAGCGCTCTTAAAGGGTTTGTTTCAAGTCTAGTTTTACAATCTTCACAAAGTTCATCTTCATGCTTTTTTAAATATTCAACTAATACTTTTTTATATTTTTCTCTATCTTCCTTAGAACCAAGATTATTTATCTTAATAGTTACATTATCTATCTTTAAACTATTAAAATACTTAATACCTAAATTTATAACTTCAGCATCTACATATGGTGAAACATTTCCAAATACTTCTATTCCAAGTTGATTAAATTCTCTAAATCTACCACTTTGTGGTCTTTCATATCTAAACATTGGACCATAATAATAGTATTTTAAATAGTTATTAGTATTAGCATATAATTTGTTTTCAATAATTGCTCTAACAATACCTGCAGTCCCCTCAGGACGAAGGGTAATATCTCTATTTCCTCTATCTTTAAAATCATATGTTTCTTTAGTTACGATATCAGTTGTCTCTCCAACTCCTCTATGGAATAAACTACTAGCTTCAAATGTGGGAGTTTTAATAAACTTATAATTGTTTAAATCACATATTTCAATCCATGCTCCTAGTAAGTTATTATAAATAATGGAATCTTCCTTTAACAAATCATATGTTCCTTTTGGTCTTGTTATCATATTTGTCATCCCTTTCTAAAAGACAAAAAAACTATTGTGTAAGGGCGATATATCGCGGTGCCAACCTTACTTTTGCAATAGCTTCTATTTCTTGGTTTAACGCATCCTTACGTCAATGTTTTTATAAAGTGTCTTTCGCATATTTTATTTATAGTTTTTCACCAACCAACTACTCTCTACAAAATATAAATATACTACTCCTCTTTCATTAATTCTGGTTTTAGTTTAATATAATTTAACACAATTGTCAACAGATTAATCTTTGATTTCTATTTTTCCTGTTTTAACTAAATAATCAGCATTTTTTTCATCTATTATTTTATACTTTAATAGCACATCAAGCGCTTCTTTATTAGCTTTATCTCTATCATCGCTATCTTTATATTCTTTGCCGAGCGTTATAATTTCATTATACGACTTATATATAGGTTTAGTTAAACCGCTAACCATAGGAATCTTAGTAAGCATATCTTCTCCATATTTACTTTCTGTAACATAATTTCTAGTCTTATTTATACCAAGCATTACAAAAACTATTACAAAAGAAATAATTACTCCTTCCACTATTCCAAGTATTCCACCAAGTATTCTAGATGGAATATTGAGTATTATAGTCATTTTTAATATCTTATCTACAAGCTTAGTTAACTTTAAAATAAGTTTAAATAAAATCATTAAAATAGATAAAACCAAAACGAACGCAGCCATTTCATAAATAAGTATATTTATTACGCTTATTCCTTTTAGCAGCCCTCCAATATTAAAAAACGGAAGATTCTTATACATAGCAATTGATACAGGGTTTTTTAGAGAAAACGCTAAAATAAATACAAGTATAAATCCTAAAAAAGAAACTCCTTCTTTTATAATTCCATTTTTATATCCTTTTATAAAAAATAAAATAGTAATTGCTATAATAATATAATCAACTATATTCACAATATCACATCCCAAGTTTATTATAATATCTTTAACAAAAAAAGCCAATTATTAATTGGCATCTTTTTTCTTGTAAGCAGTGTTAATTATTCTTACTTTTCTTCCTTTTTCATAAGCAAAAACTTTTTTCTTATCTACACCTTTTAATTTCTTTTTATAAGTTTTCATATTAATAACTCCCTTCGTTACGCCTTTAAATTATAGCAAAAAAGTATTTTTAATGCAAGACAAAGTTACCATTTTTAAATACTTCTACTTCATTTCCTTCTTTATCAATGCCAACTATATTTAAATCTTTAGTACCTATCATAAAATCTACGTGTACTTTTGATGTATTAACTCCTCTTCTTTCTAATTCTTCATCACTTATTTCATATCCATCTTTAGTGCATTCTTTAAACCCTTCACCAAGTGCAATATGACAAGAAGCATTTTCATCAAAAAGTGTTGTATAGTATATTTTGTTTGATAAGCTTATTGGTGAATTATAATCTACAAGTGCACATTCTCCTAAATGGCTAGATCCATCATCAGTATTAACTAGATTTTCTAAGATTTCTTTATTTTTATCAGCGATTACTTCTATTACTTTTCCATCTTTGAATCTAAAACCGAAGTTTTCAATTAATACTCCTCCATATACTAGAGGTTTAGATGCGTACACTACTCCATTAACGTTATTTCTATCTGGTGAAGTAAAATTTTCATATGTTGGCATATTTACAATTATTTCTTTACCAGTATCATGAAGTGTTTTAGCACCACACCATATAGCATTTTCATTAAGTCCAATATATAAATCAGTGCCAAGTGAATTTGTATAGTGTAACATCTTTAAGCCAGCATTGTTAAGTATATTATTTCTTTCATCACTTTTTTTAATGTTATCATCCCACGTAATATCACCATTTATACAGCATAAATCAAATAATTGTTCCCATAAAGCATCAACATCTTCTTTTCCATATACTTTTTTAGCCCAAGCCTTAGTTGGAATACCTGCAATACACCAAGCGACTTCATAAGTCATTTGTTTTTTATTATAAATTGGTCTTGATATTCTAGATGTTAAACTAGATACACTTACTTTATCTTTTGGTACATCTTCCATAATATCAGGATTAGGTGCTTCTAGAAATAAAAATGCAGAGTTCTTACTAGCATACTCATCATAAATCTTTTTATTCCAAAAAGGATGCTCTTTAATTTCTTCTATACTTAGTGACATCAATGTATCATGTTTAATTTTATCATCATAAAAAGACACATATATATCATTAGTTATTTTGCTAGCCATTTCGTATATCATCTCTACAAACTCATATGTTTCAACAGGCGCTTCTATATATAGTGGTTCATTCTTTTGTAAGTTAACACATTTTTCTATAAGTAATTTAGCATATTTTAATTTTTTTTCTTTCATGTATATCCTCCATATTTATTTTACCACAACAATAAAAAAAGATGAAAACTTATTTCACCTTTTTCCTCTTTATAAGCATATAACTACATAATAGAATAACTGCAAGCAATATAACACTAACAATTACTACCCAAACTCTAATCTTGCTTCCAGTAATAGGTACTTTGATAGTCATCTTATCTATCTTTTCAGGAAGTGTTTCTTTTTCAACTACTAAATTTATATTATATACAACATGACCTTCATCTGTTGTTACAGTTACTTTAGTACTTCCTTCTTTTAAAGCCGTTAATTCTTTATTTTCTATCTTAGCTATACTTTCATCTTCAATAGTATACTCTATTTCTTTATCATCTGTATAATAATCAAGATAATTTACTAAATTTAGTTTATCATCAAGTTTTAATTTTGCTTCTTTATCGAAGTAGACTGTTGTTGTTGATTTAGTTTCTCCTCCAAAATTTGTTAAATCTACATCGTATATATCATTGCTTAATACAGATGAATAATTTGATAAATAAAATTGAACATATTCATTGTATGCTTTATCTTCTTCAGATGTGATATTTGTATATTTTAAGTTTTTAAATATTGAATTATATATACTTATATTTATGTTTTCATTTTGAACCAAATTAAATATTTTATTTAATTTAGTATTATATATGTTAACTTTTCCACCATTGACTAATAAGGTAGTGTTGCTAAGATTCATATTTTCTATTTTTATGTTACCTACAATAAATAGATATTTAAGATTACTTAATGAATATTCGTCTATATTTAGTATATTTGATAAATTACCTTCACTTAGTATAATTTGCCCATTATTATCAAATAATAAATAATAAATATAATTTATATTTGAGTTTTTAATCGTGACTTTTTCAACATTGTCAAAACCTAACTTATCTAAATTTCTGCAATTATTAATTTCAATTTTTTTACCTGATAAATTAAAATCAAAATCAGTGAAATCATGATAATTTCCGTTTATTGTAATAGATTTAGGTATAGTACCATAGTCTATGCCAAATGAAGAATTTCTATCACTATTAACATTAATCACAATATCCTTATCACTTAAATCTGATATATTGTTTATTGCTCTCTTTACATCACTTAAATTTGTATACTCACATGTATCACATACTTCGTATGTAAGTGTCTCTGCTTCTACATTTATTGTTATCGCACATAAAAAAGCCATAGCAAAAGCTAGTAACGTTGCTATTGGCTTTATGTTTATTGTTGGATTTAATTTAATGCTCTTTATCATCATTTTAAGCTCCTACTCTTTTTTTGTTACTTTAGCCTTCTTTGCAGATGGTAATGATATTTTAGGAATGTCTTTTTCCATAAGTGACCAGAATAAGGTGTTGAGTACTCCTGTAAGTGGTATACATACTATCATTCCAAATACTCCGCCTAACTTTGCGCCAATTGCAACAGCAAGAATTGTAAGTATTGGTGGTAAACCAACTTTCTTACCTACTACATGTGGATAAATAAAGTTATTTTCAATTTGTTGTATAACTTGGAATACTACGATAAATACAACTGCTTGGCCAAGACTTTTTGTTCCTATTAATACTGCGCCTATTATTAATGCTATTGTGGCACCAAAGATTGGGATAATTGCAGTTATTGTTGTTAAGAATGCAATTGTCACGGCATATGGGAATCTAAATATTTCAAATGCAATAAACATTAATGAACCTAGTATTAAACATTCTAAACATTGATAAGCAATAAAGTCATGGAAGAATTTATTTACCATTTTTCCTAGAGATATAATTTTATTATATAAGTTTTCATCTAAGAATTTATGTAATATACCTTTTGTACTTTCAAGCATATGTTCTTTTCCAAATAAGAAATATACTGCAATGATTATACCTGTTATTAAATTAAATAATACACCTGCACTATTTGAAAGTATACCAGTCGAGTTATTTATAAGTGAACTGAAGATTTTTGATAAAACATTTGTTACACTATCAGAACTACTTAATTTTTGTAAGTAAGGTGCGTAATCTGTGTTTTTAAATAAATTAATAAGTAAATCATAGAAATTATGTACTATATTTGGTACTTCTTTTAACATATATGTTAAACTATCGATAAAATCAGGTATTACCCATGCGAATACTACTGTAAACAACAACACTATTATAAGTATAGACATTATTAAAGATACTACTCTTATTTTTTTATTTGTTGCTCCAAATATACTTTTTTCAATCGCAGACATTGGAACATTTAATACAAATGCAAGTAATAATCCTGTCCATAAAGGTTTTAATACTCTAATAATTGTGCCAATAATATTTAAAAAGCTATTAATATATACTAAAAAGAATATAAGTAATGCTGCATATGTAATAAGTGATATTATTTTCTTATAAGTACTATTTGACATCTATATCATCTCCTATATTAAATTATAACACGTGTGCTTTTTAAAAAAAAGAAAAATCACTAAAAATAGTGATTATTTATCTTTATCTTCTTTTTGCTCCGCTTTATATTCTTTGCATTTTTTATCAAGCGCTCTAAATAATTTATCAACGTCAGCCATTTTTTCAATTCTTGCACCACATGCATAAGCATGTCCACCGCCGTTAAAGTCTGATGCTACTTCATTAATAACTGGTCCCCTACTACGCATATTTACTTTATATAGTTTTTGTTTGTCATCATAAGATACAAGTGCCCAACAAATAATCTCTTTTATGTTATTAAAATTATTTACAAGATTTGAAGCTGTACCTGCATCTACACCATATTTTTCTATTGTTTTTTTACTAATTTTAAGGGAAGCAAAACCATTTGAAGTAACCATTAAATGCTCTGCAATATAACTTTGGAATTTAACTTCATTTAGTGGTCTTTCATATAATTTTGGATATAATTCTCCAATATCTATTTTAGAATTTTTAAGTAGTATAGCCATTAACTCAAAAGTTTTATAAGTTGTTGTTGAAAATAAGAATCTTTCAGAATCTGATACAACTCCTATGTATAGAGCTTCTGCTATTTCTTTATTTGCTCTAAATCTAGCGCTTATTAAAAATTCTGTAACCATTTCACAAGTACTAGAAGCATCGATATTAACCCATTCAATCTCTCCCATTTTATCTTCAAATGGATGATGATCTATTTTTACTACTTCACTGTACTTCTCAATATTAGGTCCATCAATTCTAGATATGTTAGGACAATCTAAAACAATAAGTAATGCATCTTCTAGTTTTTCTTCGTTTGGAAGTTTATCTAATTTTCCTATAAATTTAAACTTAGTAACAGGTTGACCTACTGCATATACTTCTTTTGATGGATATCTAAGCTTGATTGCATCTCTTAATGCTACTTGTGAAGCGATTGCATCAGGATCTGGTCCTATATGTCTTGCAATTACTATTTGTTTATGTTCTTTTATTCTTCTAGCTATTGCCCTTATCTTTGAATTCATACTTATCCCCAATCTATTTAGTTAATTCATATGTATCTTTTACTATCATTATTTCTTCATTTGTAGGAACAACTCTAACAGGTACTTTTGAATCATCTGTTGAAATAATTCCTTCATGTTTTTCTTTAAATGACGCTATTTGATCATTTTCTTCTTCATTAACGAAAATTCCTAAGCATCCAAGTCTTTTTATAATCTCTTTTCTCATATATGCACCATTTTCAAGTACGCCAGCAGTAAACACTATAGAATCTACATTTCCTTCAAGTTCTAAATAATAATCTGCTATATACTTAGCTATTCTATCACAGTACATATCAATTCCTAGTTTTGCGTTTTCATCACCTTCAAGCGCAAGATTTTCAACATCTCTACAATCAGATTTTCCACATACTCCTTCAAATCCACTATTTTTATTTAAATCGTCTGTTATTTCATCAATTGTTTTTCCTGATTCTGCCATAACATATTTTAAAATTGAAGGATCTATAGAACCACTACGAGTTCCCATCATTAAACCATCAAGCGGAGTTAATCCCATTGTAGTATCAAAACACTTACCATCTTTAACGCATGCAATACTTGCCCCACTACCAACATGACAAATAATTAGATTAACATCTTCTTTACCAAGTTTTTCTTTCATAGTAGTTGTAATATATTTATGACTTGTACCATGGAACCCATATTTTCTTACACCATAATCAGTATACCAAGAATATGGAACTGGATAAATAAAGTTCTTCTTAGGCATTGTTTGATGAAATGCTGTATCAAATACTGCAACATTAGGTACATCTGGTAAAGCTTTTCTCATAGCTCTAATACCTGCTAAATTACCTGGATGATGTAATGGTCCAAGTTTAGTTAAATCAACTATATCATCGATTACTTTTTCTGTTATGATTACAGAATCAGCATATTTTTCACCACCATGTAGTACTCTATGACCTACACCTTTAATTTCATCTAAAGATTTAACAATTTTATTTTCCAATAATTCATTAATTAAAACTTCAGTAGCTTCTACATGGTTTTTTAAATACTTTTCCTTTTTAATTTTTTCTCCATTTAATTTTATATTCCAAAAACAGTCCTTTAGACCAATTTTTTCAATATAACCACTAATTAATACTTTTTCTTCTGGCATTTCAACTAATTGAAATTTTAATGATGAACTACCAGCATTTACACATAATATTTTCACTTTTCCACCTCTCATGAAATATTATACAAAAAAGATAAGTTCTTTTCAAGATAGTTAATCTATAAAAATTAACTAATTTGTGTTATAATGTTTTTAGGAGGAAATATGACTAATAAGAATAAAACAAATAGGTTGTATATTATTATAATCCTTATTGGCTTTGTTTTATCACTCATTATCATAAACTCATCTCTAGATTTGTATAATAAAACAAAACTAAGAAAGGAAATATCTAGCATTAATTCTATGCTTAATGCTGACAATTTTGATGAGGAAAAACTCGATAAAAAACTAAACAAATTAATTACAGAAAACGATTATAAAAAAGTAGAAGCATCATATAAAGATTATCTAAAAGATAATATATCTATGCTCAATGAAATAGATGAATTCTTTATTAATGATGAAACAGATGAAATACTTACTATAGATAATATTAAATTGGATGGTAAAGAATTTAAAGTTTCAAAAGAAACATTAAAAACAAATAAAGAAAACTTAAGTGAATTAAAAGAGAAATATGATAATTCTTTTAAAGAAGATTATGTACTGGGTTATATTAAAGATAAAAAGTTAAAAACTAGATATAATGACTTTTATAAAAAAGAAATACTTGATAATTTAACTAAAACTAAAGTAGAAAAAGAAGTCTCTAAAGGTTTAGAAAATAAACTAAAAGAATATGAAAAAATAGATAATGTACTTAATTTCTTAATAGAACATAAAGATAATTATATTGTTAAGGATGGTAATATAGTATTTGATGAAGAAAATCTTCTTTTAGAATATAATAAGCTAGCAAAGTAATGCTAGTTTTTTATTGCATGAAAAAACCCTTAAAAAGGGTTTATATTCAAATGGCGCCTGATGCCGGGCTCGAACCAGCGACCTAACGGTTAACAGCCGTGCGCTCTACCGACTGAGCTAATCAGGCACTGCTATTTAATTATATAATCAAGGTTTGTTTTAGTCAAGCATTTTTTTGCTATTTCAATAAAAAATATGATTAATTTGTGATAATGTCTTAAGTAATAACTTGCGAAAATGTCTCAACATTATATAATATTCCACTGAGGTGGAAAGAATGAGAAAGGTAGAAT
>CADBKG010000023.1 GCA_902795215.1 uncultured Erysipelotrichaceae bacterium | reverse complement strand
AACTTTTTTCTTATCCCCTGTTTCTTCCTTAAGTTTTCTTCGTTTTTTATTTATTTTTGATTTTTTATTTCAGGTTTTCCGAAAATATTTGACACTAATGACCTTTATTTAAGGTCTTCAAGTATTTTTTCTTTAGGTGTAACACCAACATATGTTTTTGCTGGTTCACCATTTTTATAAACAATAATTGTTGGTATGCTCATAACATTAAATCTTTCTGCAAGTCTATCTTCTTCATCAATGTTTATCTTTCCAAGTCTTACTTTGTTTTCATCTGCTACTTCTTCAAGTACTGGGCCCATAGCTCTGCATGGTCCACACCAATCAGCATAGAAATCTACGATAATAGTTTCTTTGTTTTTTAATACTTCTTCATCAAAATTTGTGCTTGTTAATTTAATCTCTTTCATTAGTTTTCCTCCTTATTAATAATTTTAACATAATTTGATGCATTTATTCCAGCTTTTGCACCTTCGTATACAGCTTTACTTATTTGGAGCAATCCACCCGTTATATCTCCGCATGCATAAACTCCCTTTATATTGGTTTCCATTTCTTCATTTACCTTGATGTTATTTTTGTCAAGCATAAGTCCAAGAGTTTTAGCAAAGTCAACACCACCGGCGACACCAAGCGCAACAAACACCCCATCTATATTAATTTCACTATTATCTTCAAATTTTATTGTGGACACTTTTTTTTCTCCACATATTTCTGCTATTTTTTTGTTTATTACTTCGAACTCGGATTCAATCTTTTTTTCGCTATTTGTAACTATTTTTACGCTTTTAACAACTTTACTTAACTCTTTTGCTTCACTAATTGCAAAATCTCCATCACCAATTACAATGACATCTTTATTTCTGTAGAAGAAAGAATCACATATAGCGCAATAACTAACTCCCTTACCTTCAAATTCATTTATTCCTTTAATATTTGGTTTGTTTCTTTTTTGTCCTGTTGAAATGATAACTGATTTTGAATCAACGCTTTTTTTAGTTAGATTTACTTTAAATGTTTTACCATTATATTCTATTCCTGTTACTTCATCAAGTTCTAATTTGATACCTAAATTCCTCGCTTGTTTTAAGCCATTTTGATATAAAGTGTTTAAAGTAGTTCCATTCTCAAATCCATAGTAATTATCTATTTTATGGTCTTTTTCTAAAGTCTCTTTGTTATAAACAACCAAAACATCTGCGCCTGCTCTTTTAGCATATAATGCTGCGCTTATTCCTGCAGGACCACCACCAATTATTAAAACATCAACCATTATTCCACCTCTTCCAAAAATTTATTAATTTGTTCTTGCGTAAATCCTTTTAAATACATTTTATTCTTAAACTTATACTTTAATACATCATCTTTTTCTTTAATAGATAGTTTATTCCATACTTTATTGGCTTCTTTTAAAAAGATATCATCAGTATTAAAGTTTATATTACTTACCTTTTGATTTATCATTTCAGTATCATAACCTTCCTTTATTAAAAACTCTTTTAATTTCTTTTTAAATACTAATAAACTATCTTTATTTGTTTTACTTTTTTTGGATATAATCTTATCTATTCTTTCTTCCCAGATATTATAATCAATATTATCTAGTTCTTTATCTATATAGATATTTGATACACCTGCTTTTATTAATTCGTTTTTTATTTTTTTTGGACCCTTTGATGATAGATTTAATGAATCGAAAACGAATGCTTTTGTATATTTTTCATCATTTATATATCCATTTTCTACAAGTTTATCTATAGTATATGCAATATCATAAGTGCTATAGTCTTTCTTTTTTAAATAATCTTTAATTTCTTTTTTAGAACGCATTTTATAGGCAATATAACTAATAGCTTGATAATAAGCATCATATAATTTATTTTCATCAAGAAGTTCTTCTAATCTTTTATTATTTATGTTTTTATTAATTAATAATTCATATTTTAATATTAAGTCGTCATATATCTTATATTTCTCTCCATTTGATAAAGAAACTTCATATCTATTATTACTACATTTTTTATATGATTTTATTTCCATATGTTCTCCATTTCAGTATAAATATAAGTTATTTTTTAATCGTTGTCAAATTTTATAGTATTTTTAATTGAATTATTAAATATAATTTGATATAATCTAAATACACGGAACCGTAGCCAAGTGGCTAAGGCGTGGGTCTGCAACACCCTGATCACCGGTTCGAATCCGGTCGGTTCCTCCAAAAAAAAGAAACACTAACTACGGTTAGTGCTTTTTTGTTTTAATAAGTTTTTTTCTTTTCGCACATTATTTACGTATTTAAAAGATATGCATCTCCATCCTCTGGAATAATTACATTGTCTAGTTTTAATTCTTCTAATTTCTTCCTTGTTTCATTATCCATGTGAATTGGATAGAATGTACATTTTTTATATTTGTTAGTTAAAAATTTTAAATTATCTATTCCTTGATGTTTATTTGTCCCAACAATATGCATACAATCACAAAACAAGTGTGAGCAAATAGATGCCATCTTTTCTACCGCAGGACATAAAGATGTATCCCCTGTAAAACCAACAACTAAATCTTTTTCCTTAATTATATAACCAAAAGAAGGTTTAAGTCTTCCATGATCAACTTCAATTCTCTCAATATCATATTTTTTGATTTTAAATGCATCATCACAAATATAACTTGCATTTGATTCTTTAAATGCATCTATATATGAATTTGGAAAAGCAAGAAAACATATATTTTTAAGTTTTTTCTTTCCACCTTTATAACAGTATATCATTGTTTTTGTACTTTGATGTTTAGATTTATTAAGTATATAAAATGGTACATCAAAGAAGTGGTCTCCGTGAAAATGAGTAAGTAATACATGATTAATACTTGAAGGATCAATGTTATGTCTATATAGATATTTACAAGCTCCATTTGGCATATCTACCATTATATCATTGTCTATTAAAAAACAGGCACTATTATATTCATTCCACATACTTCCTGATCCTATTACTTTTACTTTCATAGTAAACCTCTCTATATACTTAAATGTTTCTTTTTGTTAACTGATGCACTTTCACATCTTGCGAGCAAATCATTTATTCTTTCCTCATGCGGTCTTTTATCTTGAAGCTCTTTTTCTAAAACTAAATCCCAGTTTTCGTCATAAACACCTTCTTGAGTTATAAAATATATAATATTATTTGGAGACAACATGCTAGGATGATAGGAAAACGTAATAATATGATTTACTAATTCTCCATAAAGATTATAAGTAAGTTCATATGAATATGTCTTCATACTAATTCCAACCTCTTCTCTTTTATCCCTACTTAGACTAAAGAAGGCCTTGTATCCACCATCTATTTTTTGAATATCTAAATATGGTTTTTCATCCCCTTGAAAAGAAAAAGAAATTCTTTTTGGTAATTCATTTCGGCAAGAAAATGTATTACTTCCTGATATATCTAACAAATTGTATAAAGATTCTCTCATTCCAGCATTTATATTATAATTCTCTAATATTAATCTTAAATCCATTACCATTACCCTCCACTATTAAAATTATAACATAAATCAATAAAAATTTATAGATATTTAATTGACAAATATTATTTAAAGTGATAGTATAAATACTACTTTAAAAGGAAGTGACAAAAGAATGATAAACGAAAGTCAAATCAATTTTTTAATAAGAGATGCTGAAAACTTTTTTGCAAAAAGTGGATTAACTCCAGATGATCCAATAATTATTGGTTATCAAGAATCAAAAAAAGCATTATTAATAGCATTTAACGAATATAAGAAAGTTGAAACCAAATATAATGATTTTTTTAAAGCTCATGCAAATAAACCTGTGTATTTAAATCCTCCTTCATCAAGAGATAACAATACGGATTTTGGAATATATAGATCACATCTTCTAGGGCTAAAAAGAGAAATAGATACTCTAAGATCAAAAGCTAATATACTTGACAAACAAATTTACACATTAAAATATGAAAAAACAAGGGACCCTAAAAATAAGTTATCAGAATATGAAACGGCATTAACCTTAGTTAACGAAGAACTAAAAAGACAAACAGATTATTATGATAAGGTTAATGATATTTCAAGCAAAGAAGCCAGAAATGTTATATACGAGTATAGAAGAGCATACTTAGAGCCGGATTTAATTGATGATGAATATTTAGATGAATTTTACGTGCTTTGTAATGAATTACTAAATAAAAAAGAAATCGTTGAAGCACATCAGAACAATATTCAAGGTTGGATTTCTTACACAAAAGACTATAAAAAAAGAAAAAAGAAAAACAATAAAAAATAGAACTAATTAATTTAGTTCTATTTTAATTTGATAATATATTGTTTTCCTCTAGCAGTTACTAGTAAATTTAAGCTTTCAGCATTAATTATATCTTCATCAACTTCAAGTATTGTATCTTCAATTGAAGAACCAGGAGTTACATCCCTTACACTAGATATTTTGTTATCATAACCTATTGTTACAAAAGTGTCATAAAAAGTAAGTTTTTTAGACGTATTTAAAGCGAATGTTGAAGTGTTATCTAAATTAAGTTTAGCATTAAGTTGTATAAGAGTTTTCGCATTTGTTGCATCTGCTGTTACAACATCTGTTATGCTTTCACAATTATTTCTCATACAAGCTTCGTATTTATATACAAATTTATTTTTAATTTCATAGTCACTAACAGATAATGTAGTATTTTTGAGTAAAGATTTTTTTAAGTTTACTTGTTCATTTAATTTATACTTGCCAACTACTTTTGTTCCATTGTGTCTTGTAGGAATAAGCAATACATTTTTGTTTTTAGTATTAATTGCTCCTGTTCCATAAGAAGCACCATCGTAAATACTAAAAGTATATTTATTTTTAACCTGATTTTTATTTAGTTCATATACTAAAATATATGTTTTGGTTGTATCTTTGCCTATTTTTTCCTTACTGTATCCTCTACCCAAATCTATAAAGTATGAGTTTCTAGACATAGTTGGAACAATTCTCTTTTTCTTATAAATCACTTTATAATTAGTCATATCAAGTACTGTCGATGTACCTGAATTGTTAGTAAATGTTGCATTTACTATTAAGAAATATTTGTTTTTATCTATAACTTGATTTTTATAATCTAAATTAGTTAGATAAGAATCATTTACTTGAACTGTAAGCCCGTTAACATTAAACTTTTGACCTACTTTATATACTTTATTATATACTCTAAAGTTTAAAACTAATGCTGTTACTAATATGGCAATTATTACTCCTAAGAATCCGGTAATTAAGAATTTATTTTCTAAGTAATAATATTTAAATTCTCTTATTTTTTTTCTAAATGCTCTAAAGTATTTGTATGTATCAAGACCTAATACAAACTCAAATTCTTCACTATCTTTATCGCTTATATCAAGCTCTTCTAAGTCTTTTGAAAAATTAAACTTTTTAATATCAAATCCAAGTCCTCTTATTATGCTGAATACCAGAAATACAATCTGTGGTATCATAAGAATAATCATGGAATCCCTTAAAAGCATTGCAGTCTTAAGTGGAATACTAGTTACTTCCATGCTTTTGAACATCGAAAACAAACTAATTAAAGATATAAAATATATAATATAAAACACTGATAGTATTACATAAAATATTTTTGGTTTGTTTTTTTGCTTCATAAGCATATACATAGCTAGTGAAAAAGCAATAATGAGTATTACTATCAAAAACATATATAAATTAATATAACTTGTAGGCGCGGCATCTGATAATGCTGAATAAACGTTATTAACATATCTGTTAAAGTAACTGTATATATTGTAAGTTTTTGCAATTAAGTATACAATTAAACCTGTTAGTATCAAATGAATTAATCTAAACCTTTTTATTAAAAATGCATAAGGTTTTTTAATTATCACTTTAACCACTCCCATCTTTATTAATTATATAATATTAAGTGTTTATTGTAAACTAGAAAAAAACGAAGTTTTTAAAAAAGTTACTTCGTTTTATTTACTAACATTTGACCACTTAACAAATAAATTGTTTTGTTATTTTTAAAGAAGTTTTCTTTGTCTTGACCAAACATATTTATTACACTATCAAGCGTATCTCCTTCTTTCGTTATATAGTAACTATAACCAGATTTTGGAATTAAAATCATTTGATTTGGATATATATAATCTGAATCATTTAATCCATTTAATACTGAAAGAAGGTCGGGATTTATATTATATTTTTTTGCTATTCCATATATAGTATCTCCCTTTTGTATAACATAATATTCAAAATAATCATTATCATTTTCGTATTTAAACATTTGTATCACTCCCATTATAGGTTATGATTATTGTCTAATTATGTTAATAAATAAATACTTGATTATTACTATTAAAATCTAATTCACTAAATGTTATCATCTTTTTTTCGCCATATTTATTTGAATAAGAATATATAGTATCATTTATTAAATAATATACAAATTCATCATCATAAGATATTAACTTATCTATTTTCTTATTAGTAATTAGTATATCATTGTTGCCTTTATAATAGTTAAGATATAATCTTTTCTTTTCTAATTTATATGTATATGCTTCCGGCTTTTTAAAAGAATAATCTGTATTTACAAGTTTAGTCATACTAATTTCTTTAAATTTGTTATCATATATAGTTCCTGTAGATTCATTAGAAGTAATATCTTTTATCTTTCTTCTTTTAAGTTTTAGGACATACTCTTTTTCATTCTTTCTATCAACTATAAATGATTTCTTCTTATAATCTCCTAGATAATAGAAGTTATAACTTAATTTATCTTTTAATTTCATTTCTTTTGTTTTACCAGTTTCCAGATTTGTTACGTAAAATTTATCAAATTCATATTTTTGCTTGTAATCTGGTGTAACTAAGTACTTATCGGTTTTAAATGCAGTATCATTAAAATAGTATTCATTATCTAAAAATTTTATGTTTTTATTTTCTTTTGAATTTATTAGATAATAGCCTTTATGATTCCATATAAATATGTTTTTGTCGTATATATCGTCTATGATTATATTGTTGTATTTTTTAACCTTTACCTTTTCTATTTCATTATTATTAGAAATATATTTTTCTCCTGCTTTTTCTAATGTATAAGAATATTGGTTATCTTTATAACATAATGGGAAAAATTCTACTTTTTTCCCTGTCATATTTATACATCTTTTTTCTGTACCTTTTAAGTACTTTATTTCTTTAATTAATTTTTTTCCTTTGTATTTGTTTTTAACAGCGTACTCATATTTATTATTTATCAAAAATGAATATGCTTTTGTTTTTTTGTTGTATTTTTCAACAATATTAAATTTACCTATAGAATACTTTTTTGTATAGTTTTTAGGCATCTTAATAAGAATTATAATTAGCAATAATATTAATAAAATAATTAGAATAAACATCTTCTTTTTGTTTTTCATAGTATCACCTTACTTAAAAAGAGTTCTATAAAGAACCCTTAATTTTTTTCTTAGCTTCCATCATGTAACTTGTAACTTCTGTTTCTATTTCTCTTAAAGCTCTTTTTGGCAAGTTGGAAATGTATACGGTTTCTTTAACTGTATCAATAACAACTGTTCCCCAAATTAAATTCGATACAACTTCTAAATCATTGTATAAATCTGGAGTTATTGAAGTTAGATAATAACCAAATAATACTCTTTTTTGTGCTATTAAAAGTCTTTCTGATGTTATAGCTACTACACATGTTTCAAAAAACTCGCTTGGTTTTGCATTATGTTGTCCACAAAAAGCATATAATAATTCTTCACCAGGATTTAAATGATCCTCGATAACAGCACTATGCCTTTTTAATCTCCATGCTATTGTACCTGGATATTTATTAGTGAATTTGCTTACAGCTGCGAAAACCTTTCCCATCTTTTACCTCCAATTATTTTATCATACCAACAGTTTTAAGTTTTGCTTCAAGTTTTGATTTGCTAGTGTATCCACTTATACAGTCTATTACTTTTCCTTTTTTAGTAAATAATGTAAGTGGAGTTCCGAATCCTGGTTCTAACTTAGCTTTCTTTCCTGTGCTTGAGCATTCTGCAGGAATTGTTAAACCAGCATCCATAATTTTTCCATATTCTTCTTCATCATAGTTGTTTGAATCAAAGTAATATACGTATTCTAGTTTGTTTTCATCTGCAACTGTGTTAACTACTGGTAAAAATTGTTGACAATAATAACAATTATCTCTACCAAATACTGCCATTGTAACTTCATCTTTTTTAACTCTCTTCATGAAAGTTTCTGCACTTTTTGCAGTTCTATATTTTACTAGACTTTCATCAATTCCATTTGCAGAGTATAAGTTTACATATTTTACTAAATCTTCTTTTGATAAAGCTCCGCTTACTATTTTAATTGCTTCACCATTTGATGCAAAAATATAAGCTTGTCCTGTAGTTTCATCTAACTTAAGTTCTTTGATTGCATCTGCTTCAAGCTCATCTGAATCGATATAATAAGGTTTAATTTCTTCATCATCTTTAGTAATATCTTTTAATACTTCTTTAATTGCTTCCTTACTCTCTTCAGTTGTCTCGATTGACTTAGGTGCTACATAAATAAGCGCCAATTTGTAAGATTCTGTGTTTTCTACTGCCTTTTTATAATCACTATACTTTATTGTTTTAAAACCTGTATTATTACTCATTTCCTTAAAAATAGGAATTGATAATAATAAGACTATTAAACAAACAACTATAATTTTAAACACTTTTTTACTCATAACCATACCTCCTAAGAATATTTTAACTATTTTTTATAAATAAATCAATTGTTTTGATTAAATTTACCTAAATTATAGGGTTTTTCTTATAATTTAGATATACTTTTGTGGTTTTTATTTAGTGTCTTAATTCCCGTTTTAAAGGCTACATCTATTATGTCCCCATTCATACTGACAATAACACCATGTCCAAATGTTTCATGATTGATTAAATCGCCCATTTTTAAATCATTATTACCAGTATACATATCTTTAGTATTAATCTTTGTTTCTTTAGACAAAGATGTAATATTATTAATTAAACTTTCATCTATTTCATCGATAAATCTACTTGGAACATTCATATTATCTTGGCCATATAACATTCTTCTTTTGGCATTCGTTAAATATAATATATCTTTCGCTCTAGTTATTCCTACGTAACATAATCTTCTTTCTTCATCTAATCCTCCATCTTCTAAAAGAGAATTAGTGTGTGGGAATAAACCTTCTTCCATCCCTACTAAAAACACCACATCAAACTCAAGACCTTTTGCACTATGTAATGTCATAAGTGTTATAGCATCATCTGAAACATTATTATCTTGATCGCTCATTAACCCTATTTCACCCAAAAAATCATTCAAGTTTGTTGTACCTGTTCTATCTTCAAAAGATGTTGTGATACTTTTAAATTCCATCAAGTTATCGATTCTTATTTCGGATTCTAAAGTGTTTTCCTCTTCTAAAGATTTTAACATCCCGCTTTCTTCTAAAATATAATCTATTAATTCCGTTAAAGTATGTTCATCACTATAATCAATTAAATTTTCTATTAATTTTTTAAATTTAAGTTCTTTTGGACTAGACAATTTTGCAAACATAGATGAATTATCCAAAATGCTTTCCTTTTCTAAGTTTAATACAGATGCTGAGCCTATACCACGTTTAGGAGTGTTTATAATTCTTCTTAAACTTATATCATCATTTGTATTATTAATAAGTTTTAAATATGCTATTAAATCTTTTATTTCTTTTCTATTTAAATAACTAAATCCACCATATATTTTATAAGGAATTTGTGCATTTATTAAAGTCTCTTCAATTACTCTTGATTGAGCATTAGTTCTATAAAGAATTGCAAAACTGGTATAAGTATTATATTTATCATATAACTTATTTATTTCATCTATTACAAGTTTTATCTCATGAACTTCATCGTAAGAACGCATATACCTTACTTTTTCGCCATTACCTCGATCACTATACAATTTCAAATTTTTTTCTTGCTTGTTATTTTTTATAACACTATTTGCAGCGCTTAATATATTTTGAGTACTTCTATAGTTTTGTTCTAATTTTATAACTTTAACGTTATCAAAATCTTTTTCAAAATTAAGTATATTTCTATAATCAGCTTGTCTAAAACTATAAATAGATTGATTCATATCACCAACCACAAATATATTTTGATATTTAGAGGCAAGCAACTTGCACATTTTATACTGAACAGGATTTGTATCTTGGTATTCGTCTACAAGTACATATGGATAATGTTCTATATACTTATCTAATATTTCTTTATTTTCCATAAATAATTTAACTGGTTTAATTAACAAATCATCAAAGTCGACGACATTGTTTTTTTTAAGTGTTTCCTCATACTTAATATATATATCTATAACTAGTTTATCTATTTCAGTATTCATTGTTTTTTTCATTTCGTCAAGTGAAACCATTTCGTTTTTTAAAAAACTAATTTTATTTCTAACATAGTAAGGACTAAATTTTTTTGAATCTAAGTTTTTATCTTTTAATATTTTTTTGATTATACTTAAAGTATCATCACTATCTACTATAGTAAAATTACTTGTTAAACCAACTTTTTCAGTATTTTCTCTTATTACTTTTAATCCAAATGAATGGAAAGTACCTATAAAAGCATTAGTCGATCCTATATAGTTTTCTACTCTAGAACGCATTTCATTTGCCGCTTTATTTGTAAATGTAATCGCAAGTATATTTGAAGGAAAAATTCCTTCATTAATTAAATGCACAATTCTACTAGTTAATACTTTTGTTTTACCTGAACCAGCCCCTGCAAGCACTAAACATGGACCATCAATGTGTCTTACTGCTTCAAGCTGATCTTTATTTAAATTGTTTAAATAATCCATATTCACCATTCCCAACAATATTATACCATTTTATTCACTTTTTAGATATAAAAATCATGTAAAAATATGGGTAGATTTTTTATATATATTTTGTTATAATTTATAAGAAACAAATAAAAGAGGAGTCACATGAAAAAAGGGTTAAAAAATTTTAATAAAAAATTAAAAAAGCAAAAGAAATCATACAAGATACCATATAGAATAATACAAATATTCTATATTATAAGTTTGGCAGTTTTTATATTTCTAACAACTATATTTTCTACCAAAAGCTTTTTAGGTCTTGTTATAGGATTAATTAATTCTAAACTAGGTATTTCCTTCGCAGGTATAATTGTAGGAATTATATATGCGTTACTTATTTTATTTATTATATATTATAAATTTATAGGTGCAGCGCATATATTTACTAAAAGAAAAGGTAAATTTGTATTTTTATTGATATTTACTAGCATACTTGCTATTGGATTATCTTTTGGAAATTATATCATTTGTAAAACTTATATGACTTTAGATACTTCACAAAAAAAATATGTCACATATACAAGTGCTATGGTTAGTATGAATGATACAACTAGTTATAAAAAACTAGGAATGATTAATAGTAAAAATGATCCAACTGGATATATTTTACCTCAAGAGATGATAAAGAAAAAAAATATCGAAGGTAAGATAGTTAAATATGACGATTATATCAGTATGATGAACGATTTATATGACGGAAATATAGATGCATTATTTATCCAAAAAGATTATCCACCTATGTTTAATAGTTATGAAAAATTTGAAAATATTGAAAAAGAAACCAAAATTGTTTATGAATATTCAAAAGAAATGGAAAACATCAATAACATAACTTATTCAACTAAGAAAATTACAGAGCCATTTACAATTCTTTTAATGGGTGTCGATGGAACCGGAGATGGTATAAGTAATAACGGATCATTTAATGGTGATTCACTAATGCTTATAACATTTAATCCAAAAACATTATCAGCGACAGTATTTAGTATTCCAAGAGATACATATGTACCTATATCTTGTAATGGTAATAGGGAAAATAAGATTAACTCATCAGCTTACGGAGGTACATCTTGCGTAGTAAAAACTATAGAAAATTTAACTAAAATAGATATTGATTATTACATGAAAATTAATTTCTCAGGAGTCGTATCACTTGTTGACGATCTTGGTGGAATAGATGTTGATGTTCCTGTAGATTTTTGTGAACAAGACTCTTTAAGAAGATTTGATGAATACGAAATATGCCTTAAAAAGGGAGAACAAAAACTAAATGGAGAACAAGCTCTTGCACTTGCAAGACATAGACATTCTCTTCCGCTAGGAGATTTCCAAAGAGTTCAACATCAACAGCTAGTTATGGAAGCAATGGTAAATAAACTTAAAACTGTAAAAGATGTTGATGCGTTTTATAAGATTTTAAGCGATGTAACAAATAATATCGATACTAACATGACTACAAATCAAATGCTTTCATTCTTTAAAGTAATTAAAAATGTTTTAACTAATAAAGTTGGCGATAATGCGTCAATAGATATAACTAAAACTTATCTTACTGGTTATGACTTATATATGAATATAGCAGGAATGGGTAATGTATATACTTTCCAATATTATAAAGAATCACTTGCAGATATTACTAAAGCTATGAAAGTAAATTTGGAATTAGAAAAACCAAAAGTTATTAAAACATTTAATTTCAGTGCAAATGAAAAATATGAAGAAACAATAGTAGGTAAAACTTATTATAAGGAAGATAGAAAAGAAACGTTGCCAAGCTTTGTTGGAAGCAATATTACTTACCTACAAACATGGGCAAGTTATAGATCTATAAGTGTTAATATTAATGAAGTTAGCGAAAACAGCCCATTATATGATGATTCACTTGCAGATGGTTATATTCTTACTCAAAGTGTAAGCGCTGGAACAGAGGTAAGTAAAGTTAAAAGTATTACAGTATCAGTAATAAAGAAAACTAAATTTACCCCATCAGTTGTTATTGATGACGATGATGAAGATGAAAAGAAACCGGTAGAAAGTATTGAATCTACAACACCAAAAGAACCGGAATCAACTACTCCGACTCCCGATCCAATTACTCCTCCTACACCAGGGGAAGGAACGGATACTCAAACAAATCCATAAACTAGGAATAATTCCTAGTTTTTTTGGTATAAAAAAATTGCTAAATCATTTTAGCAAATTACATTTATGATCGTATAAAAATTCATTTATCATTTCAATATCATAAATCTTTTTTTCAAAACAGAATCTAATTATTAAATCAAATTTATTATTTTTTGGTAAGGAATATGAAGCGCTATCAAGTAACTCCTCTAACTCACCGATTTCAAGATTTAAACTTGCTGCAAGAGCAATAACAGTCTCTTTACTAGGATGATATAATTCATTACTTCTTATCTTACTAAATAACCTTCTATCGATGTAGGCATTGTTGTATACTTCTGAATCTTTTAAACCTTTATTATCAATATATTTAAATAATAGTTTTTGAAACTTTTTATCATTTTTGTGCTTATCTATATATTTATCAACAGAATCATCCATATAATCTGCTTCATATAAAATAGCTCTTTTAAATAATCCCGAACCAGTATAAACATTGCTTGTTTCAAATAAATACTTATCTAAATATTTTTCTAATTCTTCTTTCATAAATGTCCCCTTTCATGCGACCAAAATGCATTAAATTTGTAATATCATTATATCAGAAAGGAAGAGGAATATGAAGAAAAAATTAAAAGAAATGGATGTAGTTTTCTTGCTAGATAGAAGCGGTTCTATGTCTGGAAGTGAAAGCGATACAATAGGAGGATATAATCAGTTTTTAGAAAAACAAAAAAAGAATAAATATAAAACTAATATAACAACTATTCTTTTTGATGACAAATATGAAATCTTACATGATAGAGTAGATTCAAATGATGTTAAAAACATAACTGATAAAGATTATTACGTTAGAGGATGTACGGCATTATATGATGCAATAGGTAAAACCATTAATAGTATTGAAAAAAAGGCTGAAAATGTAATATTTGTTATAACAACTGATGGACTTGAAAATTCATCTAGAGAATATACTAAAGATATGGTTAAAAATCTTATTGATAAACATAAAAATTGGGAATTTATGTATATAGGCGCTGATATAGATTCATACGCTAATGGAACTTCATTAGGGATAAGAAAAGAAAACATCGCTAATTATAAAAAAGATAAAAAAGGAACAAGCCTTCTATTTGATAGTGTATATGAATTCGAGGAATGTCTCTATGCTGGAAAACCTACAACTATGTGGAAACAAAAATTAGATAATTATTTAGAAGAAAACAAATAAAGACCAAATTATTTTTTGGTCTTTATTCAATATTTTTTCCGTTTTCATCGATTGGTTTAAAAAAATCACGAATATCTACTTTTAAAACATCTGCAAAATTCCACAATGTCCCCAAACTAAATGTTTGATAATACTTTTCACTTTCTATATTCATAATAAATCCTTCACTGTAATTACATAGTTCAGCGAGTTTACTTTGAGTAATATTTTTACTTTTTCTGATATTTTTGAGGTTTTTGGCCACTAAGTAATAGACATAATTTTCATCTTTTTTATTAATCATAATGGCTACACCCTTTCTTAGCATTATTTTCTCACTTATTCGATGAAATTAATCTCACTTGTTCGGTGAGTTTGTGATATAATGTTTATAATGAAAGGAGGTCTTTAGTTGAAAAAATGTAAATATTGTCAGTCAGAAATTGATAAAAAAGCCAAAATATGTCCTAACTGCAAAAAAAAACAATCACATAAACTAAAATGGATATTACTCTGTTTATTTATTCTAATTATAATCATTGCATTATCCAGTGGTAATGATGATCAAAATTTCAAAAAAGAATATTCTCAAAATGAATCAGTGACATATAAAAATGTTAAATATTCAATTACTAATGTTGAAAAAACAAAAGGGTCTAATGAATATTTTCAAGCAAAAGATGGTTATGAATATGTTAAAGTTAATATCAAAATTGAAAACAACTCTGACCAAAAAATTTCTTTTAACGCTTTAAATTTTCAAATGGTTAATGAAGACGGTGTAGAGGCATCTATTTACGACATCACTGCTGAAGAAGATAAATTGTTGAGTAGTGGCGAGTTAGATGCAGGCGGAAAAACTGAGGGTGTTATCATTTGGGAGCAAAAGCAAGGTGATACCGGATTGAAGGTTAGATATTATAAAAATGTTCTTTTAGATGATGATTATACTTTTGAATGGACATTAAATTAAAACAAAAGACCAAATTACTTTTTGGTCTTTATTTTGTAGTAAATATATTTAGGTAAGTTAATTAACTTTCTTAAATATCTTAAAAATATAAAATTCTCTTTTTTAAGGACTTTATAATAATCCCCTGGTTTTGAGTATTCTATCTTAGTAAGTTTGTTAATAATATCTTCATCAGAATACTCTCCATAATAAAGATTTCTTCTAAACATATTAATTCTTCCACTATATTTATACATATTCTTTATAAAAGTAGATGAGTTTGTTTTAAAACCACTTATATTAAAAGTTTTTCCATATGCTTTTTCATTCTTTATTATATGTAAAATAGAAGTATTCAAATCATCTACAGTTATAAAATCCATCATTCTATTTAAATTCATATGTTTAATATAATAATTATTAGAGGTTAAAACTATTGGCATACGTAATACTATATGTTTTTTCAATTTTTCTTTTATGTAGTTTTCACTACGCATTAGATTTATTGAGTAATTATCTTCTGGGTTATTAATTCCCTCTTTAACGCTTATTTTATGCTCTATATTCGATGTTTTGCCATAAACACTAATAAATGATGCATAAACATATAAACAGCTCTTATTGACCTCTAAAATAGCGTCTACGACGTTTTTAGAGCCCATATAATTAGTAGAATTACAAATACTTTCATGAAATTCCGCTAGAGGTGGCATTATACCTGCAAGATTAATAACAATATCATTCTTTTTAACTAAATCTTTAACTAAATGATAATCTTCTATATCACCATAAACAATCTTAATTTTATTTTCATATTCGGCAAGTCTTTTTAATGCTAAATTACTTTTTAAATCTAATACCGTAATACTATAATCCTCAAGTAGTGTATTAATAAGTTTATGTCCTATATTACCAGCGCCACCAATAATAAGTATATCTTTCATATTAACCTCCGATAAAAATATTAATTATCATTAAAACAAAACCAGTTATTAAACCAATTCTTTTATATTTTTTTTCTTTAATAACATTTAATTCTGGTAATAATTCAAACAATAATAAATATATAATCATTCCAATGGTAATGCTCATTATACATGCAAGCATAATTTCATTAACCTCACCAAATATCATAAGTATAATCGCTCCAAGTAGAGTACTCAAAGTTAAGATTATTATATTTAATGCTATATTTTTATTAGCTTTTTCAAGAGATGCAGATATTTCAACACCAAAAGGAATATTATGTAATCCTACTCCTATTGCCATAATTAAACCCATTTTTAAATCTGCAAGAGATAAACTATATATGCTCATTCCTTCTATAATATTATGAATAATAAGTGCTAAAGAAGATATTAATCCTATATGCTCTAAATGTCTTTCATGATGTTTCTTTTCTTTTTCATGATCATGATGTGGTACCAGCATATCAATTAGTTTTAATAAAACTATTCCTATTACAATAAATATATACATATATACTTTATTGTTACCTGCAAGTGATTCATTAACTTCAGGCAGAATATCAACCGCTAAAAGCATAAGCAGAACACTAAATGCCATACCTAAACTAAATGGAATAATGCCTTTTTTATCTTTTGCAAATTTTGCAATTAAGCTTCCTACTAAGAAAAAGCCTCCTGCTAAAAGGGTTATTAATAATGCCTTCATATATACTCCTATTCTATATCTATTTTAGCTTTAAAAGAGCTATTGGAATAATCTTTTATAGAATTATTATTGTATTCTATATAATAATAAAGTTTAAATTTTTGAAAATTAGCTAATCCAATATCTAAATCTTCGCATAAAGTTAATAAACCATTTTGCATAACAGAAAAATCGCCATAATTAACAAGAACATAAGATTTAGTATCAAAATTATATTCTAAAAGTTTCCATTTTAAATCAGATGGATTAATATTATCGCTTATTTCTATATTTTTTAAAAACAAACTATATTTTTGACTAGCATAATTTCCATTTACATACGTAACATTAAAAGAATAATTACTTGCTTTTTCATAATTACTATCAGGAATAGCAACTCCATCAATTCCTATTATTTCTTTTTGACCGTTATAAACAATTTTTGGTTTTTCACTTCCAGTATTAGCTTTTGTTTGTATCTCTTTATTATACATATCTTTAAAGTATATAACACCTATTAAAACTGGAATTATAAAAGCAATTGATAATGATTTTAAAAACTTTTTATTCTTCATTATATCACCATATAAATTTTACTATATTTTTACTTTTTGTGCAATTAATCTTTAATATTAAAATGTTTGTCTTCACATCTTGCATTTAAATCAAAATCTGCGAATGCTTCTTTTTTATATAATGGGTATGCTGCGCATGCTATCATTGCAGCATTATCCGTACAATATTTAATTGGTGGAATAGATAAATCAATTCCTTCTTCTTTTGCTAAATCTTCTAATTTTTGTCTTAAATGTTTGTTTGCACTTACTCCACCCGCAACAATTAGATTTTTGGCGCCTGTTTTATTTATCGCTAATCTTGTTTTATCTATTATTTCACCAAGTGCAACATCTTCAAAGGAAGCAGCTAAATCAAAATCATTTATTTTGTTACCTCTTTGTTTTTCATTATGAACAAAGTTTATTATATAGCTTTTTAAGCCACTAAATGAAAAGTTTAAAGATTCATCTTTCATAGGTGTTGGAAACTCATATGTAACTTTACCGCTTTCAGCATACTTTTCGATATTAGGTCCTCCAGGATAAGGAAGGCCAATAATTCTTGCTATTTTGTCATAACATTCACCAATAGCGTCATCAAGTGTAGAACCAAGAAGTGTAAAGTCATAATCATCATTTAATAAAAGCAATTCTGTATGGCCACCACTTACTACTAGTCCTAGTGATGGAAAGGTCATTTCTTTAACTAAATTATTTGCGTAAATATGACCTACTATATGATTAACGGCTATTAAAGGTTTATCATAAGCAAAGGCAAGTGCTTTTGCAAATTCTATTCCAACCAGCAATGATCCTACAAGACCCGGTGCATACGTAACAGCAATCGCATCCACATCATCCATAGTTACAGAAGAATTATTAAGAACTTCTTCTAAAACCATAGTAATGTTCTCTGTATGCATACGACTAGCTATCTCTGGAACAACTCCACCAAAATTTGCATGAGTATCCATTTGAGTTAAAATTGCAGTATATATTTCTTCTTTACCATTTTTTATAATTGAAATACTTGTCTCATCACAACTAGTTTCAATTCCTAGTATATATACATCTTTCATTTTATTCTCCTTTCCATCACAATTGCATCTTCTTCTTTGTAATAGTTTTTAATTGTTCTAATCTGTGTAAATCCTAAATGCTTATAAAAACTTATTGCATCTACATTAGATTCTCTAACTTCTAGTAAGATATGTTTAACATCATCGGTAATTAAATAATCTATCATTTTTTTTGCAATACCTTGTTTTCTATATTCTTCTTTTACAAAGATATTAATTATTTCAAGAGTATCATAAAGCTTTAAATACTGTATAAATCCGATTACTAAATTATCTTTTTTATATATAATTACATTTTCATTAGGTCCAATTAAATCCACAGTATAGTTTGCATTTAACTTTTTAGCCAACTCTATTATTGTGTTGTATTCTTCTTTTTTTAGTTTTAAAGTCTTCTGATTTTCTATATTCAAAATCTTGATATACTCCATCCTTTTTCATTGCACTATAAAATCCTTTTGTATCTTTAAAAGCAATAATATCAAAATTACCTTTTTCGCTTTCTCCATACATTTCAAGTGATGTAATAGTTTTAACTTTAATTTTTAAAGCGTATGCTAGAGTCTTTGCTACTGTAACTCCAATTCTAATTCCTGTAAAACTTCCAGGACCATTAACAACTATTATTTCATCTAATTTATCTTTTGTTATATTGGAATCATTTAAAACTTTTATAATACTTGGCATAAGTTTTTCGCTATGACTTTTTCCTTTAGTTTTAATTTCATTAATAACTTTACCCTCTGTTAATAAAGCGACAAGTAATTCTTCACAATGAGTGTCAATAAATAATGTATTCATATCCGCACTTCCTAACGGAGATATTATACCTCAAAACCAAAAAAAAAGATACTATAAAACAGCATCTATTAGTTCTTCATAAACTTCACCATAAGGAGTAAGTTTCAACACTCTTGTATTTTCATCAATAACTTTAAATTTAATTTCAAGTCTCTCTTCAGGAAGTATATCTTCTATTAGATCAGACCATTCTATAATAGTTACTCCGCCCTTGGTAAAATAATCTGATAAGCCAACCGTTCCATCATCACCATCTTCAAGTCTATAGACATCCATATGATATAATGGCATTTCACCACTTACGTATTCTTTAACTAGATTAAAAGTAGGACTTGTAATTGTTTCTTCTATACCAAGACTGCTTGCAAAACCTTTTGTAAAAACAGTTTTTCCACTTCCAAGTTCGCCTTTTAAGCATATAACCATGTTTGGAAATTTCTCTGATTCTATATTTTGAGCAAGCTCCATTGTATCTTGTTCATCATGACTAGTAAATTTGTATTGTTTTGTTTCATCCATTATGTATCACCACATTAATTATATAAAAAATAATATATATAGGTCAACATGTTTTACACTTTATTACACTTTTTTTTGCAAAAAAAAAGCAGGCAACTACCTATTTTCGCTTTTCAACTATCTTCGGCGTATAAGTGCTTAACTTCTCTGTTCGGGATGGGAAGAGGTGTGTCCACTTAGCTATCGTCACCTACAAAGGATTTTGTCCTTTGAAAAACTAGATAATGTAATACATCAAATTAAATGTGGATAAATCCTCGAGCTATTAGTACTAGTCAGCTCAACGTATCGCTACGCTTCCACCTCTAGCCTATCAACGTCGTAGTCTACAACGGCTCTTACTATATAAAATATGGGAAAACTCATCTTGGAGAGGGTTTCCCACTTAGATGCTTTCAGCGGTTATCCCTTCCATACATAGCTACTCTGCGATGCCACTGGCGTGACAACAGATACACCAGAGGTATGTCCAACTCGGTCCTCTCGTACTAGAGTCAGATCTCCTCAATTTTCCTGCGCCAACGACGGATAGGGACCGAACTGTCTCACGACGTTCTGAACCCAGCTCGCGTGCCACTTTAATGGGCGAACAGCCCAACCCTTGGAAGCGAATCCACCTC
>CADBKG010000022.1 GCA_902795215.1 uncultured Erysipelotrichaceae bacterium | reverse complement strand
AACTTTTTTCTTATCCCCTGTTTCTTCCTTAAGTTTTCTTCGTTTTTTATTTATTTTTGATTTTTTATTTCAGGTTTTCCGAAAATATTTGACACTAATACAGCATGAATCAAATTACTTATCTATTTCTAGGACTTCCCTATTTAGCATTTCTAAATAATCTTGTTCAGCTGTAGTTAGATGTTTTTGCATGTATTTATCGTATTCTCTATGTGCTTTTTCTAATGCCTTTTTATGTGATATAGTTCCTGAACCTTTTAATATGTCTTTCCTAGTAATTTTTAAAAATGAATCTAATTCGTTAGTCCAATCTTGCATAGTCATTGGATGTCTATCTAAAGCATTGATTTCAGCAATAATGGCATCTAGATTATAATGAAATACATTATATTTTTTTCCATCGCTAGCAGTTGTTAAGAATTTCTTAACAACTAAATTTTTATCTAACTCACCTATCCTATATATCTTAAGTGTATAACAAAATTTGATTATTGTATACTTTTTTAAATATTTATTATTAATTCACAAAAAAATAGATTGTTAGTCTATTTTTTATTTAAATAATACTTTTTTTACATCCTCATAATTATTATCTTCTTCGCATACTATATCAAAGTGTGATTTAAGAGTTTCTAAAGAAGCGTCTTTTGCAATAAAACCAACAGAGACAACTAAATCATGATCATTTTTATCAACCATATTTAAATCACTTACTTGGTCACCTAAAATAATAACGTTTTTTCTATTTATAATCTTTTTTAATATAGGTTCTGGTATTGATGCTTCATTTTTATTAAAACTATGAATAATGTTTTTTCCAACTCCAGTTGCTACCCCATTTTCAAAAAGTATTTTATTACTTATAACATATACATTATCATAATAGCAGTTATTTTTTTCTAAAAAACTTTCAATAAAATTACCTATTCCGGCGCTTATAATTATAAGTGGTATCTTATTATCATGTAAAAATTCAATAAACTCTTTAGCATATGGTCTAAACTCCATTATTCTTAAATTAGTCGCTGCAGTATCAAATACATCTTTACTTATTTTATATTTTACAAATAATTCTATATGCTTTTTAAACCACTCACTCATCATAGCTTGTTTATAACTAAAATCTACAGAATCTGATACTTCTATTGGACGATAGTAATCATAAAGCTTATTTCTTTCTTCAATATAAGACTTAGGGACTAAATCGCTATTAGCTAAAATAGACCATGATGTCTTGCTACTTCCATTGGTTATTGTTCTATCAAAGTCAGTGACTATATATACATTATCTAAATTATCAAATGGCAATATTTTTTTTGTTTTCTCATTAATAATCATATATTCACTTCCTTTATTTTTTTATTACTGATTTATATTCGTCAACTATATTTTTAAATTCTTCAAAGCTGTTAGCAACTTTAAAGTAGTCATATATATTGTCGCGATTAAAATCTCTTTTTATTAAATCATCTATTAAAGCAAGTGTCGTATCAAAATGGTGATCTTCGTTATATAAAACTAATGGTGTATTTATATCATTACTTCTTACTTCCTCTAAATATGCAAAGAATTCTGATATAGTACCTGTTCCACCAGGTAAAAATAATACCATATCAGCATTACCAAATATATTTTTCTTTAAATCAAATGTTGTATCATAAATAGTATGTTTAGCATTAGGTAGATTTTCTATATCATCAGCATATTTTGAAGATGTAAAACCATACATATTTCTATTATATTTTGAAAACTCATTATAGCAGATTCCCATTATTGAAATAGATCCTGAACCCCAGTTTAAATCCCATCCGTTTTCTGCTAGATAATCACAAGCTTTAATAGCAGATTCTTTATACTTTTCATCAATTGCTTCATTTGATGAAGAACTTATTGTTACTTTCATAATACTCTCCTTTATACATTTTTTTGTTTTATGTTTTTAAATTCTTTTAGCTTTTCAAATGCTGGTATATTAGTATTTCTTATTTGTCCTTTATTAATAAGATCATCTATTTCATCCATACTCATCCAACATACACTTTCTACTTCTGATTCTTGTAACTTTAATTTATTTATATCAAGGTTAATTTTTGTATAATATACTGTAACTAAAACTGCTTTACCTTTTATTAAACCCAAGTATTCAATATTATCTTTTTTAATATCTATTCCAAGTTCTTCTTTAGTTTCTTTTATACACGTTTTAAGACCATCATCTCCATATTGAACATGTCCTCCGTAAGTGCATATATATGTCCTTTTTCTTTTGAAGTTAGTTGCATTAAGTATTCATTACAATCATTTTCTATAATTATTAGCATTATCATATAGAATTTTCCTGGTTCAATATTTCTTTTATTCTCTCTTGCAATTTTTTCATTTATTTGATTTGCATTTTCATCAAATATTTGCAAATATTCCATATTATTACCACCCATATCGATTATAACATAATTCACTCTTTTTAAAAAACAAAAGAAAAACTTTTCTAAGTTATTTTGAACTCAAAAAAAATGGAGCCTTTCGGCTCCTCAGGGGGTTTTGGTCGATTGTCTCTTACAAAAATCGTCAGAGCAATCTGCATGACATTACATCATGCTATATAAATGATACTTTATCTTTTTATTTTTGTCAATAAATTTTATGAAATAAATATTTTAAATTTTTACTTTACGACAAATTTACAAAAGTAATATTTTCCCTTATTTTTCGCTATAAAAAGCGATTTTTCTTTAATTTTACTTTACAATAAATTTTGAAATTTTTATTTATGTAGATAATATCTTACTTTTATCTTTATTTACAAATTGTTTTTCTAGTGATAGAATGCTGCTTTTATACCTGTCATAAGCGTCTAAATAATTGCCATTTTGAAGTGCTTCTACACAATATAAAACTACATTTTCATATATATATTCATAAATATCATTTGCATATAAGTTATTATTTATACCATTTACAATCTCTGGAGCTATATCGTAATAATAATCAATATCTTCTTCTGGTACATAGTTATCTCTAAACCATCTTAATATTGAAAGCTCTTTACAATTGTCATCGAATTTTGTTTTAAAATGCTTTAAACATGCCGATGTTAAATAGCATCCTGAGCCAGATGTAGAAGTTTTTTCTGACTTATCTTCGTTATGATAATCAATATTATAGTCCTCATTGTTTTGAACTTTTCCATGATATCCGCTATGAGGTTTATTTAAATCGCCATTTTTTACATCAGGATATAAATCGTGTTTTACGCCTGTTCCATTTGAAAACATTGTATTCCTATACACAATGCTTTTATCATCGTTAGTAAATGCTTTCATATTAGTATCATATGTCAAGTCCCTTATTATATCTTTTAAATCATCAAAATCGTTATTTGCCATTTTTTTCTAATCTCCTTTTTTTATTATCCCTTTTTATTTCCTTTATTCGTTGATCTTTAAGATACTTTTCATAACAACTTTTTAATATAGGCCCATAAAAATCAAAACATTCATTGTCATTATATTCTTCAAGTTTGATAAATAATTCTTTTATTCTCTCGCTTGAAATATTTGAAAATCCTTTTTTAATCAAATTATTAAATTCACTATCAAAATATTCAAAATCTTTAGTATCTTTAAACTCATTTTGAACAGTTTCGTTTAATATAGATAGGCACCATTTTAAAGTTTGATCATTGTTCAAATTTTCACTCCTTTCTAAAAAGAGGACAATTATCCCTATGGATAATTGTCCTACTTATAAATATATTATTGTAACACTCATAAAATATCATCATGTTACACCTCTTTTGCAAATTATAATATCACCATTTTGAAATATGTCAAGTATTTTTTATCACAACATACAATTTTACTTTACAACAAAACTAACAATTTTTTTAGGAATGATAATAGTTTTAACTATTTCTTTTCCTTCTAAATGTTTTTGAACATTTTCTTGTGCTAAAGCTATTTCTTTTATTTCATCTTCTGTAGCATCAACATTAAGTATAATTGAGCCTCTTACTTTACCATTAACTTGAACACCTATTTCATATGTATCTTCCACCATTTTTGATTCATCATAAGTTGGCCAAGACTCAAATGCTATTGTTGTTTTATGTCCAAGTTTTTCCCACATTTCTTCTGTTATATGTGGTGCGATTGGATTAAGAAGTTTTACAAAACCTTCTGCATATTCTTTAGGTAAATTATTTTCTTTATAAACTGCATTAACGAAAATCATAAGTTCTGATATTGCAGTATTAAATGATAATTTTTCAAAATCTTCTGTTACTTTTTTTACCATTTTATTATATGCTGAATCTAAATTTTCATTAGGTTTATCATTTACTTTTTCATCATCTAATATTAGACGCCATACTCTATCTAAGAATTTTTTAGCACCTTCTACACCTTGTTTACTCCATGGTTTTGATGCTTCAAGAGGCCCCATAAACATTTCATAAAGTCTAAGCGTATCTGCCCCATATTTTTTTACAATATCTGAAGGATTAACAACAAACTCAGGGAATCTTTTACCCATTTTTATACCATTTTCACCAAGAATCATTCCCTGATGTACAAGTTTTTTAAATGGCTCCTTAACAGGCGATAAGCCTTTATCATAAAGATAATTATTCCAAATTCTAGAATACATCAAATGACCAACAGCATGTTCTGGTCCACCAATGTATAAATCAACTGGTAACCAATGTTTTAACAATTCCTGATCTGCGAAAACTTCATCATTTTTTGGATCAATATATCTTAAGAAATACCAACTAGATCCTGCAGACCCTGGCATTGTAGATGTTTCTCTAACACCCTTTTTGCCATTTTTATTATATGTTTTCCATTCTACTGCATTTTCAAGTGGAGCTTGCCCATTATGTCCCTTATAATCTTCTAGAACTGGTAATACAAGTGGTAATTCATCATCCGGTAAAACATAATCTGTTCCATCTTCCAAATGAACAATTGGAACAGGTTCTCCCCAATATCTCTGTCTTGCAAATATCCATTCTCTAAATTTATAATTTGTTTGTTTTCTTCCTACTTTGTTTTTTTCTAAAAATTCAAGCATTTTTTCTATAGATGTTTCTTTATCAAGTCCATTTAAAAACTCTGAATTAATATGTGTACCATCTCCTGTATAAGCCTCTTTATCAATATTTCCACCTTCTATTACAGGAATAATTTCAAGATTAAATTTTTTAGCAAATTCGTAATCTCTTTCATCATGCGCAGGAACGGCCATTATTGCACCTGTACCATATGAAATAAGTACATAATCACTTATCCAAATAGGTATTTCTTCATTGTTAACAGGATTAATTGCATATGCTCCTGTAAATACACCTGTTTTATCTTTATTTAATTCTGTTCTTTCTAAATCTGATTTTTTTGCAGTTTCTTCTTTATATTTTTTAACATCTTCCATTTTATCTTTAGTTGTTATTTCATCAACTAGTGGATGTTCTGGAGATAATACGCAATATGTTGCACCAAATAAGGTATCACATCTTGTAGTAAATACTGTAAATGATTTATCAGTATCTTTTATTTTAAAGTCTACTTCTGCACCTATAGATTTTCCAATCCAATTTCTTTGCATTTCTTTTGTTGAATTAGGCCAATCTATTTCATCAAGACCTTCTAGTAATCTTTCAGCGAATTTAGGTTGATCAATGCATAATTGTTTCATGTTTTTTCTAATAACTGGATATCCCCCACGTTCTGATTTTCCATCGATTACTTCATCATTTGATAAAACTGTTCCAAGCTCTTCGCACCAATTAACAGGCATATCAACATACTTAGCATATCCATCCAAATATAATTGTTTAAAAATCCATTGCGTCCATTTATAATAACTTGGATCAGAAGTTACAACTTGTCTATCCCAATCATAATCAAAACCTAATTCTTTTAACTGTTTAGTAAAGACTTTAATATTATCTTCTGTAAATCCATTTGGATGATTTCCTGTTTGTACTGCATATTGTTCTGCTGGTAATCCAAAAGAATCATATCCCATTGGATGAAGCACATTAAATCCTTGCATTCTTTTCATACGAGAAACGATATCAGTTGCAGTATAACCTTCAGGATGTCCTGCATGTAAACCTACTCCTGATGGATATGGGAACATATCTAAAACATAATATTTTGGTTTTGAAAAGTCTCTAATATCTGTTTTAAAAGTTTTATTTTTCTCCCAATATTCTTGCCATTTTTTTTCTATCTTTTTAAAATCATAATTTTCCATTTTTACTTATCCTTTCCTTTTAATATATTTCCAATAATTTCATTTGTTATAAATATAAGTGCCATCATAGATACTACACCTATAAGTAATTGTAGTACCATTTTATTTGTAATCATAAAAGTCAGCGCAAGCGTAACCGTTATGATAAAAGCATCATTTAAACTCAGCACAAAATTTATATAATTACTACTTAGTTTATATTTAGAAATATCAAATTTATTTTCTAAATACTTTTTTTCTAAATTAAAATTTAATTTTCTTTTCTTTTTTCCAAGTATAAAAAGTATATAACGCAGTAAAAAAACTACTATAAATATAATTAAATAAATATAAATTTCTAACATATCTACCTCCAATATAAAATAAAAACGGGCCTCTCGCCTAAAGGACGAGATAACCCGTGGTACCACCTTAATTTGTTCTTATTTGGTTTATATGGCAACCATACCTTTCTCATCCAAAAGCAAGTTCATTAGACTAGTTTGAAGTTTTTCATCAGCCAACTTCTTTCTTTAAAACATCACCTAACTAATACTCTTTTTTCCACTGCGAATAAACAAATTATATTATATTTCTGCAATATAATCAAGCAGTTTTAAGAACATTTTAACAAAAATCTCATCAATTCCTTGTTTTCTAAGTTTGATAATTGCAATACGTTTATCTTTAATATCTTCTTCACTAAATATTATTTTGGCAATTTGTTCTTTAAGTTCTGTTGTGATTTTTAAATCTGTAATGATAGAATCTATATCTTCATTAATTATACGTACTGCATCTATTTCGATATCTTTTCCTTTACAATTTATAGTAATCTGCTCTTTGGTTTCAACATATGGTACTTCTACTATAAAGTCTTCATCATCTAGATAGCTTTTAACATCTATTTTTGTTGAACCAGCATATACTATAACATCATCCGCTTGTCTTGTATTTCTAAATCTTATTTTGTATTTACGTTTTTCAGGAATAACTTTTAAATCCCCTTCTATAGGTCTAATTATAAGTGTATAGTTATTTGGTAGATAGTTATAATCTATAACACTTACTAAGTATTTACCTTCTTTATAACTTTCTGTTGTTGGATCATCTTCATAAAGTCTATATGTATTATTTTTTCCAGGGAATATTTGTATTTCAAGCGCATCAGGATTAGATGTATTATTTCTAGCTTTCCCTTTTAAATCTGCAAGTGGGATAATTGCACCTTGCTTTGCAAATACCGGATAGTCTTCATCTTTATAAAATGCTATTTGTCTTCCACCAGGGAATTTTTTTCCGGTTTTAAAGTCATACCATATACCATTTGGAATAAATACTTTTGCAACAGTTCTATTCATGACATCATCTTTGACATTTGTAATTGGTGCAATAAATAATTCTGATCCAAAATAATATTCATTTTTATACATAGGTTCATCATATAATTCAGGATATATATAATATAAAGGTTGCATTAATGGTAATCCTGTTTTTGAATACTTATATCCTTCTGAATAAAGATAAGGAATAAGTTTTAATCTTACATTTGTATAATCTTTTATTATTTTAATAGTTTTAACATCCCAATACCATGGTTCTCTTTTATAATAGTGTCCTTTTTTAGAAGCAAGTCTAAATATAGGACTATAAGTCGCAAATTGAATATATCTTGTAAATAAATTACTATCCTCTATACCACCAGAATATCCCCCAATAGCATGACTCCACCATGTACTTCCGATATTACTAGAAGTTGTATTAAAGCTTGGTAATGCTTTTAAGGTTTTCCAATCAACTAAAGTATCACCACTATTATATATAGGATATAAATGAGATGCTACAAGTCCATTTTTAGATAATATCATTCCTCTTTTATTTGGAATAGCCTTCTGAAAATTATAGAAATAATAATTAATTAATCTTAATGCATATAAATCATCACTAGGCGCTTCAATTGAATAAAAATCTATACCAATTGCATTTAACGGTTTAATTATGTTTAGAAAGTAGCTCTTTACAAAAGCTGGTGAATAAACATTAAATGGCATTTTCTTACCATCTTGAGTAAGTAATTTTTCAGTATTAACTTTTAATCCAACATGCACTCCACCATTATTTAAGTCTTTTATTATATTTTGTGGATTTTGAATTGTTTCATCAAAAGTCATTCCGTTTTTAGTCCAATTATTTAAAATAAGCACATTAATTGGAATTTCATACTTATTAAATTTATTAAGAAGTCTATATAAATCACCTGCATTATATACTTCGTCTTTATCCCACCATATACCAAGTGCATATCTTGGTATTATAGGTGGATATCCTGTTAAATCAAAATAATCTTTAATAGCATATCCATAATCTTTTCTATACATAAAAAGATATGTATCTACTCTTTCATCGCTTCTTTTTCCAGCGCTACCATCTTCATTAAATATTAAGGTTTTAGAATCGTCAAAAGAAACAAATCCATCAGTTGAGTATAATCCTTTAGTCTTTTTAGATACTTCGTCTTTATTTAAACTAACACTAGTACCACCATAGTTTCTTGCTTCAGCATGTCCAAAATACCAAAACTTTTCTGTATCTACTAGTTTTACAACTAAGTTTTGGTCAGGGGCAAGTTTTGAACCTAAGAACGGTTTTTCTTTTTCATATTTTAATTCAAAATATTTAGTAGTTATATATATTCTTTTATCGTCTTCATTTTTTTCAAAAGCTGGTTTTGGAAATTTTCTATTTTTCACAAGTTCTGTAGGTCTATCTTCAAATGAACCATTTTCACTGTATTCAAAACGTACTAACCTCTCAGTTAGTATAGTAATTCTATATTTATTTCCTTGTAATATGCATTCAGGGTTCGGGATAGCTTGTGCATAATTAACCCCAAAAATATCTTTTAGTTCATCCATTTCTAGTCACCCCATATTATATAGTAATTTTACCATAATTAACCATTTATAACAAGATAAAAAAAGTAAGATTTCTCTTACTTAATTTCAAATGTTTCTCCTGATAAATTATTTAAGGTATTTTGTGCATCATTTGTATTTAACATTGGTAATTCGATATCATCTTCCATAGAAGGAGTTGCAACTTCTTCTTTTGGTATATGTTTTATAATTTCAGTATTTGATGAAACTTTCTCTTCTGGCATTTCTTTTCCTTCAACACCAATTGCACTAAATGGTTGATTTAATCCATCTATTGGAGGTGTTTGTTCAACTAAGTTACCAAAAGGATTTTCTTCTACAGGTGGTGCAGGATTTACTACTGGAGTCTCTGGCGCTGCAGGAATTTCTGGCATAGCTGGAGTTTCAACAACTGGTGCCTCCGGTATTACAGGTGCTTCAGGCGCTACTGGAGTGCTTGGCGCATCAAATATATTAATTGAAGTATTATCTAATTTAGGAGTTAACTCTGTTGGAACTTCAACAGGAGTTTCATTTATAGTGCTTGTGTTTGGAACTTGCACTTCAGGTGCTGGAGTTGGTTCAATTTTAACTTCAGGTGCTTCTGGAATTACAGGTGCAGAAGGTGCTTCTACAACAGGTGCTTCTGGAACAACTGGAGCTTCGGGTACTACAGGTGCTTCAGGGACAGGATTAATTCCTACTGGTTGCATTTGTGGAGTACTAACCTCAGGTGCACCAACTGGTGGTATTTTAATTGTAGGTTCATTTTGTTCCCTTTCACGTTTTTCTTTTAATTCCATAGCTTGCTCAATATTAATAGGTGCTTCTTTTTCTTCTTCAGCTTGAGATAATTCACCTATTACAGGAATTTTTTTAGTACTAGAAAGTTCTTTTTCAGCTTCTTCTGTTATCGCTGCGAATTCCTGTGTGCTTTTTAACTCTTTATTTTCAATATCACTCTTTAATAAAGCCTGTGTATTATCTAAATTATGTTCTTCTTTTTTAGGCTTTTTACCTAAAAATAATACTAATATAAACACAATAATAAGTACTACTATAGCTATGCATAGTACTAACATAAGTGGATCATTAGATATAAAATTTGTAAATTCACTAAATGTATCGCTCATTCCAACCACCTTATCATATATAAAGTTTACCATATTAATTATTATATTTCAAGTATTTATATTTAGAACAAAACATATTTGTAAACAACAAAAACCATAGATTAACTATGGTTATTTCGTTTTCTTTATTAATACAGGTATACATATTATTGATAGTAAACCAAGAATTAAATAAATTACAATGTTATCACCTGTTTTAGGATTATTTGTATCAACATACGTTAATGCATATGTTGAAAACTTGTTAGTTTCAAACATTAATTTATTATCATTAACTGTAGTTTCTAACTTATCTACTACCCCATCATGTAATCTTAATATATAGTATGTTCTATTTATACTAGGATTTTTATTTATTAATTCTTCTGGTATTTTAAAACTTATTAATACATTCCCATTTGTTTCTTCTATCTTAGTTGCCTCTTCACCTTCCACTTGTTTAAATAAATTTACATCTAAATACATTGCAAGTGTTTCATTTGTTGATATCTTTTCATTTATCAACGCCTTTTCTTCTTCCAAAACACTTTTAGTAACATCCTTTACATCAAGGAATACATCTATATCTTTACCTTGTTCTTTCTTATCTTGTTCTTCCTGAGTCAATGGAATAACACTAACTAAATTATCAGCACTAAAATCTGCTTTTCCAAAGTTTTCTTTAGCTGTTTCTTTCTTTTCTATTATTCCTTCTTCCATATTTACTGTTAAATGTATTGTATAAATATCATTACCCCTGGTACCAACTAAATCTACTTTACCACTATTTACTGGAGTAATGACACCGTTTACTATCTTAGCAATACTTTCATTTTCACTTTTCCACTCTATAGGTAAGTCTTTTATATCATCGTAACCAATACTATTTTCATATGTATTTATAAATTCTTTTTCAAAATCACTAATATTAGTATTTGCACTTATTGTTTTATCAATATCTTGATAATAATATATATAATTCCCTTGAGTATACCCCTGATTTAGAAAATTATTATAGATTGCATATTCTATTAGAATTCCATTATTATCTGCATGTTGATTTATTACCTTGTAGTTCATTCCTTTAGTATATAAACGATATGGAGTATTTAATAGAGTGTTATTTGCATACACATATAATTTCGTATTAATATTAGAAATATTCCCCGATAATAATGACTTTATTTTATTGTTATTAAAATATATAGTAGCATTATATCCTTGTGTTCTTCCATCTAAAATAGAATTATTAATATTAAATGTACTCAGCCATAAAATAATATTTTTTCCTGCCGTTAAAACACTATTATCAACATAAAACGAATTATTTTGTATCGATTCAGTAAATAAAGGTGCTGAAGAAGTAACGCCAATAAGAGATATGGAAGAAGTTGCATCAAAATTGACATTTAATACTTTCGAATTAACATTTCTTACTACTCTAATTAGGTCCCCTTTTATATTTATATTATCGACTATTACATTTTCAAAATCTCCAAATTCTAAGTTTTTAGTAACTTTTATAGTTGCATCATTTCCGTGTAATTCAAAATTTTTAATATCCCTATATTCCTTAATATTGTGATTTATACTAAAACTCTCTTCTGCAGTATATTCATATGTTTCAGAATCTTTAAAATTAATGATAACTGTTTCTTTATCAGTTTTAGTTTTCATATCATTTTCTATTTCTTCTAAAGAGCTATAGTCACATCCACTTTTACATATTTCATATGTATAAGTTTCTGCATTTATGGTTACTGGTAATAAAATAGACGCTATTAAAATGTATATTAGTTTTTTCATATGTTACTCCTTTATTTTCCATAGAATAGTATAAAACTTTTGTTAAAATTTGTAAACACTTTTTTCTTTAGTTAATATTGAAATATAACCTATTTTGTGTTATGATACTTCTCACTTACGGAGGGGAATTTTATGAGTAAATTAGTATTAAACGATTATAATATGTATAATCCTAAAATTAAAGAAGATAGAGATATAGTTTTTATAGGTGATATTCATAGCGATGTAGAAAAACTTGCTGATATTAAAGATGTATTAGAAGAATTAAAAACAAGTATTCTTTTAATTGGTGGAGATTTAATTGATAGCACACACGACCCAAGAAATGCAGATATTGCAGAACTATCAAATGAGATTGCTAAAACGACTAGAATAATAATGGTTAAAGGTAATCATGATTCTGTTTATTTTGGTGAAGATGAATATGGTAAAAGAAAAGAATATCCATCAAAAGATGACTTATTATTTCGTGAATTAAATACAAATAGAAATATAACAGTATTTGATAATTTAATAGAAGCTGTTCCTTTATATGATGATTTAAGAGTTAGTGGTGTTACATTACCTATTGAATATTATGAAAATGGTGAAAAAGAAGAAGCTTTTGATAACTTTGTTATGAATGATTTACATACAAATATAAAAAGATTTAATATTATGATGATGCATTCATTAAAAAATATGGTTGAAAATCAAACAAATAAAAATCTAGTAATTAAAGATTATTTAGGATATATAAGTCAAATGAATATGTTGCTTGGTGCACATATTCATGCTGGATTAATGCCAATATGGGCAAGAAGCAAAGAATCTCATAAAGGAATAGTTGGACCTTATGCAAGCTTTTTTCCAAAATATGCTTATGGTATCATAAACGATGGTGAGCATTCAGCACTTGTAACAGGAGGCGTTACTAAAATAGCATCATCTAGTGAAGCAGGTTTTATGGCAAATAGTGCAAACAAATTACACACTGGAGAAATCGAACATATCCATCTAAAACACGGAGATGAAAACCACTTAGAATTAAATAAAAGAATTAAATTATAAAAGATTCACTTAAATAGTGAATCTTTTTCTTTTTTTGAATAAATACAACCACAATAATCTTGTCTATAAAGATTATATTTTTTAGATAATTCTATACTTTTTTTATAACCATTTTGTTTTTTAAAATCAGTTGGTAAATATTTAATATTATACTTTTTCTCTAAATCAAATCCTATTTCATTTATCCATTTTGTTACTTTATATGGACTAACTGTTAAAGTTGTTGCAAACATATCATATCCATTATCTTTTGCATATTTTGCAGTATATTCCATTCTTTGTTTATAACAAATATAACATCTACTTCCCTTTTCGGGTTCTTTTTCATATCCTTTAACTACTTCATGATATTTATCGTTATCATAATCACAATCTAAAACTTTAATATCATTATTAAGTAATTTAATTAACTTTTTTTGTTCTTCTTTTCTTTTTAAATATTCCTCTTCCGGTTCTATATTTGGATTATAATACATTATATCTAAATTAGCTTTATCACTTAATCTATCAATACATGTACTAGAACAAGGTGCACAACAAGAATGAAGTAAAATTCTAGGTTTTCTGTCACAGTTATCTAAAATTTTATCCATTTCTTTATCGTAATTCATAAATATCACTACTTCCCATATTCTTCAAAGTAATAATTGTCAAAATCACAATCAAAATAGTAAGTTCCTCTCTTATCTCCAATACTAGCATATACTTTTTCATAATAATTCAGCACATCAATATGTTTAATATTAACGTATACAGTATTAGAATCATTCATACTAAGTAAGAATCTTCCTTCGTCGATATAAGTTCCATCACTGTTTTGACTTGGTGAATATTCAATTTCACTTATGGAGCGTATTATATCACTATTTGTTCCTGCAAGTCCAGATATAAATTTCTTTAATACTTTTTTAGGTACATAATTTATAAGTGTTGGAACTCCATAAGTATTTTCAGCATCTAACAGTTCACCGCTTGATAAAGCAAGTTTATTATCATTCGTGTAATAGAATAATGGCTTATTTTCAGTAATAATAACTGTAATAGATCTATTTAAATGATGTTTTACTTTACATGAATTAATAAGCGGATCTTTTAAAGCTTTACATACTCTAGTTTGAGTTGCATTTGAAAACTTAATATCTTTTTCTAATCCTGATTTTTTTAAAATATAACTACTACTTAAATAGTCATTTCCTTCAATATATACATGGGTTACATTAGTTTTAGTAAAATAGAAAATTATAAGAAATAAACCACCAAAAAAGCATAACAAAGACAAGGCTGCTTTTGGTTTTAGCCTTCTTCTTACTTTTTTAGTAGTTGTCTTTCTCTTTTTACTCATCCTAATCTATCATTTCCTTTATTGTGTTATATATAATTGTGCTACTATCTTTTTTAGCCATTTTACCAAGTTTTAATTGCATATTAATTTGCAATTCTAGGTTTTCTTCACTCGTTAACTTATTTATATTTTCTTTTAATATATCTTTATTTAAATTACTTTCTTCTATCATTATTGCTGCTTTATTATTTGCTAGCTCGAGTGCATTATAATATTGATGATTATTTGCAACATATGGACTTGGAATAAGAATTGATAATTTTTTTAATGCAATAATTTCACTAAGTGAACTTGCCCCTGCCCTACTTACAATTACATCTGCAGATTTCATAAGTCCTGACAAATTATCAACATATGGTTCTATAAAAACATTTTTACTAAATTTATTTTTCTTAAACTCTTCATAAGATGATTTTCCAGTAATATAAAGAACTTCATAGTTTTCGTCATCTATATCTTGTAAAAATGGAATCATCTTTTTATTAATTGAACTACTTCCAAGACTTCCTTGTACTATGAGTACAAACTTTTTATTATTTTTTAAACCAAATTTTGTTTTAGATATTTTTGGTACTGTTAAAGCTTGTTCACTACAAGGATTTCCCGTAAATACAACTTTTCTTTTATCAAAATATTTTTCACTTCCAGGAAAACTTATACCAATCTTATCAGCAAGTTTTGCAAGTGCTCTATTAGATTTACCTGGGATTGAATTTTGTTCATGAATAAACACTTTTATACCAAGGCTTTTAGCAGCCCTTACAACTGGATATGTAACATAACCACCTATACCAAGAACTACATCTGGTTTAAAATCTTTTATAATCTTTCTGCATTTTAAAATATTACTAAATATAAGATATCCTGCTTTTACATCTCTCATTATATTTTTAGTAAGTCCATACATTTCTATACCTATATAGTCTATACCTCGTTTTGGAACAATATCTTTTTCCATTCTATCTTTTGTTCCTATATATAAAAATTTACTATCAGGTTCTTTTTCCTTTATTTTTTCAATTATTGCAAGTGCTGGATATATATGTCCACCAGTTCCACCTGCTGTGACTATAACTCTCATATTATCACTTCCTAATAATATTATATAACATTATTTAATTAATTTTAAATGCATTTCTTGCTTCTATAGCGTAATTTTTATCATTTTTTTGATAAAGTTGACACAAAATATCGCCTTTCTTTACATAATCTCCTTTATGTTTGCTCAAAACTACTCCAACACTATAATCTATATTATCTTCTTTATTAATTCTTCCTGCGCCTAAATGTAAAGATAAGACACCTATTTTTTTAGCATCTATTTCTTTTATATAACCACTTTTTAAAGATCTAACTTCTTTTATATTATTAGAAATCTTTATTTTGTTATAGTTACCACCTTGGGACTTGATAAATTCCAAAAATTTATTTAATGCTTTTTTATTATCAATTACTTCTTTTACTTTGTTTTTAGCTTCCTTCATACTTACGTTTTTAGCTTCTTTATAAAGTTTAGCGCTTAGATTTACACATAATTCATAAAGATTACCTTTTTTACCATTTAGTATGTCATATGCTTCTATAACTTCAAGTGCATTTCCTATATTATCACCAAGTGGTGTATTCATATCCGTTATTTCAACTATTACTTTTACTCCATATGCTTTACCAATTTTTTTCATTAAATTAGATAGCTTATTAGCATCTTCTCTGGTTTTAATAAGCGCTCCACTTCCAAGTTTTAAATCAATGAGGATGTATGATGCGCCAAGGGCTAGTTTTTTACTCATAATACTTGATGCAATTAAAGGAATAGATTCAACCGTACCAGTCACACTTCTAAGGGAATATATTACTTTATCAAGTGGTGTAAACTCATCAGTTTGAGCGCATTCTGCAAAACCAACCTTATCAAGTGTTTTTATAAATTCTTTTATAGAAAGTGAAGTTTTAAATCCAGGAATACTATCAAGTTTATCAATAGTTCCACCTGTAAACCCAAGTCCTTTGCCAGATAATTTACCCATTTTAAGTCCAAGGGATGCAAGTATTGGCCCAATAATCATACTAGTTTTATCCCCTACACCACCTGTTGAATGTTTATCTACTCTAATGCCTTTAATATCTTTTTTAGTTAAAAATTTACCACTTTTAAGCATCAAATCAGTAAGCGCTAAAGTTTCTTTAAAGTTAAATCCCTTTATAACAATTGCCATAAGCAAACTACTCATTTGATAATCTTTTATATCACCATTTAAATACCCCATAAAAGCGTATTTTATTTCTTTATCGGAAAGTACTTGTCCAAGTCTTTTTTTATCAATAATTGCTAATATATCCATTTTTACTCCTTTAAAAATTTCGTATTTTCACTTAAGAATAATACACCATCATATAGTAATTCTAAACTACCATATCCCATAATTAAAAATCCTATTAAAAATGCTTCACTATTTACACTAAAATACATATTAGTACTAATCAAGATTCCATATAATATAAGTATACTCATTTCTGTTAATTTAATTAAGAAAAGATGAGTTTTTTTAGAATATATTTTTTCTAAACTAATAGTTTTAATAATTATTATTAAGACTGTATATAATATAATGGTTATACCAAATAATACATTTGTTTTAAGCAAGCCTTTTAAAAGAAATGTTAATGATGAAAATATACCTGCAAAAAATAAATATAATGGTTCTTTATCAGTTCTAACTATAAAATATTCAAGCAGATTAATTACAGAAAATGCAATTAATTCTATATAAAATATTATATTTATCTTTTCATTTATTATTCCAGGGAAAACATAATTAAAAACACCTAGAAATATTATAAGTATATCTATTAAAAAAGAAGCATATTTTTCTTTAATCATAATCTAGCCTACTTCCCTACTTTAAATAATATAATTTTTTGTATTTTTTGTCAATTAGTTCTATTGTTTTTAATATCTATATGATAAAATTAAAAATAAGAAAGGAGTATATATGTTGTACGTAATTATTGGTATTATTGTTTTTATTCTTATTACTTCAATTAGACAGATTGAAGAATATGAAAGAGGTGTACTTTTTACCTTTGGTAAATTTACAAAAATCTTAAATCCAGGATGGAATATAGTATTACCTATTATCCATAGTTATAAAAAGGTTGATATTAGAACTAAAGCTGTTGATGTACCAGAACAAGATGCAATTACTAAAGATAATGTAACTGTTAGAATTAATGCCGTTATTTATTATAAGGTTCAGGACGCTTCTAAAGCTATTCTAGCGGTTGAAGATTTCTATTTTGCAGTTGGTCAACTTGCTCAAACTACTATGCGTAATGCTGTTGGTGCAGTAAGCTTAGATGATTTGCTTTCATCAAGAGAAAAGATAAGTGGTGAAATATGTCATATTATTGATGAAGCGACTGATCCATGGGGAATCAAGGTTGAAAATGTTGAATTAAAAGACATTAAACTTCCAATGGAAATGCAAAGAGTTATTGCAAAAGTTGCAGAAGCTGAAAGAGAAAAAATGGCTGTTATTACTAAATCAGTTGGTGAAATTGAAGCAAGTAAAAACTTAGCTAAAGCTGCTGAAACTATGGCTACTACTCCAGGTGCTTTACATCTTAGAACACTTGCAACATTAAATGACTTATCATCTGATCAATCAAACACAATAATATTTGCAGTACCTATTGAAGTACTAGAAGCATTTAAATCTGTCGATACAGCTTCAGCAATTAAAAAAATAACAAACAAAAAAGAGAAATAATCTCTTTTTTATTTGTCATAATCATCTAAAAATGAATGCTCTACTCCATCTTTATGATATCCTAATACACAATTTAAATTAACGTTTTCCATTGCTTTGAATATGTTGTGATCAATATCTATATCTTTGTTTTTTTCTTTTAAAGATTTAATTAGTTTTTTCATTTCAAGTCTTTTGCTAGTACCATCATCATTTATAGCGCAGTTCTCTGTAAATCTACATGCACAATTTATAAATTTTAAATCATTATAGTTTTTCCAGTTTATTATACTTTGTTCTTTTACAAAATAAAGTGGTCTAATAAGTTCTAATCCTTCAAAGTTATCACTATGTAGTTTTGGAACCATTGTTTTTATTTCGCTACTATAAAAAAGTGATAAAAGAGTTGTTTCTATTACATCATCAAAATGATGGCCTAGTGCTATTTTATTGCATCCATTCTTTTTAGCTTCATTATATAAATATCCCCTGCGCATTCTTGCACATAAATAACAAGGATTTCCTTCTTCTAGTGTGGCAACTGTATCAAAGATTTTAGTTTCAAATATTTTTAAATCTATGTTCATAAGTTTAGCATTTTCAACAATTCTTTTTTTGTTTTCTTCGTTATAACCTGGATTCATACTTACATACATAGCATCAAATTTAACTTTTCCATGTTTTTTAAGTTCTTCGATGCATTTTGCAAGTAGGAATGAATCTTTACCACCACTTATACATACCATTATTTTATCGTTTTCTTTTATAAGTTCATATTCTTTTACAGCTTTTACAAACTTACTCCATATTTCTTTTCTATAAGTTGTAATAATGCTTCTTTCTATTTCTTTATATTTTTCCATTATTTATCACCACTACATGTATTTAGTTCTAAAGGTAGATTATATATTCTATTAGTTCCATTTAAAGTAGTTTTTATTTCTAACTCCATTTCATTATGATTTTTACATACTTCGTTTATATCATCTAATATTATATTTACATCTGTTAAATATTTTTCTAAAGTTATATTTTCACTAGTTTTAAAATTACTAATTAAAGTTTTATTTCCATTATGATTGTTATATAAATTACCTTCTATTTTTTCGTATACCTTTTTATCAGGTTCTTTTCCGCAGTATTCTACATTTGAAATGTATAAACTTGCTTTTTTATGATTATATGCAATACTACCTGTTACTTTAAAATCATCACAAGTTGTTGTTATAGTTTTAAATTCAAATGTATTCTTATGCATATATAAAAAACCAAAAACTACTGCAATAATTAAAATTATTACGAAATATATCCATTTTCTTTTTTTCTTAGTACTTACTCCACTTAGTAAGTCATTAATATCTATATTATATAAATCACATATTCTTTTTAAAGTATCAACATCAGGAGTGCTTTTTCCATTTTCCCATTTAGATACAGCTTGAAAAGTAACATTTAATTTATCTGCGAATTCTTTTTGAGTAAGATTATTATCTTTTCTAATTTTTTTAATTATTTTAGCTATTTTCTCTTGATTCATAAATAGTCACTCCCACAAAAGTATTATATCAAATGTAATTTTTAAAATCTACAATTAAAAAAGCTAGTATTGAACTGCACCCCTTAGAGTAGACAGCAAAAAAAAAGCAGTTTTATAAAAGTGATATAATACACCTCCGAAAGGAGGTGTATTTTTCTATGGCAAAAAAAGGTCAAAAATTTTCTTCATATTCACTA
>CADBKG010000021.1 GCA_902795215.1 uncultured Erysipelotrichaceae bacterium | reverse complement strand
AAAGAAAGTGGAAAAGATTTAGTTGTACTATTTTTAACAGATGGAGTACCAACAATAAACTCAGGTGCAACAACAAGTATATATGAATCACTAAAAGAACAATACCCATATATAACAATAAATGCTGTAGAATATGAAATGGGAGATACAACAAATTCTGTTAATGATATATCAGACAACCAATGGACAGCAAAAATTGATTCACTAAATAACGTACTTTTTGAAGCAACTGTATCACCAGAAGTATTCGAAACACTAAATATAACTGACTACATTAATGATGAATATTTTGAAATAGAAAACGAAAATGATAATAAAATAGAATGGAACTTTAGAGATAACTCATTTATAACAGGAAGTGAAGACACACTTAAAGTTAAACTAAAACTAAAAGAAGAATATCAAAACACTAAAGGTCTTTATCCAACTAATAAAAAACTAGATATAGATTATAAAATAAGTGGAGATAATAAATCTAAATCAAGCGTGGATACGCCAATACTTAAAAATAATTATGATGTTTATTATGATGTAAACACGCCTACAGAATGTAATTTAGAAGAGATAGAAAATGAAAACCACTTTGTATTTGATAAAGTAACTAAAAAAGATATAACACTTTCTTGTGCAGGCTATGAATTTAAAGGATGGGATATAGAAGAAGGCGTGACTAAAATAAATGATGATACATTTATAATGCCAGAAGAAGATGTACATATCCGTGCTATATGGACAAGACAATCTGTGCAAAAATCAATGGATGGAAAAATAAATGAAAAAACCACTTTATATAAAGTAGTTGAAAATGAAGCTAAGATAGGAACATATTCAAAAGAATATACAGGAGAACATGCTGATGCATATGATAAGAGTGGAACAGAAAAAATATATCACTATGCAACTACATCTACAAACGAAACTATAGCTAATCAGCAAGCAGAAGTTATACTAAATAAGTTCAACGTAATATTTGGAGGTTTCTGCTGGCAGATTCTTAGAACCACTGATACCGGTGGAGTAAAACTTATATATAATGGAATTCCTGATTTAAATGGAACATGCAACAATACAGGAACAGCGCAACAAATAGGAACAAGCGCATTTAATTCAAATAGTAATTCTCCTGCATATGTTGGTTATATGTACAATAAAGTGTATATTAATAGCACTTTTGATCCAGATCCTAGAACTACAGTAATAAATAGAGTAGCAATAAATAAAAATCATTACTTTGCAAGAGAATATGAATATAATCAAAGTATTGCTAATAGATATAAATTATATGATAATTCTGATACAGATGAAGACGAAAGATTTACAGCCGAAGAATGCCTTGCAAACGGAAATTGTAACGAAGTGCTTACAGGAACGTATACATTTTCAAATACTAATCCTAATTATAATACAATCACAATAAGATATGTAGTAGGAGTATCAGGGGAATATGTATATTATATAGAGCTAAAAAATGGACAAGTACTAAGCGAAGTTAATAAAAATTATTATGTAGGAGATGGATATACAGATAATCAAGATGGAACTTATACTATTACATCAACAAGTGGAAATATAGAAGAAGTCTTGTTAGAAAAATGGATAGATAAATACTCTAGTATGAAAAATAAATATATATGTTATGACACTAATCCATGTACAGAACCAAAATATATAACAGCAACAGCAATACAATCATACAATGCAGAACAAATAAGAAATGATTACTTATTTGGAAATAATTTTGATTATATATTAAATGAAGAAACGAATGAATATGAGTATGTGCTTAAGGACACAGAAGTGGCAAGTAAAATTCATTTTTGGGATTGGCATGCAAAATATAATACAATAAATAATAATCATTATACATGTTTTAATGAAACAGGAAAGTGCAACGAGTTAAAGTATATTTATTATACAAGTGCTGGTGATGAAAGATATATTAAATTAAATGATGGAAAATCTGTAGAAGACGCAATAAATGAAATGTTATATGATGAAAATGTAAATGTAACAGATTCAACAATGAAAGCATACTTAGAAGCATGGTACTCGGAAAACATATCTAGTTATGAAAGTTATTTAGAAGATACAGTCTTCTGTAATGATAGAACAATAAGAACAAAGAGTGGATGGGATCCAAATGGCGGAAACACAACAGCAAATCTTTTGTTTAAAGAAACTGGTCTAACTAAAGAATTAAGTTGCACCAATAATACAGATAGGTTTTCAACTTTAAATGAAAAAGCAAAACTTGATTATCCAATAGGGTTAGCAAGTCAACCAGAAGTAAACTTATTAAATAATAATAACATAAGAAAAACAGGAAGCTTTTGCTGGTTATCTTCGCCAATGACGTTTGACTTCTATCATTCGCTCGGTAGTTATATTAATACAGCAGGTGGAATCGGAAGTAGACATCATATTCATTATGCAGAAAGTGTTCGTCCAGTAGTTTCCCTTAAACCAGGCACAGAGTATGTTGATGGTGATGGAAGTAAGAATAATCCTTATGTGGTTGATACTAGTGAAGTAGATAATCCTTAAATATTAGGCCTTAGGGCCTTTTATTTATGCGTTGTTTTTGATAAAATATATATGTGGTGATTAAGATGTATGATTATATAAAAGGAAAAGTAACGGATATATATAGTTCTAGTATTGTTATTGAAAATAATGGTATTGGATATTTAGTAAATGTTGCAAATCCATATAGTTATGAAATAGATGAAGAAGCAAAAGTTTATTTATATCAAAAACTTGCAGAAGATGAAAATACTTTATATGGATTTAAAATAAAAGAAGAAAAGATGCTATTTTTAAAACTTTTAGGAGTTAAAGGACTTGGACCAAAAGTAGGTATCGGTTTTTTTGCAACAGGAAGTGTATCAGGAATAGTAGATGCTATTGAAAGAGAAAATGTTTTATATTTAAAGAAGTTCCCTAAAGTAGGGGAAAAACTTGCAAGACAAATAGTGCTTGACTTAAAAGGGAAACTTGGATTTATCGATACAAATGTTGAAACAGTTGATGATGGATTTGAACTTGTAAGTGTACTTGAAAGTCTTGGTTATAAAAGTCAAGATATTAATAAAGTTGTTCCAAATGTAGATAAGACAAAGACTATAGAAGAACAAGTAAAGGATGCATTAAAACTATTATTAAAATAATCAGGAGGTTAATATGAAAAAAGAAACTATATTAGATGGCAATTCTTTAAATGGGGATGAATTTGAAGCTAGTATTAGGCCACAGTATTTAAATGAATATATCGGTCAAGAAAATGTTAAAGAGAATGTTAAAGTTTTTATAGAAGCTGCTAAAATTAGAAATGAATCACTTGATCATGTTCTTTTATATGGTCCACCAGGACTTGGAAAAACTACACTTGCTCATATAATTGCAAATGAAATGGGAGTTAACTTAAAAACTGCTTCAGGACCATCTATTGAAAAGTCAGGGGATCTTGCTGCAATTCTTTCTACACTTGAACCTGGAGATGTATTGTTTATAGATGAAATTCATAGAATGCCAAGAGTGGTTGAAGAAATTTTATATCCTGCAATGGAAGATTTTGAACTTGATATTATAATAGGCTCAGAAGGACAAAGTAAGAGCATAAAGATTAATTTGCCACCATTTACGTTAGTTGGGGCAACTACTCGTTCTGGAGATCTTTCTAGTCCACTTAGAGATAGATTTGGAATTGTTTGTAAGCTTAATTATTATACTGATGATGAACTTGCTACTATAGTTAAAAGAACAAGTAAAATAATGAATATGAAAATTAGTAATATGGCTGCACTCGAGCTTGCTAGACGTTCTAGAAAAACACCTCGTATTGCAAATAGATTATTTAAAAGGGTAAGAGACTTCGCCCTTGTTGAAGGCTCTGATGAAATAAGTTTAGAAACAACAAAAAGTAGTTTAAATAAATTAAAAGTTGATAATTATGGACTTGATGAAATAGATATTGAATACTTAAATAGTTTAATAACTAAATTTGATGGTGGTCCTGTTGGTATTGAAACTATTGCCACTAGTATTGGGGAAGAAGTTACAACTATCGAAGATGTAGTAGAACCATTTTTATTACAAGAAGGTTTTATAAAAAGAACTAGAAGTGGTAGAGTTGCAACTGATAAATCATATGAACATTTAGGCATAAGTCATTCATATACATTATTTGATACAATAGATTCTGATGAATAAAGGAAGTGATTAAATGATTCTTTTAGATGGTAAAGCTTATAGAAAAGAATTATTAGAAGAATATAAAAAAGAAATAGAAGATAAAAAACTAGATATAACTCTTGCAATAATTCAAATTGGAAATGAACCTTCTAGTATTGCGTATATTAAAAATAAAATTAAATATTGTGATATGGTTGGAATAAGGACAAGACTACATTATTTAGGAAGTAAAACTACTAATGAAGAATTAAAGATATTAATTAATAAATTAAATTTAGATGATAATATTACGGGTATAATTCTTCAAAGCCCTGTTCCAAAGGGGATTGATTATGTATCTTGCGCTAATTTAATTGATCCTAAAAAGGATATAGATGGATTTACTAAAGATAATATTTATAACTTATATAATAATAAAAAAGGCATTGTTCCTTGTACTCCAAAAGGAGTTGTAAAGCTTTTAAAACATTATGATATAAAGCTTGCAGGAAAAACAGTAGCGCTTCTTGGTAGGGGATTAGTCGCTGGAAGGCCACTTATGCTTATGCTAGAAAACGAAAATGCGACCGTTACATTATGTCATTCAAAAACAAAGAATTTAAAAGCGATAACAAAAGAAGCAGATATTGTAATTAGTGCAGTTGGAAAGCCAAATTTAATAACTGGTGATATGGTTAAAGAAGGTTTTATTGGAGTGGATATAGGACTAACAAGTGTTGATGGTAAATTAGTTGGTGATTTTGATTTTGAAGCTATAAAAGACAAAGCATCATATATTACACCGAGTCCAGGCGGAGTTGGACCTATGACAATATCTATGATAATTGAAAATCTAATAGAAGCTAAAAAGAATAAAGGTAAAAATGTATAATTTAGATTTAGATGGTAAAACAAAAAAGTATATAGAATTTAAACTTCATAAAAAATATAAAAAGAATAATCCAGCACTTAAAATTGTATTTAAAGATAATATTAATTATAATTTAAAAGTTTTAAAGAAAATAAAAAAGCTTCTCGAAAATGGAGTAACTTTTAATACTGGTAAAATAAATTTTGTTTTAGAAAACTATAATGATGACATAATTAATGCATTTAAAACGTTTGGTATCGATAATATAGAAAAGAAATACTCCTTTGTATATGACGTAGTATGTGATTATTTAGATAATCTTTGGGTAAGTAAAAATCCTTGCAAATTCTGTAATAATAAATGTATTGCGACAAGAAATAATCATTTATATTTAAAAGAAGATGGATGTTGTTATTCATTTGAGTGGACTAAAAATATATTAAAACCAATTAAAAATAAAAAGAAATGTAAATATTTAGGGGATAATAAAAGATGCCAAGTTAAGAATATTTCATGCTTGTTATTTACATGCGAATACTTAACTAAAAGTGGCACCTTTAACATTGAATATAACGATTTATTATTACTTAGGTTATTTTTTAATAGAAAGCAAAAACTTATTTTAAGATATAATTATTTTCAAAAAAAAGAAGCTATAATAAGCAAGTTACTTGAAAATAATAATACACCATTTATAATATATTTATTAAAGTATGAGTTTACTATTTAGTACTTCTGTTGGAAGTACTTTTTTTCTTTTTTCTTTCAGGTATTTCTAAAATACTTTTTTTATATGGCTTTCTTTCATCTGTACGACATAATATATAGTCAATACTAGTATCATAATAATCTGCAAGAGCTATTAAAGTATCGATGGGAATGTTAATCTTTTCGAGCTCATATTTACTATAGTTTGATTGATCAATTTTAAGTAGTTCAGCCATATTTTTTTGTTTTAAATCGTTATCCTCTCTTAAATCCTTTAAACGATTCATTTTACATCACCAAAAAAATTATATACCTATTTTTAAGCAAGATTGTATAAATAGGTAGAATTTACCTTACAAATATGAAATTTTGTTTGCTTTTTGAAATTATTAATGAATTTAATAAGCTTTTATAGTATAATGAATAATGAAAGGAGTAAGCAAAATGAGAACAGATGATTTTGATTATAACTTACCAGAAGATTTAATTGCACAATCTCCTTTAAAAGATAGAAGTTCTTCAAGGCTTCTAGTACTAGATAAAGAAACTGGTGAATATGAAGACAAAATATTTAAAGATATTATTGATTATTTAAATCCTGGTGATACTCTTGTTATTAATGATACTAAAGTATTGCCTGCAAGACTTATAGGCGTTAAAGAGGAAACAGAAGCTAAAATAGAGTTATTACTTCTAAAAGATATGGGAGGAAATGCTTGGGAATGTTTAGCTAAACCTGTAAAAAGGTTAAAAATAGGAACAATAGTTTCATTTGGGGATGGATTATTAAAAGCAAGAGTTGATAAAATATTGGATGAAGGTATTGTACATGTAACGCTTGTATATGAAGGAATCCTTGTTGAGGTTTTAGATAAACTTGGAACGATGCCACTTCCACCGTATATACATAAAACTTTAGAGGATCAATCAAGATATCAAACAGTTTATGCTAAAAATCTCGGAAGTGCTGCCGCACCAACCGCAGGTCTACATTTTACTAATGAATTATTAGATAAAATAAAGAAAAAGGGAGTTAATATTGCTAAAATTACCTTGCACGTTGGCCTCGGTACATTTAGACCAGTTAATGTGGAGGATGTTACAAAACATAAAATGCATAGTGAGTATTACATAATGGATGAAAATACTGCAAAAATTCTTCGAGATACTAAAGAAAATGGAAAAAGAATCATTGCAGTTGGTACAACTAGTGTTAGAACAATAGAAACAATAATGCAAAGAGAAGGAAATTATAAGTCATCCTCTGGTAATACGGATATATTTATTTATCCAGGATATGAGTTTAAGGGTGTAGATGCAATTATTACAAATTTCCATTTACCAAAAAGCACTCTTATAATGCTTGTAAGTGCATTCGCTGGAAAAGAGAATATTCTTAATGCTTACAAACATGCAATAGATGAAAAGTACAGATTTTTCAGCTTTGGTGATGCAATGTTTATAAAATAGGAAAGGATTAATTATGAAAGAGTATATTAAGGGATTAGATAAAAATAGAATAAAACTTATACTAGAAGTAATCATAATAGTATTTACTTTAATAGTTACACTAGTAGTTTTAACTAAAGGTTTTAAAAATGGTTTAAATCCAACAAAAAAAGATAATGAAATTGTTCTAACAAAAGAACAGAAGAAAGTAGATTTAATAATAGAGAATTTTAATCAACGTATTGAAGAAGCTAAGGCTGGCGCAGAAGTTAGTTTTATTACTTGTAATGAATCTATAAATTGTAAAAATATTAGTACATTTAATATAAGAGAAGTAAATATTACTGATTCAAAAGAAGATGGTACAGAGATTTATAAAATAGTTTATGAATGGAATTGTTTAGATGAAGGAATATGTTTTGAAAACACGCCTGAAACTAAAGAAGGGGATGTTTTCGTAGGATCTAACTTCTATGAAGTTGATGGAAAAGGTAATATAACTAAAAATTTAGGTTCAGAATATAAGGAAGGTAATAATGGATAAAAAAAGTAAAGGAATAATTGCAGTATTATCTATATTCTTACTTGCTTTCTTTGTAATAATTCTAGGCCTTTTATATCACATTAGTAATATGAATGCTCAAAAGACTGATTGTGTAGATCCAAAAGATATTATAGAAAGCAAAGTTGAAAGTGAAAGTGCTTTTGAAGGAATTGTTATAACAAGAATTGACCATTCAACAGGAGATGTTAAACAAACTTATAATGTTACAAAACAAGAAGATATAGACTTATTAAATAATGCAAAAAATAATATACATGTTTTAGAAGATAGCGAACAAGTTAATCTTGCTATACCAATTGATGTAATAATTAAATATGATGAAAATACTGCAATTGGTATAGGGTTAGAAGAAAAATATTATTGCATGTATCAAAGCGGAAATGAAGAAAAAATGGCTAAAATGCCAGATGGATTATTTGAATATATAAATTCCATAATAGTTGTATAATATAGGAGGGTTATATGAGTAATAATGAAATATTTAATTATGATGATATAGATGTTGCAAAAACAAGTCTGGAATTTCAAAAAATATGTATAGGAATTAAAACGGGACTACTTCCTGATGGTACAGAGTTTACAGATGAAGTGTTAATAAAAATGCTACCATTTAAAGATAAAACAGATTTTATATCTTATACATCGAATTTCTTAAAAGATAATAACTTTAAAGATTTTCCGATTTTAATGAGTTATTTTTATGAAATGGGATTAAATAATCCTCAAATATTAGATAATTACATAAAAAAATATATCGAAAATAACGATATGGTTCCAGATACTTATGAAAAGAGGGGAAGGCTATAAAGCCTTTTTTCTTGTAAGAAAGCACTATTTTTGTTATAATCTTCTTTGTCGAGGGAAAATTATGAAAGTAGAATATAAATTACAAAAGAAAGAAAAAAATACAAATGCTAGATTAGGTAAGATAATATATGGTGATAAAGAATTTGAAACGCCTATGTTTATGCCTGTTGGTACGCAAGCAACCGTTAAAACTCTTTCGCCAGAACAAGTTAAAGAGTGCAATGCAGGAATAATACTTGCCAATACTTATCACTTATGGCTTAGACCTGGCGAAGACATTGTAAAAAAAGCTGGAGGACTTCATAAATTTATGAATTATGATGGACCTATATTAACAGATTCTGGTGGATTTCAAGTATTTAGTCTTGCTAAACCAAAAGATATAAGTGAAGAAGGGGTTAAATTTAAAAATCAATATAATGGGGATAGCCTATTTTTAACACCAGAAAAATCTATTGATATTCAAGAAAAACTTGGTTCAGATATAGCAATATGCTTTGATGAATGTGTAGGGCTTCCTGCAACTTATGAATACACTAAGTCTTCTATGGAAAGAACCCTTAGATGGGCAAAAAGATGTAAAGATGCACATAAAGATGAAAATCAAGCATTATTCGCGGTAGTGCAAGGTGGAGAATCAAAAGAATTACGCGAATATTGCGCTAAAAAATTAGTAGAAATGGATTTTGATGGATATACAATTGGTGGAACAAGTGTAGGAGAAGAAAAACCTATCCAATATAAAATGGTTGAATATGGAGTTAAATATTTACCTGAGGATAAAGTTAGATACTTAATGGGTGTTGGAGATCCAATAGATATAGTTGAAAACGTAATTAGAGGAATAGATATATTTGACTGCGTTAGTCCAACTAGACTTGCAAGACACGGACATGCTTATACAAGATATGGAAAAATCAATTTAAAAAATGCTAAATTTAAAGAAGATTTTACACCAGTAGAAAAAGATTGTGATTGTTATGCTTGTAAACATTACACTAAGGGATATATCAATCATTTAATAAAAAGTGAAGAATCATTTGGGGCAACTCTTTTATCTATTCACAATATAAGATATTTAATTAGACTTACAGAAGAACTTAGAGATGCTATTAAAAATGATAATATACTTGAATATAGAGAAAGGTTTATAAAAGATTATTATGGAGAAAAGAAATAAAATATTTATAATTATTATACTTGGTATTTTAACTATATTAATAGTGTTTGGATCTATTAATAAAGTATATAAAATGCATACTGATAAAATGGTTATGGTTGTAGAAAACAAACTTAAAGAAAGTGCTAAAAAGTGTTTTTTAGACGGAAAATGTAAAGATGGACAAACAACAGTAGGGGAACTAATAAAACTTGGATATTTAGAGGAAGGAATAGTTAATCCTATAACTAAAGAAAAACTAAGTAACTATGTGCTTATTACATATGAAGACGATGAATGTTATGTAAGCCTTCGTTAACCATGTTTTATAAATTCTTTTAATATTTTAGTCAAAGCTCTTTTTTCGATTCTTGAAACATAACTACGGGAGATTCCTAGATTTTTAGAAATCTCTTTTTGTGTGTATTCTTTTGTATTATCTAAACCATATCTTTTTTTAATAATTGTTTTTTCTCTGGGGGTTAAAACTTTTAAATATTTATTTAATTTTTCGATTAAATCATTAGTATTTATTTTTTCTACAACGTCTTCTTCATCAGTTTTTAATACATCAACTAGATTTATTTCGTTACCTTCTTTATCATAGCCTATTAAATCATTTAAACTAAATTCACTTATTTCTTTTTTAGACGCTCTGTAATGCATTAGAATTTCATTTTGTATACACCTAGCTGCATATGTTGTAATTCTTGTGTTTTTAGAAGGTTTATAAGTATCTATTCCTTTTATTAATCCAATTGTACCAATACTTATTAAATCATCCATCATATCTTGTTTGGGATTAAACTTTTTAACAATATGAGCTACTAATCTTAAGTTTCTTTCTATAAGTTCATCTCTAGCGTGCTTATCACCTTTAAGCATTAAATCTATATATTTTTCCTCATCTTCTTTAGACATTGGTTCTTTAAAAACATTTATTGAGTAAGACCCTGTAAAAAGAGTCATACTTTTTAAAAGAGTAATTAATAAAGAAAACATTATACCACCTAATAAAATATATTTATTTTTCTATATTTTATGTTATCATATAAATAGATAGGAGGTAGTATGCTTATAGTTGATGAAAAAGGTTATGAAGAATATTTAGAAGAAATTAACAAACTAAAAAAAGAATATGAAAAAACTATTACAAGTGGAACAGATGCATATAATACAGCAGTCGGTGATGGATGGCACGATAACTTTGATTTTGAAGAATCAATGAGAATAGAAAGAGATATTGCTACTAAAATAGACAAGATGCTTGAAAATGTGCCTAATATAAAAGTAATCAAGGAAGAAAAACCAAATAATAGTATTGTTCAAATAGGTGACACAGTAAGAATAAAAATTGATTATCCAAAATTTTCAGATGAGTTTTTAGTAAAGATTACAGGGAATTATTTATCTAATGTAGATGTAGAACCAATGGAGATAACATTAAATAGTCCTATAGGCAATAGTATTTATCATAAAAGAATTAAGAGTAAAGTAAAGGCAACTATAAATAATGAAGAAGTAGACATAACAATTATAGAAAAAGTACAGTAGTACTTGTTTTTTTGTGTCCTTGACTTAGTCGCTTAAAATAAACTATAATAAACATGCAAGGCGGTGAGGAAAATGTATGCAAAAGTATTAATCGAATATAAAGTTAAATCTTTAGATAGAACTTTTACTTATATTATTCCTCCCAAGTTAGAAAACATCTTACAAAAAGGGATGAAAGTAACAGTTCCTTTTGGTAATGGAGATAAAACAATAAATGGGTTTGTTGTTGATATAACAAATGAAGACAATTTTGGCAATTTAAAAAGCATAATAAGCATAGAGGATGAAAACCTTGTATTAAATGAAGAATTACTTAAACTTGGTGAGTATGTTAGAGATACATATCTTTGCACTCTTATAAGTGCTTATCAAACTATGCTTCCCAGTTCTTTAAAGATAAAAACTATTACAAGTTCTTATAAAAAGTATGAAACATATCTAATTAGTGAAATGCAAGAATCTTTTTTAGAGGATTATATATTAAATGAAGCTAAGAACGATATGCAAAAAGAGATTATACAATGTATTATAAAAGATAAAAAGATTTTAAAAAACAAGTTTAATCAAAGTAGTGTTAAAACACTTATAAAAAAAGGAATAATTAAAGAATATAAGGAAGAAGTATATAGAATTAATAGAGAAAATCAAAAAAAAGATAATTTACTTAAGTTAAATGAATATCAACAAAAAGCATATGATGAAATTATTAATAATTTAAATAAATCTAATACATATCTATTACATGGAATCACTGGCTCAGGTAAAACAGAAGTATATATGCATTTGATAGAAAAAGTTAGAAGTGAAGGAAAAACTGCTATTATGCTTGTGCCAGAAATAACATTAACAGCCCAAATAGTTAATAACTTTTATGATAGATTTGGAAGTGATGTTGCGATACTTCACAGTGCGCTTTCAAACGGAGAAAAATACGATGAATATTTAAAAATACTTAGAGGAGATGCCCATATAATAGTAGGAACTAGAAGTGCAATATTCGCACCTTCTAAAAACCTTGGAATAATAATTATAGATGAAGAACATAGTGAATCTTATAAACAAGATAATACACCAAGATATAATGCAATAGATATTGCTAAATGGAGAAGTAATTATAATAGTATTCCATTAGTTCTTGGTAGTGCTACACCAACATATGAAACATATGCAAGAGCGCTTAAAGGCGTATATAATCTTTTAACACTTCCAAAAAGAATAGGGGATGCTAATCTTCCAACCGTAGAAGTAGTAGATATGTCTCTTGAAATGAAAAAAAGAAATACTGTTTTAAGCGATAGATTAAAAGAGTTAATATTAGAAAAACTTGCTAAAAATGAACAAATTATATTATTACTTAATAGAAGAGGATATGGAACACTTGTAACTTGCGATAATTGCGGTAATGCAATAAAATGTCCTAATTGTGATATTACTTTAACTTATCATAAAACAAGTAATAACTTAAGGTGTCATTACTGTGGATATAACTGTAAAAAGCCAGAAAAATGTCCTGAATGTAAAGAAGGAAATGTTAGAGATCTTGGTACAGGAACAGAAAAGTTAGAAGAAGAATTAAATAAATTATTCCCATCTGCAAAAGTTGTTAGAATGGATGCTGATACTACTAGTAAAAAAGGAAGTCATGAAAAAATAATAAGGGATTTTAAAGAAGAAAAATACGATATACTTCTTGGAACTCAAATGATAAGTAAAGGACTTGATTTTCCAAAAGTGTCATTAGTTGGAGTTATAAGCGCTGACTCATCACTTAATATACCTGATTTTAGAAGCGGTGAAAGAACATTTTCTCTTTTATCACAAGTTTCAGGTCGGGCAGGAAGAAGTGGTATAGAGTCTAATGTTGTAATTCAAACGTTTAATCCGGATAATTTTACAATAATGATGATTAAACAAGGTACTTTTTTAAAAAATTATCAGTATGAAATGGCAATAAGAAAAAAGCTAAAATATCCACCATACTACTTTTTAGTAGGTATAAAAATATGTTCTAAAGAATATGAAGATGCATCAAAGGAAGCTAGTAAGGTATATAACTATTTAAAAAGCAATTTATCAAATGAAGATATAATACTTGGACCAACTACTGCAGGAATATTTAAAATAAAAAGTATTTATAGATTCCAAATAGTTATAAAATATAGATTTGATGATAATTTAAATAATGTTTTAAAAGAATTAGATGAAATGTATATAGATAATAAAAGTGTTTATTTAGAGATTGATATAAATCCTTATTATATTTAAAAAAGAGAGTTTATTTAGACTCTCTTTTAACATGTTCTTCAATTAAACTTATCATTTCATCATCATTTAAAGTAATATTTTCTATATTAACCTTTTCTGGATATCTGTTAATAAAATCAAGAAGTGGACTAGTATCACTAATAAGAGTATATTTATTTATATCCCTAGAAACAAGATCTATTATTTCATCGACATCATAAACATATTTTTCTAGTGTATTATACATTTTATCTTCTAGTTCTGTTTTTAACTCTTTGCTTGCTTTTTTAATATCTTTGTATTTAACAGGTCCAATTGAATGATTAAGTTCTTTAATCATTGTTTTCTTAATATCTTCATTATCTTGAATAGAACTAATCTTAAGTGAAAGTTGTCTTAACTTTTTAATATTTTGATTAGATTCTTTTTTTGATGTTTTTTTATAGCCATTAATTAGTACACTTATATAGTTTAATATTTCAGCATAACATCCTTTTATATAATCATTTATATATTTATCTATTAAGTCAGAAGTTATATTATTATTTTCTTTTTGATTTATATAACTGTTAGTTATATTTTTAATTACTTCTTTTCTTGTACTTTCATTTTCAAGCATTATATAAAAATATCTTGTTTTATCTGGTATATATTTTCTAATATTTTGATAATGCTTATTACAAATAGATTCAAGCAGTTTATTTACTTCTTTTTTGCTTTTTCCAGTTGCACGCAATAAAAAGTCTTTAACATTTCTTGAAAGAGGCATATTTACTTTATTAACATATACCTTTGTAATTATACCTTTTTTATTTATTTCTATTAATTCTTCTTTTTTTAAATAATCAAGTGAACTTCTCATACTTGGCATAAAACATGCCTCCTTTTTATTCTTTAACTTTAGTATACTATTTTTTGAGTGTTCTATCAAGTTAGTTTTTTAGTTCCATTATAACAGGTAAAACTATAGGTCTTCTTCCTGTTTTTTCATTTATAAATGGATTTAATTCTAATATAATTTGATTCTTTAAATCAATATAACTATATTTTTGATTTGATGTAAAATATTTATTTACTATTTCTTCTATTTTTTTACTTATTGATAAAATTAATTCTGTATTTTCATTAACTAAAACAAAACCTCTTGTAGTTACGTTTGGATGAAGTAATAATTCTCTTTTATTTACATCTATATTAAGTATAGTAATAAGTATTCCATCTTTACTCATAAGTTTTCTATCTTTTAATACAACTGAACCTATACCACCAACTCTAGAGCCATCAACATATATATCTCCAGCTTGATATGTTTTTCCTTTTTTGATGCCATCCTTAGTCATATCAATTGATTCACCATTTTTTAATATAAAAATATTTTCTTCTTTAACATCGCATTCAATCGCTGTTTTTTTATGTTCTTTAAGCATTCTATATTCACCGTGGCATGGCATAAAATATTCTGGTTTAATAAGTCTAAGCATCAATTTTTGTTCTTCTTTTTTTGCATGTCCTGATGTATGAAGACTTGCAACCTTATCATTAGTAACAACTTTAACTCCTTTTAAGTAAAGTTTATTAATTATTCTATTAATAGATGCTGCATTTCCTGGAATAGGGCTTGATGAAAATACAACTATATCATCAGGCATTAATGTGATTTGTTTATGAGTTCCATTTGCTATTCTAGATAATGCGGCGAGTGGTTCACCTTGAGAACCTGTACATAAAATACATACTTCATTTTTCTTTAAATTTTTTGCTTCACTTGGTTCAATGAAAACAGTACTATCTGAAATTAAGTGATTGTTAATTGCTATTTGTTTTGCATTTTCCATACTTCTACCAAAAGTGACAACTTTTCTACCATGTTCCTTGCATGTTTCTACAATATGTTTAACTCTATAAATGTTAGAGGCGAACGTAGCAAGAATTATTCTATTCGCAGTGTATTTTTCAAATATAGCATTTATAGTTTCATCTACGCAAGATTCACTTTCACTAAAGCCATTAACTAAAGAGTTTGTTGAATCGCTCATTAGAAGTTTAACACCTTTTTCACCAAGTTTGGCCATTTTATGTAAATCACTCATTGGTCCAATAGGAGTAAAATCAAATTTAAAATCGCCAGTTTCTACTATAACACCATTTGGAGTATGAATCGCAATAGCCATACTTTCTGGAATAGAGTGACTAGTTCTAATAAATTCAACATCCATAGTTTTGAGTTTTATATATGAGTTTTCATCTATTATTTCTAGATTATCATATTTAATTTCTCTATCTTCAAGTTTATGCTTAATTAAGTCATGGGCAACTTTTGAAGAATAAATTTTTGGAATATTAACAGAGCCAAGTAAGAAAGTTATTCCTCCTATATGGTCTTCATGGCCGTGGGTTATAAATAATCCTGCAATTTTATCTTCATTTTCTTTTAAATATGTTACATCTTGAATTACATAATCAACCCCTAATAAATCATCCTCTGGGAACATAACACCGGCATCGATTATAATTATTTCATCACCAGTTTTAATTATATACATATTTTTACCTATTTCTCCAAGTCCTCCCAAGGCAAAAACAGATGTAACCATCTCTTTTTCTTTCATAGTAATTTCCTTCTTTCTAAAATTTGTTTATAAAAGACTCAAATGATATATAGATTATACTATAAATGTTTGTTTTTTTCAAGTGTATGACTTGAAAATAATGTATAGTTTATGTTATCCTAAACAAGGAAAGGTGATATATATGGGATTATTTGATAGATTTAAAAAGACTTTCAAAAAAGAAAAAAAAGAGGATATAAATTTATATGAAAAAGGTCTAGAAAAAACAAGAGATGATTTTGTAAAAAAATTAAATCTTTTAGGTATTAAATATAATAAGGTAACAGATGAATATTATGAAGAATTAGAAAAGATTCTTATAGAAGCCGATATTGGTGTTAATACTGTATTTGGACTAATAGATAGACTTAAAAAACGAGTTAAAGACGAGCATGTAACGGATGCAGCTGATTTAACAGATACAATTGTAGATGAAATGTTTATGATTTATGTTCAAGGTGAAGTTTTGTCAGATAGATTAAAGATGAATGATAATGGACCGACAGTAGTTCTTATGGTAGGTGTTAATGGAGTAGGTAAAACCACAACTATTGGTAAACTTGCCAACAAATATAAAAAACAAGGTAAAAAAGTTATGCTGATTGCAGGGGATACCTTTAGAGCAGGGGCCGTAGAACAACTTAAAATATGGGCAGAAAGAACTGATTCTTTGTTTTTTGGAAAAGAAAATACTGATCCTGCAGGGGTTGTTTATGATGGCCTTGAAATGGCTAAAAAAGAAAATGCTGATATTGTATTTATAGATACTGCTGGAAGACTTCAAAATAAAGCTAATCTTATGGCAGAGCTTGAAAAGATTAATAAAGTAATAGATAGAATAATTCCTGGAGAGCCAAGCGAAACACTGCTTGTTATCGATGCTTCAACAGGACAAAATGGTATAAATCAAGCAGAAGAATTTAAAAAAATAACAAATATTACAGGAATAGTACTTACAAAATTAGATGGAACAGCAAAAGGTGGTATAGTACTTGCTATTAGAGAAGAAATAAAATTACCAGTTAAATTCATAGGACTTGGTGAAGGAATAGAGGATTTAAAATCATTTGATATAGAAAGCTATATTTATGGTTTATTTAAGGATATGATGTAATATGGAAGAAACTTTATACTATACAAGATTATTTGATATATATTATAAATTACTGACTGAAAAACAAGCTGATTATTTTAAGGATTACTATTTTGAAAACTTAACTGTTGATGAAATAGCAAGTAATGATAACGTTAGTAAAGCAGCAGTTAGTAAACAAATTAATAGAACAAAAGAATTACTTTTAGATTATGAAGATAAATTACATATTCTAAAAAGAGAAGAATTAATAAAAAAAGAATTTAAAAATGAAAAAGAAGTATTGTCTAGAATAGAGAAATATGATAATATTTAAATATAAGGAGGAGATTAAAAGTGGTTGCATTAATAATAATACTTGTAATTATCGCAGCAATTGTTTTATATGTTGTATCTACATATAATAATTTAGTTAGTTTAAGAAATAAAGTAAATGATCAATGGAGTCAAATTGATGTAGAACTTAAAAGAAGATTTGATTTAATTCCAAATTTAGTAGAAACAGTTAAGGGTTATGCTAAACATGAAAAAGAAACTCTTGAAAACGTTATTAAAGCAAGAAATTCTTATTTAACAGCAGGCACAAAAGAACAAGCGTTAAATGCTGATAAAGAACTTAATGGTGCGCTTAGTAGACTGCTTGTTACCGTTGAACAATATCCTGATTTAAAAGCTAATCAAAGTTTCTTAGATTTACAAGCACAATTAAAAGATACAGAAGATAAAATAAGTTTTGCACGTAAATTTTATAATGATACAGCACTTAAATTAAATAATGCGGTAGAAATGTTCCCATCTAATTTAATTGCAAATACATTTAAATTTACAAAAGTTGAATACTTTAAAGCAGACGAAGAAGAAAAAGAAAACGTCAAAGTAGAATTTTAAAACTTAACATCTGTTAAGTTTTTTTTGAGAGAAAAATTATAGAGGTACATATGAAAAAAATCAAAATATTATTAATATTATTAATGTTTCCAATATTTGTTAATGCTAAAGAAGTAGAAAAAATAGATTATGAAGTAACAAATGTATTTATAAATAGTTCTATTGATTTTGTGGGAAGTATGCATGTTGAAGAAGCTGTTGTTGTTAAAGGCTCACTTAATAAATTTACAAGGGAAATAGATTATAGAGATGTTTCTTTACCAGAATATAAAAAAGGAAAAATTAACTTTTCTAAAAGTTCAATTTATAATGCAAAAGCAGTCAGTTTAAAAAAAGCATCATCCTTTAAAATAAAAGAAAAAGATATAGACTTTTCACTCTTAGAAAAAGCAAATGAGGATTATAAAGAAAAAAAGATTGCTAAAAAAGGTGATAGCAAAATATATACTAAAAAAAGTAATGATAATGGGGTAGTAGTATCTGTATATAATCCAAATGAAGAGGGATACATAGTTTACTATTTTGAATATTATATAGATCAAGTAGTAGTATTACATGAAGATGTCGCAGAGTTATATTATAAGTTTATTCCAGATAACTTTGATGATATTAAAAATATGAAATTACAGCTAGTCGCGCCTGGAGATTCAAGTGCAGATGAATTTAAGTATTATGCCCATGGATCATTGCTTGGTAAAGTTTCACCAATAAGTGAAAGAAAAGATAAAAAAGGTAACTACTTATATAGAGGATTACTCGCAAATATAGATAATGTTAAAAAAGGTAATGGAGTAAGTATAAGAATGACTTTTAATAAAGATCTTGTTTCAATGGGGCAAAAATTACTTAATAAAAGTGGTGAGAAAGCTCTTGAAAAAATAATTAAAGTTGAGGAACATAAAAACAAGAAATCAAATAATCAAAGAAAAATAAATAAGATATTTAATATGATGATGAATATCTGTAGTGTTTTATTTATGATAGGAACAATTATATTAAGTATAATGTTTTTAAGAAAAAGAAAAGATATTTCTAATATAATAATACTTGCATACTCTATACTTGGTTTAATATTGCTATTATTAGATGTAATTTTTGTTAAAAATAATTTAATTATATATATATTATTAGGGATTATAATAATTTTTGTCATTTTTATGTCAATTTTAAAAAAAACTATAGAAAAAAACACTTAAAATGACGTTATTTTGCTATAATATAGGGTAGAAAAGTACCCAAAAAATTGACAAAATTAAGAAAATATGTTAAAATACAACGCAATTAGGAATTAAGGGGGTAAATTTTATGAAAGGATTTATACTTGATTACATTAATGAAAATGAGTATCGTAAGCTTGAAAGAGCATTAAAGAAGTATAATATGCTAGCTTACAAGAAACTTAATTTCGAATATTATCCATCATTTAGAAGTGGTAAATTTTTAGGTGAAAAAGTTGCAACTGATAAAGAAAAAGGTTCTGTAACTTACGAACTTAAATTACCAAGTGACCAAATGTTTAGTCAAGTACATGGTGATGTAAAACTTCATTATGTTGTGTATCCTTCTGAAAATATGGTTATGCTTGATACTATTTCACCAGAAGATATATTACTAGAAGGTCATATGGCTGAATTAACGACCTATAAAGGAGTTATGATTAGTAAACAGAATGAAGCAAAGGATATGTTTAAAATAGATTTATTAAATATGTTAAATGGAGACAAATAAAAATAAGATTACTAAACTGTAGTCTTATTTTTTTATCTTAATGATACTGTTTTTTGTGGTTCATCTAAATTTAAATAACCATATGATAATAAACTTATAGTTAGATTTGCAATGTCTTTGTCTGATAATTCTTCTAATCTGCTTTTTTACCTTTTAGTTCATTTAAATAAACCATTTTATTTCTTAATTCTTTTATTTTGTTTTCCATATAAAATCCCTCCTTTTTCTTTTAAAGACAGCGTTACCAAATATACCACTTTTTTATATTTTATGCAAGTATTATTTATAAAATGACAATTTTAAGTGATTTTGTGTAAAAATATGTTATACTAATAAAGGAAGGTTGTTAATATGAAAGTAGTAACATTATGTGAACAAAAAGAAAATAAAAAGATATATAGGTTATTTTATATAAATATAGTAAAGACTATATTCCAAGAAAAACCGAAATATAAAGATGGGGATATTTATATGCCATTTATGATACCAGATGGTATGCTGCAAGAAGATTTTTTTAAAGTATTATCCTTTTTACTTGATCAAGTTGAAAACTATTATGTATATAGTGATGAAAGAGAAATAGTTGAAATGCTAGATAAAGCACTAAGTAATGATAAATATCATTTTAATAGACTAAGTGAAGAAGAAGTTAATTACCAGGATATTAATGAAATAGCTATTATAAAAGGTAAAGGGCAACATTATATATCACCAACTAGGAAATATTGCAATTGGTATACAAGTGGAGTAAGCATTGATGATGTAGAAGCTATATATGATAAGTTGGGTTTAAAATTAGATGATTTAACTAAATTTGATGAATTAAACTACAAACAAAGTATTAACCATTAAAGATAGTTTATTTTAATAAATCATGATATAATTAAATTAAAGAAGGAGTTATTATGAACAAAAATATTTCTTTACCATATTTTGTTGGTAGTTTATTTGAAAACAAGAATGATAAAAACGATATTATTAAAGTTTGTGAATATAGTGTTTCAATAGACTTTAATAATAATCCAGTCATAAAAGTAGGTGTTAATAAAGTTAACGAACAATCTTATGAAAATGTTAAGCATATTTCAATCGATGAGTTAAAAGAAAAATATAATTACACTCAAATAGTAATGGTTGGAAATCAAAAATATTTAGATAATGGAATATCATTAGTTGAATATGAAGCAGATAAAAAAGACAAGCAGTTATAAATTAGCTTGTTTTTTGAATGCAAAAATTTAAAAACTAGTAACTTTTAAAAAAAAGAGCTCATAACGAGGTCGAGGTTCGTTAACAAACAATAAAAAAAGATAGCCCTAGCTACCTTAATACTTAAAGTGGTGCGGGTAACAGGAGTTGAACCTGCACGGTATAACCACTAGATCCTAAGTCTAGCGCGTCTGCCAATTCCGCCATACCCGCAAAAAAGTGGTGGATCTTGTAGGACTCGAACCTACGACCGATCGGTTATGAGCCGATTGCTCTAACCAACTGAGCTAAAGATCCATCGACTACTTAATAATAACACAAATTAGTCCCTCATGCAAGAAGTTTTTAGGCAATCGGCTCTTTTTTTTGTTCTAATAAGTATTTTACTTATTATTAAAAGTTTTCTGCGCAAAATAATAAATAAGTGGTATAATTAAAAAGAGGTTTTAAAAATGGCAGTAGATTATTATAAATTATTATTTAAATACTTAATTATTATAATATTAGCAATATTTATAAAAGCCGCTATTAATATACAGATAGAGAATGATACTGGTATTGAAGTTTTCTATAAAAATGTATCAATGCTTAATGATAAAGTGAATTTTAAAAAGCCATATTTTAATGATGACACTTTAAATGACTTAGTAGATTCATATATAGTTGATAACTTCTGTCAAAATTTAGACTATAATGTTTTTAAAATAAATAAAAGTGAAGTAAATGTATACCTGGATTGCGGAAGAAAAGAAAGCTTTATATATAATTCAAAAACAAAAGGGGAAGTAAGTATTCTAAGTATTATTAAAAATGAAAAGAAATTTACAAAAAAACTTAAAAAACTATTATTTTTGAAATATCCTAAATACATAACAGATTCTGTAAGTGTAACTGACGGAATATATAATATCAAAGATAATGAAATAATAGCATATTATAAAAATGATACTGGAGATATAAATATTAAAATTAATAACAATGAAATAAAGAACTTAATGGATTATGAAATGGTTTATGATGAAAAATATAAAAATGAAAATTGGGAACCAGATTTAAATAAAAAACATATTGCATTTACATTTGATGATGGGCCAAGTTCTTATGATAATAAAATAATAGAACTTCTTAATGATTATCATGCCACTGCAACATTCTTTGTAGTTGGAAATAGAATAGATTCATTTCAAGCAGAAATTAAAAAGATGGTTGATTCTGGTATGGAAGTAGGTAATCATACTTTTGATCATAAATACTTAGGTAACTTGTCTGATGATGAGGTTATAAATGAATTTAATATGACTAATAATACTTATAAGAATATAACTGGAAAAGATATGGGAGTAATTAGGCCTTCTTATGGTGCAATTAAACAAAGCGTTCTTGATAAAATGGGGAAATCTTCTATTCTTTGGGATATTGATACTCTTGATTGGAAAACAAGGGATACAAATAAAATATATGAAGAAATTATGAAAAATCCTCAAGATGGAGATATTGTTTTAATGCACAGTTTATATGAAAGTACTGCAAATGCTGTAGAGTTATCATTAATAGATTTATACTCTAAAGGTTTTGAAGTTGTTAGTGTAGAAAATTTATTTAAGATAAAAGGAAAAGCATACGAACCAGGGAAGACATATAGAAGCGCAAGTTAATTTTACTAAAAAACCTTGACTAAAAGGACAATATTTAGTACAATTATCTTGTTCCTTGGAGTGGTACTCAAGAGGCTGAAGAGGCGTCCCTGCTAAGGATGTAGGTCGGGTAACTGGCGCGAGGGTTCAAATCCCTCCCACTCCGCCATATGATATTTAAAGGTTTAAAAGCCTTTTTTTTATTGGATTTTTATGTTATTATCTATTTAGTGGGTGACTAACTATGGAAAAAATTCTAATAGGATACATAAGCGGGACGCATGGCCTTAGAGGAGACTTAATAGTTAAATCTAAATTTGATAAAAAAGATAAAGCTTTAAAAAAAGGCAATACTATCTATTTAAATGATGAAAAACATGAAATAACTGATGTTAAAATATATAAAAACAATCATTTAATTAAAATAGATAATATGAAAAATATAAATTTAGTAGAGCATTATAAAGCATATGATGTTTATACTACACGAGAAGAATTAAAACTAGGAGAAAATGAATACATTTTAGATGATTTAATTGGTATGGATATTGAGTATAACAAAACAATTTATGGAAAAGTCATTTCTATAGAAAACTATGGTAAAGATACTCTAGTTAGAGTAAAGGCTAAAAAAGAATTTTTAATTCCACTTATAGATGAATATATAAAAGAAATAGATTTAAAAAATAAATGTATTAAATGTAACGATATAAGGGGGTTAATTATATGAAAATAGATGTTTTAACTCTTTTTCCAAGTATGTTTGATGGTTTTTTAAATGAATCGATTATAAAAAGAGCGATTGAAAAAAAACAAGTAGAAATAAACATTATTAATTTTAGAGATTATTCAAAATTAAACAATAAAATGGTTGATGACACTATTTATGGTGGTGGCCCTGGAATGCTTTTAAGATGTGAACCAATATTTGAATGCATCGATGATATTAATAAAGATAACGATGCATATATAGTCCTTCTTACTCCAGAAGGTAATAAATTCAATCAAGCTAAAGCTAAAAAGTATTCTAAAATTAAACATTTAATAATAATATGTGGTCACTATGAAGGTTTTGATGAAAGAATAAAAACCCTTGCGGACGAAGAAGTTTCTATAGGTGATTTTGTCTTAACGGGTGGAGAAATACCTTCAATGGCAATTATGGACGCTACAATAAGGCTTATTGATGGTGTTATTAATAAAGAAAGCTTAGAAAGTGAATCATTTGAAGATAATCTTCTAGATTACCCAGTATACACAAAACCTAGAGTTTATCGAGGTATGGAAGTCCCTCCAGTGTTAGTAAGCGGAGATCATAAAAAAATAGATAAATGGCGTGAAGAAAAAAGGATAGAAAAAACCAAAAATAAACGTCCTGATTTAATGGAGTAGAATATGAAATATATACTTACAAAGTCAAAAGAAAAATTCAAATTCAAAAAGAAGCCAAAATTTATTGATGGTTATAGTATTACTAAAAAAATGACAATTACCATATTTAATAATACATTAAAATCAAGCATATTTAAGAAAAAAACAGATAAAAAAATGAATAACCTATTTAATTTATTTATGTTTTTAGAAAATAATGAGGATGATGATGAAGGAGGACATCTACTATCTGCAGGGATAGAAGAAATGCAAATACTTCTTGCAGAAAATCCAAATATGTTTACAAATTCTGAATTAAATTCATACTATGATAAACTTGAAACAATGGAAACAAGAGCTATTACAGAAAAAATCAGTCAAGGCAAAGGAAGATGACAAAAAGAGACATAATAATATGTCTCTTTTTTTTATAATAACTTTGGTGATTCGATGACTATTTATATAGATTTGATATTTATAATAAACTTTATATATGATTTTTGTATTCTTTTAATGTGTGATATTTTACTAAAAAGAAATTCAACTATTAAAAGAGTAATATTTAGTTCTTTATTTGGAGAATTTAGTTTACTATTTCTATTTATAAATGTATCAAAAGTAATTGGATTTACTATAAAACTATTTATGGCAATAATAATGGTAATAATTGCTTTTAGATATAGAAATATTAAATATACACTATATAATGTTATTTATATGTTTTTATGTGGAATAATATTAGGTGGTTTTTTATATTTTATGGTAGAAAACTTTAAAATAAATTTAAGACTTGGAATAAAGTATCTGCTATTATTAATAACTTCACTTATATTCTTTATAATCTATTGTAAATTTTTAATAAAACAAAAAAATAATTATAACAACAGATATAGAGTTAAAATAGAATATGAGAGTAATATATTTAATGGAGTAGGATATTTAGATAGTGGTAATAAATTAATTAGCCCATATGGTAATAAACCAATAATTTTGATTGAAAAAAGTTATATATCTTATAAAAAGCTCAAACTTTTCCCGGTATATTATAGCGCTCTTAATCATAATGGAATATTATATTGTTTTAAACCAAATAAGGTTTATATTAATGAAAAAGAATATAACAAAGTATTAATTGGATTAAGTGATTTTAGTTTTCATATAGATGGATGCGAAGTACTATTAAATGCTAGGATGGAGAATATATGATTTTAAAAAAAATAATAAAATATTTAAAAAGAAAATATAGCGATGTCTTCTTTATTGGTAATGCAGAAACACTTCCGCCACCACTAAAAAAAGAAGAAGAATTAGATGCTCTTATTAGATGTAAAAGTGGTGATATAAATGCCAGAAATAAGCTTATAGAGCATAATTTAAGATTAGTTGTATTCCTTGCTAAAAAATATCAAACAACAGGATATGACTTAGAAGATTTGGTAAGTATAGGAACTCTTGGGTTAATTAAAGGTATATCAACTTATAAAATAGATAAAAATATAAGACTTGCAACTTATGCCTCAAGGTGTATTACAAATGAAATACTCATGTTTATTAGAAAGAATAAAAACAGAAAAGGTGAAGTTAGTTTTGAAGATGCCTTAAACTATGATGGCGATGGTAATGAATTAAGACTTGAAGATATAACAGGGACTGATGAAGAAGTTGTTCATAATGAAATTGCAACTAAATTTGATAAAGAACTTTTAAAAAAAGAACTTGATAATTTACCAAAAAGAGATAAAGAAATAATGATTATGAGATATGGACTTGAAAATACAAATGAGTATACTCAAAAAGAAGTCGCTGAAAAACTAGGTATAAGTCAGTCATATATATCTAGAATAGAAAAAAAAGTAATTAGAAAACTTAAAAGCGTTATGAAAACAAATTGAATAATATTATTTAAAAATCCCCAACATATATTCGAGGGGGTTTTTATTTGAGTAAGTTTAAAGTAGATATAAATGGAATAGATACCAATAATTTAGAGGTACTATCTAATGATGAAATGATAGAATTATTTAAAAAGTATCAAGAAGGTGATAAAGAAGCTAAAAATGCAATTGTAAAAGGTAATTTAAAATTAGTTTTAAGCATTGTAAGCAAATATAGATATAAAAATATAGATATGAATGACTTATTTCAAGTAGGGTGTGTTGGCTTAATAAAAGCAGTTGATAATTTTGATTTAAGTTTTGGAGTTATGTTTTCAACTTATGCAGTACCACTTATACTTGGGGAAGTTAAAAGGCTTATTAGAACAAACACAAGTCTTAGAATAGCTAGAAGTATTAGAGATACTGCTTATAATATAATGAAGTTTAAAGAAGAGTACATGCTATTATATGGAATAGAACCAACTTTAAACGAAATATGTAAAGCTTTAAACATAAGTGAATACGATATAAAAATGGCGCTTTCATCCCTGGATGAACCATCTTCAATTGATGAACCTATATATGAAAGTGGCGATAATACTATATATTTAATAGATCAAATCGCTGATAAAAAAAGTATTCCAAAAGAAGATTTAATAGCATTAAAGGAAGCTTTAAAGAAAATCAAAGAAAGAGAAAGAGAAGTACTAATAGATAGATATATTATAGGAAGTACTCAAAACGAAATCGCAGAAAAACTTAGTATTAGCCAAGCACAAGTATCTAGAATAGAGAAAAATGCAATTAAAAATGTTAAAAAACTAATGGAATAACATATAATTATTTAGGTGAATTATATGCGAATGAGTGATTTGCAAACAAAAGACATCGTTAATACTAAAGATGGAAAAAGACTTGGAAGAATCAGTGATTTAATAGTTGGTGAAAATGGGGAAATAGAATATTTAGTTGTAGAACCATCAAAACTATTAAAAAGATATACTGGATTTAATAGTGAAACAAACATAAAATTTAGTCAGATTGTCAAATTTGGAACAGACGTTATACTTGTCGATTTAATAAAATAATAGTATAATTTACTTGGTGGGAAAATGAAACTAAATAAAAAAATACAATCTATTATTTTTTTATCTTTAATACTAGATCAAATATCAAAAATAGTAATAAACACTAATTTAAAAGAAAATGAGTCGATCAAAATACTTGGCAGTTTTTTTAAATTAACAAATGTATTTAATGAAGGCGCAGCATTTAGTTTGTTTGATGGGTCAAAAGTATTTTTAATAATAGTTAGTATTATTTCTATATTATTCCTTTTATACATGATGAAAGATTTTAAAGAAAGTAAATTAAATAATATAGCATTTGGTCTTATATATGGAGGAATACTTGGTAATTTAATAGATAGATTATTTTTAGGATATGTAAGAGACTTTCTTGATTTTAATATTTTTGGTTTTCATTATCCTGTATTTAATCTAGCAGATAGTTTTATAGTAATTGGAGTAATTATTTTAATAATAGATTTAATTAAAGGAGAAAAAGATGGAGTTAGTAGTAAATGATAGTAAAGAAAGATTAGATAAATTTATAAGCGAAAACACTGATTATTCAAGAAGTATAGTTTCAAAAATGCTATCAGAAAACCTTATTTTAGTAAATAATAAACTAGAAAAAGCAAGCTATAAAGTAAATATAGGTGATAAAGTTTTTGTGCCTGATGATTATGTCAAACCACTTACTCTTGAAGGAGAAGATATAGATCTTGATATACTTTTTGAAGATGATTACATAATAGTAGTGAATAAACCATCTGGTATGGTAGTTCATCCTGGTAACGGAAATACTTCTCATACGCTTGTAAATGCTTTAATTAATCATACAAAAGATCTGTCTAATAATTCTTTTAGACCAGGTATTGTTCATAGAATTGATAAAGATACGTCAGGTGTTTTATTAATTGCTAAAAACGATAAAGTTCATGAAATTTTGTCTCAAGGATTTAAAACAAAAACAATTAAAAGAGAATATATTGCCTTGCTTAAAGGAGTATATCCAAATAATACTGCTATTATAGATGCACCAATTGGAAGAAACGAACATAATAGATTAAAAATGGATGTAACTGATAAAAATTCAAAAAATGCGATTACTCATTTAAAAGTAATAAAAAGATATAATAATTATACTTTAGTAAGTTTAAGACTTGAAACAGGAAGAACTCACCAAATAAGAGTTCATATGAAATATATAGGTTATCCTGTTTATAATGATCCTGTTTATACAAATGATAAATGCACAGATTTTGGTCAATTCTTACATGCGAAAAGTTTAGAATTTGTTCATCCAATTACAAAAGAAAATATGTATTTTGAAGCACCACTTCCAGAAGAATTTCAAAATTTTATTGATAATCTTGAATAGTTTACATATTTTGTTTGTTTAATTATTGCGAAATTTTAAAATATAGGTTAAAATTATTATAGTAGGTGATAGTGTATGAATAATAATGTTCCACAAAGCGAAGAAAAAAAGAACAAGAAATTATATATTATATTAGTAGGTGCATTTATAATATCATTTATTTCATTGTCTTTTGCATTCTTCCAAACAATTTATAAAACAGGAGATATTTTTACATTAACAGGTAGAGCTAAAAATAATAAAGCTGATGTTGAACTAATTAGTCAAAGTTCTGGTATCAATTTAACTAATACTTATCCACTTACTGATACTGAAGGAAAAGCAACTACACCTTATACATTTGCAGTTAAAAATAATGGAACAACTACAGCAAAATATGATTTGATATTAGAAATTAAATCAGATAGTACACTTGCAGATAGTTTGGTTAGAACTTATTTTAATAATTCAACAAAAACTCTAACAGAATATACTTCTGCAACTCCAGAAACAGATGGTTATACAAACGCTTATACTCTTGTATCAAATAAATCACTTGCGGGTGGTGCACAAGATAATTATAATTTATATACATGGATTATAGAAACTGCCACTATAGAAAACGCAGCAAATAAAACATGGGAAAGTAAAATAAGAATGGTAGCAACTACAAGTTAGTTGCTTTTTTATTTATAAAATGCTTTTAATGACTAAACAATTGTGATATAATTAAAATGGTAGAATATATGAAAAAGGATAATAAAAAGACAACTAATAATAGGCAATTAAAACTAACTAAAAAATTAGTTCTTTTTGTAATGCCAATAATTATATTTTTATTAGTTGCATTAATCATACCAAAAGAGAATTTTATAAAAACAACTGCAAGAAAATTATTTAGTGGTAATACTCCAGTATCAAAAGTAGAAATAACAACAGATGATTATGATAACGAAGGTTCAATAAAATTAACTAAGGAAGCACACTGGGTAAGCAAAACAGAAGCAGAACTAGATTTAAAACTAGAAACAATAAGAAAAACAGGAGACAACAAAAAAGATATCGTGCTTGTATTTGACGTGTCTGGTTCTATGGAAGGCGAAAAGCTAGATAAAGTAAAAGAAGATGCCTCTGAACTTATAGAATACGTACTAGATAAAGATGAAGATAACAAAGTGGGTCTTATTACATTCGCAAGTGAATCAAGAATAATATCACCACTTTCAAATAATAAAGAAGAATTACTAGAAACAATAAATAGTATATCAACAGAAGACTCAACCAATTACTACCTAGCATATAAAAGCATAGAAGAAATACTTTCAGATTATAATAAAGAAACAGGAAAAGATTTGGTAGTATTATTTATGACAGATGGTAGTCCAACAGAAAACGCAGGTGCAACAAAAGGAGTATATGACTCATTAAAAGAACAGCATCCATATATGACATTAAATGCAGTTGAATATGAAAAAGGAAAAACAGCCTCTGATACAAAAAACATATCAGATGGTCAATGGGTTGCAAACATGGATACATTAAATAACATATTATTTGAAGCAACAGTTAGTCCAGAATCGTATGAAAAACTAAGTGTAATTGATTATATAGATGATGAATATTTTGAAATAGAAACAAATACACCAACAAAAGGAAGTATAACAGTAGATAATAATAAAATAACATGGAGATTTGCCAATAATTCATATATAACAGGAACAGAAGAAACATTAAAAATAAGATTAAAACTAAAAGAAGAGTATCAAAATACAAAGGGTTTATACCAAACAAACAAGAAAACAGAAATAGAATATAAAATAAATACAGAAAAAGAAACAACAAGTACAGATACACCAATACTAAAAAATAACTATGATGTTTATTATGATGTAAATACTCCTGCAGAATGTAATTTGGAAGAAATAGAAAGTGAAAATCACTTTGTATTTGATAATGTAACTAAAAAAGATACAACTCTTTCTTGCGCTGGTTATGAATTTAAAGGATGGGATATAGAAGAGAATGTAACTAAAATTAACGATGATACATTTATAATGCCTGAAAGTGATGTGCATATCCGTGCTATATGGACAAGACAATCTATTAATAAATCAATGGATGGAAAAATAAATGAAAAAACCACTTTATATAAAGTAATTGAAAATGAAGCTAAGATTGGAACATATGCACAAGAATATACAGGAGAACATGCAGATGCATATGACAGAAGTGGGACAGAAAAGATATATCACTATACAACTACATCTACAAATGGAACTATTGCTAATCAGCAAGCGGAAGAAATATTAAATAAGTTTAATGTAATATTTGGTGGTTTCTGTTGGCAAATACTACGTACTACCGATACTGGAGGAGTTAAACTCTTATATAATGGCATTCCTGATTCTAGTGGAACATGTAATAATACAGGAACAGCACAACAAATAGGGACTAGTAAATATAATGATAATATGACTTCATTGGCTTATGTTGGCTATATGTATAATAAAATATATTCATATAATTATTTAAACCTATCACAACAAACGATTGTTTTACAAAGAACAACTATAAATAAAGCACATTATTTTTCTAAAGAATATGAATATAATCAAAGTGTTTCAAATAGATATAAATTATATGATAATCCCGAAACAGATGAAGATGAACGATTTACTGCTGAAGAATGTATTAATTCCGGAAATTGTAATGAAGTACTTAAAGGCACATATACATTTTCTGGTACTAATCCCAATCAGACCGCTGGAAGCATAAGATATGTAGTAGGCGTAACAGGAGAATATATATATTTTTTAGCTTTATCAAGTGGGCAAACACTTGATGATGTTAACCCTATGTTTTATATAGGAGATGGCTATCGCATAAATGAAGATAATAAATATATAATAACATCTTCTACTGAAGTAAATGAATTTAGAAAATCAGAATGGGTATCAAAATATTCTGATAGTAAAAACAAATATTTGTGTATTGGTTCTAATCCGTGTATAAACCCACTGTATATAACTAATACTGCTGTTTTAACATATAATTATGAAGATTTAGCAAACAATTATATATATGCAAATGATTTTGATTATATTTTAAATGAAGAATCCGGAGAATATGAATATATATTAAAAGATACTAATTTAGCCAACAAGGTACAGTTTTGGGATTGGCATGCAAAATATAATACAATAAACAATAATCACTATACATGTTTTAATACAACTGGGATTTGTAAAGAAATAAAATACATATATGGGTTGCATAATAATAAGGAAGCAGTATATATTACATTAAAAGAAGGAAAGACGGTAGAAGATGCCTTAAATGAGATGTTACACGCAGATGATATTAATGTTGCAGAATCAATAATAAAAGCAAAAATTGATGCATGGTATTCTGAAAACTTATCTTCATATAACAACTTTTTAGAGAATCCGGTTTTCTGCTATAGTAGAAATATAAAAACATTTGCAGGTTGGAATCCAAATGGAGGTAGTATTATGGATTCTTTGTTATTTAATGCAAATAACGAAGATTTAAAATGTTCAAACGAAACAGATAGTTTTAATATATTTAATGAAAAAGCAAAACTTACATATTCAATTGGACTTCCTACTGGACCAGAACTAAAATTATTGAGTAATTATCTTAGAAACACTGGACAGAAATATTGGTTAGGTTCTCCATCAGGTTTTGAGCGATTAGCCCGTGCAACAAATACTATAATAAGTGGTGGTGGAATAAGCAATGATTATGTCTATTATAGTTTAGGTGTCCGACCTGTTATTTCTTTAAAACCAGAAATTGAATATACGGATGGCGATGGAAGCAAGAATAATCCTTATATCATTGATACTAGTGAGACTGATATTGGTGGTAATGAACCTTAAAATAAACGAATTTAAGCTACGAGAAATCGTAGTTTTTTTGTTAATATGCCTTGAAAGTTTTGGTAATATTTCATATAATAAATATGTAGATTAAAGAGGTGCATATGAAAAAAAATAATGATAGGTTTGTCGGATTTATAATACTTGCTTTTTTTGCATTAATATTTATTGGATCATGTAATAACAAAAGCGATCAACAAAAAGAAATAAGTAACTATACTGAGAATATATTTAAAGTTATTTCTAGTAGTGAAAATGAAATTTTAGATGAAGATATTAAAGCTTTTGCTAAAGATAAAGGATATAATTTTGAAATAGAGTATGCTGATACATTAGATATAGTTAATAAATTAAACCATGGAGAAATGTATGATGCTGTTTGGGTATCAAATTCAATTTGGCTTTATAAACTGGATAGTAGTGTAGTAAGTGTTAAAAATTCAAAATCTACAAGCATTAATCCTGTTATATTTGCAGTAAAAAAATCAAAAGCAGAAAGTTTAGGATTAACTAAAAAAGATATTAAAACAAAAGATATTCTTGATAAAATTAAATCAGGCGAATTAAAGTTTAATATGTCTAATCCAACAAGCACTAATTCAGGAGCATCTGCTTATCTTGGTATATTATCTAGTATAGCTGGTAATCCTGAAGTATTAACAGAAGATATATTAAATAATGAGAATATAAAATCAGAATTAAAATCATTCTTTATGGGGCAAGAAAGAAAATCTGGAGATGAAGATTTCTTAGAAGAAATGTTTGTAAAAGGTGATTATGATGCTGTTGTTTCATATGAATCTTCTATAATAAATATTAACAAAAAACTTGTTAAACAAGGTAAAGAACCTTTATATGCTATTTATCCAATAGATGGTGTATCTATATCAGATAGTCCTATTGCTTATATAGATAATAAAAGTGATTCTAAAAAAGCAATTTTTGACGAATTACAGAGTTATCTTTTAAGTGATAAAGGTCAAAAAATACTTGCTAAATATGGAAGACGTACTTGGTATGGTGGTACTAATAAAAACGTGGATCAAAAGATATTTAATCCTGAATGGGGAATTGATACAACTAAATATATTTCACCAATTAAATATCCATCTACGGATGTTATAACTAAAGCTATAGGTATGTATCAAAGAGAATTTAGAAAGCCAATGCATGTAGTATTTTGTTTAGATTATTCTGGAAGTATGATGAGTTCTGGAATAAGTGATTTAAGAAGTGCAATGGATTATGTTTTATCAGAAAAAGCACAAACAGATATGATAGAGTTTACTAATTTAGATAAAATAGATGTGTTTGCATTTAATTCTGAAGTTCATGGACCATGGTCAACAGATGATGGAAGTAAAACAGATGAAATTCTTGAAAAGATAAATTATTATTCTCCTAGTGGAAGTACAGCTTTATATAAGGCTGCTATAAAAGGATTAAATTTACTTAAAGAAGAAGATCAATCTAAATATTCAAATACAATAATTCTAATGACTGATGGACAAGGAAATATTGGTACATATAATGATCTTGAAAGTGTATATAATGAAATTAATAAGGATATACCAATTTATTCAATTACATTTGGTAATGCATCTGAAAGCGAACTTGAAAGAATTGCAGAACTTACAAATGCAAAAGTATTTGATGGAAAAAGTAATTTAGTAGAGGCTTTTAAAGAAGTAAGGGAGTATAGTTAAGATGAAGAATAAAGAAATAATATCTGGTGCAATAGGAGGGGTATTTTTTGCAGTACCTTATCTAGCGCTTAGTACTCCGTTTTTACCATCACTCGCCATTGGTGCTATAGCTATAGGAGCAAGTTCACTAGTGCTTAGTGGAAATCCAAAAATAAAAGGATTTTCTAAACCAATAGGTGAAGTTCTAGATGATGCTAAAAGAGATGTAAAACATATTTCTGATTACAGCAGGAGAATAAAAGATAAAGAAATAAAATCAAGTTTAAATAATATAGTAAGTACTACTAATAAAATAATTGAAACTGTAAAAGAAAATCCAAATAAAGCAGAAAAGATAGATAGTTTCTTTGAATATTATTTACCAACAGTAGAAAAAATTGCAGAAAGATACGAAGAAATATCTTCTAAAAACATTACTTCAAAAGAAGGAACAAAGTTTTTAGGTTCTGCTAAAGAAATGTTAAAAGAAGCAGATGGAGCATTTGAAAAAATACTATCAAGTTTATATAAATCTGAAATAATCGATGCTGACGCAGATATGAAAGTGTTTAATACTATGCTTGGTTCAGATGGAATCAAAAAACAAGATATAAAAGTAGAAAGAAAGGAGGATACTAATGAGTAAGAAACAAAAGTTGGGAATACTTATATTTATTGTTTTAATACTTGCTGTAGTGGGGATTAAATTTTTTGTAAAAAGTGATAAAAGTCCTGTGAAAGCTGGTTTAACAACAGTATATGTTGCAACAGGAGGAGGTAAGGAGGATTTTCTTGCTGATGAAGATGTACAACAAATACTTAGAAAAAAATACAAATTAAATGTAGTATATGATACTTGGAGTAATGGAAAAACTGTTGAGTGGCCACTTATAAGAGAAGCTGTTGGTCTTGGTAATCAAAGTATAATTGACAAGATGGCAAATGGTGAAACATTCTCTGTTAATTCAAGTAATGTTTCTAAATATGATGCTTTGTTTACAAGTGATCAAAGGTTTTATGATTACTATAAATTAAGACCAAATAAAGAAGCAGGAGAAGCTGATAGATATACTGTGCTTGATGGTGGATTAACACTTAATACACCTATAGTTATTTATAGCTGGGGTGAAGTTGTAGATGCACTTGTAAAAGAAAGTATTGTTACTAAGAAAGATGATATATACTTTATTACAGATATGAATAAATTAATGGATTATATATTAGAAGGTAAAAAATGGAGTGATATAGGACTTGATTTATATGGAAATATAAATATTGCTTCAACAGATCCTGTATCATCTAGTCCAGGTGCAACATATTATGGACTTCTATTATCAATTCTTAGTGGTAGTGATGTAACAAATGAAAATATAGAAACTAATCTACCAAAATTAAAGAAATTCTATATTAAATCAGGTTATATGAATAATACACCAGCCGATCTTTTTGAAAGATATTTAAAAACAGGTATGGGTGGTGAACCTATGATAGTTGATTATGAAAAGAGTATGATTGACTTTGCAAACTCTAATAAAGATGGCTTTAATCAAGTGAAAGATGATATTAGAATTCTTTATCCATCACCAACTATTTGGAATTCTCATTGTTTTACAGTATTTACAGACAATGGTGCTAAACTATATAAAGCATTTGAAGATAAAGAAATAGGACAAATAGCATGGGAAAGATATGGATTTAGAACAGGAGTGACTGGTGGAAATTACGATGTATCAAGTGCGCCGGTTGTAGTACCAAGTAAAATTACAAGTACTGTCACAAGTTTAAAGATGGATACTTATAATAGATTAATTGAATACCTAAAAAATGATGAAAATTAAGGAGGAATTATGGAAGGCTTAGAATTAAAGGTAGAAAAGAAAATTGATGAAAAGGAAGTAGAGGCACTAACTGCGAATGTAAATAAAGTTACAGATGAGAAAATTGAAAAGTCTCTAAACTATGATGAATTATCAAAAGAAGAGAAAAAAGCTATTGATGAATTCACTGCAAAACTTGATGTTAATGATGCAACTCAAATATTACAATTTGGTTCAGCTGCCCAAAGCAAGATTTCAGAATTTTCTGATTCAGTATTAGAGGGAGTTAGAACAAAAAATACTGGTGATGTAGGTAATCTACTTGCAGAGTTAGTCGCTGAAATTAAATCTTTTGATGGAGATATTAATAAAGAATCAAAAGGTATTGGTAAATTATTTAGTAATGCTCAAAAAGAATTAAATAAAATTATTGCTAAATATAATAAAATAGATAACAATATTGATTCTATTGAACAAGGTCTTGAAAAAGATAAATTACAAATGCTTAAAGATATAGCAATCTTTGATGAAATGTATGAACAAAACTTAGAATACTTTAAAGAGATATCTTTATACATCATCGCTGGAGAAAGAAAACTAGAAGAACTTAAAACAAAAGATTTACCAGCACTTAAGAAAAAAGCTGAAGAAACTGGAGAACAATTAGATGTACAAAAAGTACATGATTTAGAAAACACTATTAATAGATTTGAAAAGAAATTATATGATTTAAAAACAACAAGAATTATTTCTATTCAAATGGCACCACAAATTAGATTACTTCAAAATAATGAAGCAGAACTAGTTGAAAAAATTCAAAGTTCACTTACAAATACAATTCCATTATGGAAAAATCAAATCGTTCTTGCACTTGGAATTACTAATGCAAAAAAAGCACTTAAAAATGAACAAGCTGTTACAAAACTAACAAACGATATGCTTAAGAAAAATAGTGAAACTTTAAAACAAGGTTCAATTGAAATTGCAGAAGAATCTGAAAAAGCAATTATCGATGTTGAGACATTAAAGAAAACAAATGCAGATATAATTGAAACATTAGATACTGTAATTAAGATTCATGAAGACGGTAGAACTAAACGTGCCGCAGCAGAAGAAGAATTAAAAGCTATTGAAAAAGAATTAAAAGATAAAATGCTTGAAATTAATGTAAAATAATACATTGGAGGAGTTATGAACACAAAAGATTTTTTAAAAGATATATATAAAGACTTTTATGGAGTAGAAACTCCTAAATTAGAAGTTTCTAAAGAAGAAGTAAAAGAAGACTCTAATACTTTTATGTCAGACTTATTTAATGATATTAACTCCTTATATATTGATGAAGAATCAAAAAATCTTTTAAAAAAAATAATAGAATATCAAAGAAAGTATTTTGAAAAGAAAGAAAAAAATTATATTAGATTTAATATAATGCTTGAAACAAACGATAAGACTTTAATGGAGAAGATAAAAGATATTTTATCAAAATCTTCTAGCCAGTTTGAATATACAAAAACTGGCTCTTTGGTTTTATCTTGTTTTAAAACAGAAGAAGATGTATCTAAATATTACGAGGAAGCTGGTTTAGTTTTATTAAAGGATTTAAAAGCAGTTGAAACAAATGATACAAGTTTTAAAAATAAGTTTTTCTATACTTTAAAAGAAGAGCTTGTAAAAGAAAGTATAACTATAATAGCGGGTACTAAAGATGAACTAGAAAACTTTATTAATAATGGACTTCGTGATTATTTTGAATTAACTATCAAAGAAGAAGCAATTGAACCTGTAATAATCTATAATGAAATAATAAATGAAAATGATATAGATGATGATTTAAAGCTCAAATTACTTGATTACGTTAATAATACATTTAAGACTAGTGATTTACCTGTAAGTACTTATAAATCAAAATTAGTCGAATATATTTCATTTCATAAAAGTGTTCCAGAATATGAAACAAATAAAACTATGGATGAAATATTTAAAGATTTAAATGATTTAGTAGGTCTTGATAATGTTAAAAAATCACTTCATGAATTAGTTGATTTAATTTCACTTAAGAGTAAAATAGATTTAAAAATAAGTGATATAAACTTACATATGGTATTTTTAGGTAATCCTGGGACAGGTAAAACTACTGTTGCAAGAATACTTGCAGAAATGTTATATAATTTAAAATATGTAAAACAAAATAAGCTTATCGAAGTTACTAGTAAGGATTTAGTCGCAGAATATGTTGGACAAACTGCTCCTAAAACAAATGCTGTAATCGAAAAAGCTCTAGGCGGAGTATTATTTATAGATGAAGCATATGCTCTTGCAGATACATCTAGTGGTAATTCATATAATAAAGAAGCTATTGCAACACTAATTGCAGCAATGGAAAACCATAGAAGTGATTTAGTTGTAATACTTGCAGGTTATACAAAAGAGATGCAAGATTTTTTAGATACTAATTCGGGTATAACATCTAGAATAGGTTATACAATTGAATTTAAGGATTATACAGAGGATGAACTTGTAGAAATATTTAAAGGAATGGTTAAAAAATCAGGATTTGAAGTTACTGATGATGCTATATTAAAACTAAGAGAAGTTATAAATGAATATAAAGATTCTAAGAACTTTGGTAATGCTAGATTTGTTCGTAATGTATTTGAAAAATCTATTGTTAAACATGCATCTAATACTAAAGATAAAAAGAGAAAAGATATTCTAAAAACTCTTACTAAAGAGGATATTAGTACAGACAATTTAATAAAAGAAATTTAATGTATAAATATTAATCACTTTTCCATACTAATAAAAGGAAAGGTGATTTTTTATGAGTGATAAAGAACTTATGTATATCGATGATACTTTAAGTCATTTAGATCAGTTTAACAAGTACTGCTGTTATTTAAAGGAAACTATTGATGACGACAAAGTACAAAGCTTAATAAATAATGTAGAAAGGAAGAATAAAGATTTAATAAAAGATTTTTATTCTTTAGTAAAGTAGGTGATTAAATGAACGAGGAAACATATTTAAACGTACTTTTAACACTATCAAAAAATGCAAGTGAAATTTTGTATCACGGAAGTATTGAGGCTGCAGATAAAAACGTGCTTAAATGTTTTAATAATGCGCTTCAAGATATGATTAAAACAAAAGATGAAATATTTAAATTTATGGAAAAAGAAGGATACTATACTTTAAAGCCTGCGAAAGAAACAAAAATCAATGAAATAAAATCAAAATTTAGCAAATTAGAAATGGACTAAGTTCCATTTTTATTATATAATAATTACAGAAGAGGGTTTTGATATGATCGAATATAAAGAAGCAGCATTATACTATCTTTCAAGAGAAGAAATATTAAATATATTTAAAACAACAAACGAAGAAGTATATGGTAGATTAAAAGAAATAAATGATAATCCTAAAATAGGTGAAGCATCTAAAAACAAAATATTTAATATATGTTATAAAATAGATTATTACTATAGACCTTGTTATCAAAAAGATAAAGCAATACTTATATTTTTGAATTTAATAAAGCATTTAAATTATAAAGCTTTAATGTATAGGGAAAATGCTTTTATTTTGTTTTCGTTATTCTTTGCAAATACTAAAATGAACGCTAGTAAAAAATATAAACTTGTTAAATTTTTCCTTGATAAAAAAAGAATTTCATTTTTCAATTTTAGTTTAAAAGCCGAAGAAGATGAAAAAATGAGAGAAAATCTTTCAGATGAGGATTATTATAGATATTTAGAAAATTCTGAAGCTTTGAAGTCTGTTAGAAACACTCAAATAGTTTCTTATTTGGAAGATATAAATATATTAGATAATAATGAAATAACTGATGAAATACTTACATATTATTTTAATTATTTAAAAGAGAGTAGATTTATTTTAGAATATGCGTATGAAACATATTATACAAATGTTATAAATTTTGATTACTTGTATGATTATTATTTAGTAAGATCTAATATGCTTAATATATTAAAAAAAGGAACTATAAATAAAGTACAGATTGCCAGTATAGAAATACTTAAAAATTATGAAAGACTAGATAAGAAGAGCAAAAGAATTATTTTCGATGAATTTAAGTTAATAGAAAGTAGAAGAGGGGACGCTATAGAAAAAATGAATGAAATATTAGAAGCTATTAAATATTTCAACATTGATTACTTTAATGCTTCAATACTAAATATGACAGAAGAAAGAACACACTTTTCAGAAAAGCGAAAGAAATTAATGAACTAAAAAAGACATCTTATGAAGTGATATGATAAAAGTAGACAGTCAAAAAAAAGACCAGTCTACTTTTTCTGTGTTAAAATTTAATAAAGGAGATGATAATATGGGAAGACCTATT
>CADBKG010000020.1 GCA_902795215.1 uncultured Erysipelotrichaceae bacterium | reverse complement strand
ATTCATTAAATTATAAAACCCCAATTCAGTATAAAATTGAATCAGGGTTTTAATGCTCTTTTTTATAAACTGTCTATTTTTACTTGACTAGTTCATTTGGTGTTTTTATTTTGCTTTATAAGTTTTTAAATCTTCAGGTATTAAAGAATAATCATATTTTGATAAAAGACCTATCTTTTTAAGTTTCATACCCTCATTATCAAATAAGTAGTCATAACCTATTGGTTGTATTTTTTTATCAGGATCTAACTTATTATAAAGTTCCGCTCTCTTTTTTCTTTCTTCCTCTTTAAGCATTTTTAAGTGATATAAATTATATTTAGTCATTTCTTGACAACCAATTAAATCATCATAGAACCAATGAATATGATGTCTATATGTATATACTTTATCGAATTTCATGTTTTTCTTTAATGGGAATAAAATATATTTTTCCTTTTTATCCCATAAACCATCACATCTATAAGTATTAAATTTGTTATGAATTTCCCTAAAATGTACACCATATACTTTTTTAGTATCAGGATTACAGTATGATTTCATTTTCTTTAAAAATCTTTTTTCAAATCTTTCGTCGGGATCACAACATATAACCCAAGTGTTGTTTTTATCTTTGGATACTTTATATGTTTCCTTTATTAGTTTTTTTCTGTTCTCTGCTTCATCCCAATCTAGTTTATTAGTTACTTTGTTTTTAATAACCTTGAGCATCTTAGGCTCATTTTCTAGTATTTTGATAGTATCATCGGTTGAACCATCATCAAGTGCAACAAAACCATCTACGTAGTCTCTAATATGATCTAAAAATGTTGGTAAGTGATATTCTTCATTTCTAACACACATAATTGCAATTAACATAAAATAACCTCCTTATATCACAACACAAGTATATCATTTGAACGCTAATTAAATCAATCTTAAATAACTACATAATTCTTTATTTTAAATATTTTTTACTGTATAATATATTTAGAGGTGGAAAAATGAAAAAACTCTTTTTTGCATCATATAATCTTGATATTGGTGGAACGGAAAAAGCATTATTAAATCTATTAAAAGTTTTAGATTATAAAAAATATGATGTTACTCTTTTATTGCAAGAAAAAAAAGGGATATTTTTAAGTGATTTACCAAAAGAAGTTAAAGTTGAAGAATATAGATTATCTAAATGCAAAATAGTTATTTTCAGAAAAATAATCAATAGATTAAAATTAATATTCTATATACTAAGAAAATATAAAAAATATGATTTTTCATGTGCATATGCCACTTATGATACTCCATCTACTATAATAGCTAGATATCTATCTAATAATACATGTATATATGTTCATAGTGATTATACAAAGGCTTATGATAATGAAGGCTTTAGAAAGTTTTTTGATGATAGAAAGATAGATAAATTTAAACATATTATATTTGTTTCAGAAGATTCTAAAAACAACTTTATAAAAGAATATCAGAATTTAGAATCTAGATGTAAGGCTATAAACAATCAAGTTAATATTGAAGAAATAATAACTAAGTCAAAAGAAAAAATAGATTTAAAGAAAAAAGGTTATACATTTATATTTATTGGAAGACTTATGGAAAAAGAAAAGAAAATAAGTCGTATGATAGATGCAATTGATAAACTTAAAAAGGAAGATGTTTATTTATGGCTTATCGCGGATGGCCCGGATAGAAAAGAATATGAAGAAAAAGTTAAAAAGTTAGGATTAGAAGATAGAATTATATTTTTAGGTAAAAAAAGAAATCCTTATTCTTATTTAAAACAGGCGGATAGTTTCTTATTAACAAGTGATTATGAAGGATTCCCTGTTGTTTATTTAGAAAGTATAATACTTAAAAAACAAATAGTTACAACAGTGCCACTTAAAAGCAAGGATTTAGATATTTCTAAATATGCATATATAGTAAAAAATACTGATGATTTAGTTAAAACTATGAAAGAAGTAATGAATAAACCTAAAAAGATAGATTATGATGTTGATAAACTAAATAAACTAAATTTAGTTGAATTTGAAAAGGTGATTAATGATGAAATATAGCATAATTATTCCAGTATATAATACAAGCAAATATTTAAATAAATGTATTAAAAGTGCAATTAATCAAGATTATGATAATATAGAAATAATCATCGTTAACGATGGATCAACTGATGATAGTTTAGATATCATAAAAAAGTATACTAAGAAATATAAAAATATTACTCTAATAGATCAAAAGAATAAAGGATTAAGTGTAGCAAGAAATGAAGGGATAAAAAAAGCAACTGGGGATTATTTCTTACTTCTTGATAGTGATGATTTTATTGAATATAACTTAGTTTCAACGCTAAATAATTATGTTAAAGAAAAACCGGATTTAATTAGATTCCAGCTTAGAACTACTGATGAAGATGGTAATTTGATATCTGAATATCATGAAAAGGGATTTGATTTAACAAATGGTTCAACTGGATTTGAATTAATAACAAATTATAAATATGTTGAAGTAAGTACATTATATCTTTATAAAACAAGTTATTATAAAAAGAATAAGTTTTCTTTTATGCCAGGGGTTATTCATGAAGATTATGGACTTATACCACTTGTAATTGATAAAGCTAAAACCATATTATCAATAGATTATATAGGTTATAATTACTTACAAAGAAATATAAGTTTGTCTCATGTAGATAATTATACAAATACTAAGAATAAAACGTTCGATGTTTTAAAACAATATGAGAATTTAATGAAGTATAATGGTTCAAAATACTATAAAAGCTATATTAGTAATTGTGTTATTATAAGATCAAAAGATCTAAATAAAGATGATAAAAAAAGATATATTAGTAAGTTAAAAGAATTAAAAGCATTTGATAATATGATAGATGATACTGTTCTAAGAAAAGTTAAAAAAGGGTTATACAAAATAATATATAGATAGGATTAAGTGATAATATGAATATACTTGTTGTTTCAGAAAATTTTTCTAGGGGTGGGCTTGAGACTAACATTAATACACTTCATAATGAGCTTAAAAAACATAATAAGCTAGTATATGCTTTTGGAAAATATGAAAAGACTAGCTATTTAAATGATGCAAAAATATATAGTGATTTTCATTTTAACTATGATGTTACTATTGCTGATTTTTGCTCTGATGTAGATAGACTTGTTAAAATAATAGAAGCAGAAAAAATAGATGTAGTACAAGTACATCCATTTTATTCGGTGTATCAAGCATTCTTTGCCACTCAATTAACAGGTACAAAACTAGTATATACCTGTCATGGATATGGTTCTTTAACATTCACACCAAATTTATTTGATGAGATATTACTTGAATATATTTTTGAAAAAGGTGTTTCTTTAAATATTGGTGTTTCAGAAAAACTATGTGAAATGAGTAGACAACAAGGGAATAATAATTTTTTACTACTACCTAATCCAATTGATCTGGATGCATATAAGCAAACTAAAGTATTAGATAATAAGAAATGGGCATTAGTTTCTAGACTTGATATAGACAAATATGGAGCAATAAAAAAATTGTTTGAAATGTTACCAAAACTAAATATTGAAAGTATCGATGTATATGGAGAAGGTACTGAAAAGAAAAAACTAGAAAATATGGCAAAAAGGAAAAAACTTAATGTAAGTTTTAAAGGATATGTAGATAATATAAACGAAGTTACACTAGATAAATACAACGGTGTGATTGGTTTAGGAAGAGTTGCTATTGAAGGACTTGCAATGGGATATCCAGTATTATTTATTGGGTATGATAGAGTTGTTGGTTTGATAGATAAAAAAATATATGAAAGAGCAAAAAAACTTAATTTTGTACCAGAATATTTTGATGATATTTCCATAAATGATTTAAATAAACAAATAAATAATATGTCTTCTAATAAATTAGATTATTATATTAGAGATCAAATTAAAGAAGAATTCGATGTTAGAATAATTACTGAACAATATATTAAAGAGATTAAAAATGCTAGTTTTATAAATAACCAATCTAAAGCTGAAGAACTTTTTAATAAGATTAAAAAAGTTAACAAAAAAAATCAGTTTCATATATCAGAAATCGTTGCAGATATAGTCTATAATTTTATCAAGTATGATACGAGAAATATGTTTATTAAAAACAAAATTCTATTACATGGCGATGTTACAAAGAATAAACAGGAAATAATCAATTTAAAGAATGAAATTAGAGAATTAAGACAGTTTACATGCGAAACTATTGATGATAAAGTCAACTATATTATTTCGAATGTGAATTCTAAATGGATAATAAAAAATGATTTAAAAAAGATATTTAAAAGGAGAAAAAATGGCAAAAATTAGCGTTATAATACCAACATATAATAGGAAGACTACTCTTAAAAAAGCTGTTGAAAGTATTTTGTATCAAACAGATAGAAACTGGGAATTAATAATAGTTGATGACGGTTCAACTGATGATACTGAAAAACTAATGTCATCTTATACCGATAATAGAATTAAGTATTTTAAAAGAGAAAACCACGGTATTGGTGCTTCTAGAAATTTTGGTATAGAAAACGCTACAGGAGAGTATTTAACTTTTGTGGATAGTGATGATTATTTAGATGAATCTTTTGTTGAAAAAATGTATAAAAAAGCTAAAGAAGAAAAATTAGATATGCTTGTATGTGACTATTATAATTTTTATAAAAATAGAAAAATAGAAGAAGTACATCTTGATACTTTTGAAACTACAACTTTAAGGAAAAATCCTGAACTGATTAATATTGTAAATTTGGGGCCATGTAACAAGATATATAAGAAGAGCTTATTCAAAAAAGCAGAGAACAGATTCGCAGAAGTTATAAAATATGAAGATGTTAATTTTGTTATTAAGCTATTAAAAAGTTCTGAAAGTATTGGAAAATTTGATGAATGTTTAAATTACTTTTATGTAGACAATGATAGTCAAACTAAAACTTATGATGAAAAAGTATTCGATATATTTAAAGTGTTAGATATTGCAAGAAAGGACTTAAATACTAAAGTATATAAAGAAGCTTTAGAGACATTAATTGTTGGAACTTTAACTAATTATACAGTACAACAAAGATATCAAAAAGATAAACAAATAAGAAGCAAGTTTATAAAACAAGCTTTTAATTATATGAGATATAATGTAGAGGATTATAAACATAACAAATACTTTAATAAAAGACCTTTTGTTAAAAGAATTATAGAAAAAAGTTATGTATTAACAAAGTTATACTGTAATATTTATGCTATATTGAAATCAAAATAGCTTTTTGTTATAATTGATAAGAATGAGGGAAGAAATATGATAAAAATGATGAGAAATATTGTTTGGAATTTCAAGAAATATAGATTCTTAATGAATGAGCTTATTTCTAGAGATTTTAAAGTGAAATATAAAAGAAGCGTACTAGGAGTAGTATGGAGTTTATTATATCCTATACTTATGATGATAGTAATGGCAGTTGTATTTTCTCAAATGTTTAAATTCAAAGTAGAAGGTCAAAACTACTTAGTATATTTGATGACTGGTATTATTATGTTTAATTATTTTAGTGAAGCTTCCAATAATGGTATGACTAGTATAGTTGTTAATTTTGGATTATTAAATAAAGTATATATTCCAAAGTATATTTTTCCATTATCAAAATGTCTATTTGTAGGTATTAATTTCTTATTAACTCTTATACCTTGGATAGGGCTTATCGCTGCATCATATTTTGGTTTAGGGGAATATGTATGCCACTTTAATATATATTTCTTATTATTGCCATATGTGTTTTTGTGTTTATTTATATTTACAGTTGGAATAAGTTTCTTACTCTCTGCGGTATCAGTGTTGCTTAGAGATATGTTCTATATATATGGAATAATTCTAATGATATGGCAATATGTAACTCCAGTATTCTATAGTATACAAATAATTCCAGAATCATTACAAAAGATTTTTAAACTAAATCCATTATATCAATTCTTAGAAGGTGCTAGAGTGATAGTTGTAAATGGTCATGCGCCTAGCGGAACACTTCTTTTAACAATGGGATTATGGGCAGTAGGTATGCTTCTTGTTGGTGCTATTGTATTTAAGAAAAATCAAGATAAATTTATTTATTATATTTAGGAGAGTGTCAGATGATAACGTTAAATAATATAGGTATGAAATATAATTTAGGTGTTGAAAGAGACAACTCTTTTAAACAAACATTTATAAACATATTAAGTGGTAAACATAGAAAAAACAAAAAGAAAAAAGAAGATAATTTCTTTTGGGCATTAAAAGATGTTAATTTTCATGTTGATAAAGGTGAAGTTGTTGGGCTTATTGGTTCAAATGGAGCTGGTAAATCAACACTATTAAAGGTAGTAAGTGGTGTTATGAAACCAACTGAAGGCAGTGTTCAAGTCAATGGGCAAATATCACCAATGATTGAACTTGGCGCGGGTTTTGATATGGAACTTACTGCTAGAGAAAATATATATCTTAATGGTGCAGTTCTAGGTTATTCAAAAGAATTGCTTGATGAAAAGTTTGAAGATATTGTTGAATTTTCAGAATTAAGAGAATTCTTAGATGTCCCTGTTAAAAACTTCTCTTCAGGTATGACTGCTAAACTAGCATTTTCTATTGCAACTATAGTAGATCCAGAAATACTAATTGTTGATGAAATTCTTTCAGTTGGTGATATTAAATTTCAGGAAAAAAGCAAGAATAAAATGATGGAAATGATTAAAGGTGGAACTACAGTATTATATGTATCACATAACCTTCAATCTATAAGAGACCTATGTAATAAAGTTGTATGGCTTGAGCATGGTGTTGTCCAAGAAATAGGTGATACAAACGAAGTATGTGATCATTATTATAAATCTCAAATGGGCTAAATATAGCCCTTTTTGTTTGATTTGATTTTTTATATATGATAAAATTAATATAGATAAAAGAAAGTGAGAAAAATATGAAAAAAACATTAACTATTGTAGTACCAACCTATAACGTAGAAAAATATTTAGATAGATGTATAGAAAGCTTGGTTTTTGATGATTCGATTTTAAAGGATTTAGAAATTATTATTGTCAATGATGGCAGTAAGGATAATTCTTTGGAAATTGCTAAAAAATATGAAAAAAAATACCCTAAGACTGTTAAAGTGATAGATAAAGAAAATGGTGGACATGGTTCAACTATTAATGTTGGATTAAAAGCTGCCACTGGAAAGTATTTCAGAGTAATTGACTCTGATGATTGGGTAAATGTAGATGACTTTTCTAAATTGGTTAAAGATTTAAAAAAAATAGATTTAGATTTAGTTATTACTGACTATCAACAAGAGCAAGTTTTTAATAATTCTATTATTTTATTGAACTATAAAAATCTAGAATATAATAAAGTCTATAAATTTGAAGATTTGGATTTAGAATTATTAAAACCAGATTATTTTTGTATGGCATCAATGAACATAAAAACAGAAATATTAAAAGAGGCTAAGCTAGAGCTTGATGAACATTGCTTCTATGTAGATATGGAATATTTGTTATTTCCATTAAAATATTTAAACAATTTTATTTATTTAAATTATAACGTATATAGATATTTTATAGGTCGTCCGGATCAAAGTGTTAATCCAGAAGCATTAGTAAGAAATAGAAAACATCACGAAAAGGTATTAAAAAGATTAATAGAATTTTATACAACTGAGGATTTAAGCAAAAACAAAAAAGAATATGCAAAATACATAATAGCACTAATGCTTAATACTGAATACACAATATTTACAAAGATAAAATTACCTGATAAAAAATGTTTAAATGAAATAAGAGAGTTAGATAAATATTTAAAAGAAAAAGCACCTGATTTATACGAAGAAACTAATAATTATAGTAGAAGTGTTAAATGGAATCGTAATACTAATTTTGTTTTTGCTCAAAGCAAAAAATTCTGGTTTAGCAGACTAGCAGATTTTTTACAAATGAGAAGCAAAAACAGAGAAAACAACAAACAAATAAAGGAGAGCAATTAATATGAAAAAAGCATTTGTAATAAGCTGGTATTTTCCTCCAGTTAATTCTTCAGAAGGATTAGTAACGTTTAAACTTTTAAAAAATTCAAAATATAAATATGATGTTTTTACTCAAAAAGACAATTTATCTTGGACATATGGCAATAAAGAAGAAAGATTAGTTAGCAAAAACATTAATACCATCTTTTCAAAATCATCAGAATTAAGAGAATGGATAAATGAAGGTATTGAATACTTTAAAAAACATCATGATGAGTATGAATATATTATGTCTAGAGCAATGGCTCCTGAATCTCATGAAATGGCTCTTGAAATCAAAAGACTATTCCCAAAAGTAAAATGGATTGCTTCCTTTGGGGATCCTATATATAATAGCCCATTTACAAAGTTTTATAGAGAGTCATCTCCATATGCAGCAAGTGGCTTTGAAATTGGAATTATAGGATTTAAGACTTTATTATCTCCAAAAAGAATCATAAAGAATATGATTTGGAATTACAGAATGAATCATTATTTGAAAAAATATGATACTGAACCTAGATATAAAATAATTGAAAGCAATACATTAGAAAACGCAGATAGAATTATACTTAACAATCCATATGAATTAGAACATATGTTATTAAGTAATAAAGGTTTTGAAGAAAAAGTTATTATATTGCCACATAGTTTTGATAAAGATTTTTATCCAAACAAGAAGCTAAAAAATACTGATGGAAAAATACATGTGTCATTTTTAGGACATTTGGATAGAGCAAGAACCCCTAAACAACTACTTAAGGCTATTAAAAGACTGCTAGAAAACGATCCGGATTTACCAAACAAAATTGCTTTTGATTTTTATGGTGATATGGATGATAGTGACAAGTTATATATCATTAATAACTTTCTTTTAGATGTAATCCATTTTAAAAAATCAGTTGATTATTTTGAAAGTTTAGAAATCATGAAAAATAGTGATTGGCTTTTAAATGTAGACACAAATTTTGGTAATACTTTAAAAACAAACATTTATTTCCCTGCAAAACTAGCAGACTATATGGGCTCTGGTTCAAATATTATATCAATTTCCATGGATTCAGGTCCTACTGCAGATATTATGAGGGAAAACAACCAAGTTTTAGTATCATTTAGTGAAGATGAAATATACATGAGATTAAAGCAAATTATAGAAAATAAAATATCAAGAGAAGATGTAAACAAAAATATTGATAAGTATAATGCTATAAATGTTGCAAAAAGTTATGATAAATTTGTAGAAGAGTTTGTTAAAGACACAAAATAGGGTGAAAACTATGGAAAAAATTAAAGTAATGACAATTTTTGGAACTAGACCAGAAGCAATTAAGATGGCACCGGTTGTTAATGAGCTTGAAAAAAGAAAAGAAATTAAGTCTATTGTTTGTGTAACTGCCCAACATAGAGAAATGCTCGATCAAGTACTAGAAACATTTAAAATAAAACCAGATTATGATTTAAATATTATGAAGCAAGGACAAACTCTATCTGATATAACCTCAAGAGCGTTATTAGGGCTTGAAAAAATAATAAAAAAAGAAAAACCAGATATAGTTCTTGTTCATGGTGATACAACAACAACCTTTGCAGGTGGACTTGCAGCATTTTATAATCAAGTAGATATTGGTCATGTGGAAGCAGGACTTAGAACTTATGATAAATATTCACCATATCCAGAAGAGATGAATAGACAAATGGTTGATTGCATGACAGATATGTATTTTGCACCAACCAATTTAAGTAAAGAAAATCTTCTTAAACAAAACATAGATGAAAGCAAAATATATGTAACAGGCAATACTGCTATAGATGCAATGAAAACTACAGTTGAAAGAAATTATAAAAATGAAGTCCTTGACTGGGTTGGAAAAGATAGAATGATACTTTTAACTGCGCATAGAAGAGAAAATCTTGGGGATCCAATGCGAAGAATCTTTAAAGCAATTAAAAGAGTTGTTGATGAAAACGATGATATTAAAGTAGTTTATCCAATTCATTTAAATCCTAAAGTGAGAGAAGTTGCAAAAGAGGTTTTTGGTAAAAATGATAAAATAAGATTAATTGAACCGCTTGAAGTGTTTGATTTCCATAACTTTCAAAACAAATCGTTTATAATATTAACTGACAGCGGAGGAATTCAAGAGGAAGCACCAAGCTTAGGTAAACCAGTGTTAGTTTTAAGAGACACTACTGAAAGACCTGAAGGAATCGATGCAGGAACATTAAAACTTGTAGGTACGGATGAAGAAATAATTTATAAAGAAACAATGAAATTATTAACAGATGAAAAAACATATGAAAAAATGAGCAAGGCATCTAATCCTTATGGTGATGGCTATGCAAGTGAAAGAATAGTAGATGCCATAATTGAAAAATATTACATAGATGTTCAATAATTTGATCTAATATACTTGTTAATTAAGGAGGAATAATAAATGAAAAAAACCAAATACTTAATATTAGGAGCAGGAATTTCAGGTTTAACTTTTGCTAGTTATGCAAAAAAAGATTATTTAATAATTGAAAAAGAAAACAAACCTGGAGGTTTTTGCAGGACAACTAGAAGAAATGGTTATGTTTGGGATTATGCTGGACATTTTTTCCATTTTAAAACAGAAGAATTCAAAAAAAAGTTTATAGACAGTTTAGACAAAGATGATTTTGTAACACAAGAGAAGAAAACATTTATTTATTACAAAAATAAATTAATTGATTATCCATTTCAAATGAATATTCATGAGCTAGAAAAAGAAGAATTTATTGATTGCTTATATGATCTTTTTGATAAAAAAGAAAAAGAAGATTACGATAATTTTTTGGATATGCTTTATGGAAAATTTGGTAAATCTATAACAGAAAAATTCTTAAAACCTTATAATGAAAAATTATATGCTTGCGATTTAACAAAATTAGATAAAGATGCAATGGGAAGATTCTTTCCTTATGCTGATAAAGATGCAATCATCAAAAATATGAAAAACAGCACTAATAATTCATATAACAACACATTTTTATACCCTAAAAAAGGTGCAGAAACAATTATTGATATATTATTAGAAGATATAAATAATGAAAATATAATACTTAATACCTCTATATTGAGTGTAGATATGGATGAGCATATTGCAACACTCAGTAATGGAGAGAAAGTAGAGTTTGAATATTTTATAAATACCAGTCCATTTAACAAATTTTTGAAATTACTTAACAATGATAGTTATAACAAATTAAGCGATAACCTTTCATATAATAAAGTTTTAGTATTTAACTTAGGCTTTAATAAAAAATCAAAATATAATAATCATCATTGGCTATATATTCCAGATAAAAACATTAATTTTTATAGAATTGGTTTTTATGACAATATTCTTGGTACAGATAAGCTTAGTATGTATATTGAAATTGGTTATTCTAAAGAACAGCAAGTAGATGATATTGAGAATCAATTAAAGTTAACTATAGAAAATCTAAACAAAATAGGCGTTATTGATTCATCTTTTGAACTTGTTGATTATGAGAGTATAGTAATGGATCCAGCATATGTACATATAGATACTGAAAACGAAAAAGAAGTTAAGAAACTTAAAGAAAATCTAAAAGAAGAAAAAATATATACTATAGGTAGATATGGTGGTTGGACATATTGTTCTATGGAAGATTGTATGTTAGAAGCTAAAGAACTATTTGAATTAGTAAATAAATAATTTTTATTGGAGAGGGTTTATGAAAAATAAAACATTAGAAGAAGTATTAAAAGAAACTACAAAACAATTAAAGAAAAAATTAAATGATTTAATTAAGAAAAAAGTTATTAATAAAGATTCTAGAGTAATGTATGTTAATGATGGATCTAAAGATAAGACTTGGGAACTTATAAAAGAGATAAATGAAAAAGAGGAATTATTTACTGGAATAAGTTTATCAAGAAATAGAGGACATCAAAATGCTCTTCTTGCCGGATTAATGACAGCAAAAGAATATGCAGATGTTGTTATAAGTATGGATGCTGATTTGCAAGATGATATAAATGCTGTAGATGAAATGCTTGAAAAATATTATGATGGATGCGAAATAGTATACGGGGTTAGAAGTGCAAGAAAAAAAGATACTTGGTTTAAAAGAACTACTGCAGAAGGTTTTTATAAATTTATGGAAAAGATGGGAGTAGAAATCGTATTTAACCATGCTGATTACAGATTAACTAGCAAAACTGTTCTTGATAATCTTGAAAGTTATAAAGAAGTAAATCTATTTCTTAGAGGAATGTTTCCTTTAATTGGATATAAAACTGATATCGTATACTACGAAAGAAATGAACGTTTTGCAGGTGAAAGTAAATATCCACTTAAAAAAATGCTTTCATTTGCGTGGGATGGAATAACATCATTTAGCGTTAAACCTATTAGAATGGTTTTAAATCTTGGTATAATAATGTTTGTTGTAAGTATGGCAGTCATTATATATTCACTAATTGTTAAATTCACTGGTCATACAGTAAGTGGGTGGACATTTATAGTATGTTCTATATGGCTTGCTGCAGGAATTGAAATGCTTTCTTTAGGAATTATTGGAGAATATATTGGTAAAATATATAGTGAGACAAAAGCAAGACCAAGGTTTATTGTTTCTGAAAATTTAAATGTAAAGAATGATAAAAAGTAATTTCTTTGCATTTTTTTTATGCAAGATGTGCTATAATAATAATGAGGTGTTGTATATGAAAAACATATGGGTGTTTAGCACTATTGGAATCATATGTGTAGGAATATTACTTGCACTTATGTTTTCAAACATGAAATCAGATAAAACTGAAAGTCAAGAAGAATCTGCAAGAATAGTTGAATCTATTAATAATACTGAAAGTGTTGAATCTGTAGATATGAGTGAACCTGCAAAAACTGAAGAAGAAGAAAACAAAAAAGAAGCTCAAGCTGATGAAGAAGGAGCTACTATAGAACTTAATGGTTCTGAAGAAATATTTATTGCAGTTGGAGAAACTTTTACAGACCCAGGTGCAGTAGCTAAAGATAAGAATGGAAATGATATATCAAGCAAAATAAAAGTAGAAGGAAAAGTAAATACAAATAAGGCTGGAACTTACCAAATATATTATTATGTTGGTAAGGCAATAGTTATTAGAACGGTTACGGTTGGATAATGAAAAAAATATATTATTTACTTATTTGTATCATTTCTTTATCTTTAATTAATGTTAATGCAAGTAATGCATCTTTAACTTATCAAGCGCATGGGCAAGATTATGGTTGGCAAAAACAAGTTAATGAATATCAATTAGCAGGAACAACAGGACAATACAGAAGAATGGAAGGAATTAAGATAAATCTTGTATCTGATATTCCTGGAAATATAGAATATTCTGCGCATGTCGCTGATTATGGATGGCTTCCTTATGTTAAAAACGGTGCCCTTGCTGGTACAACAGGTCAATATAGAAGAATGGAAGCTATTAGAATAAGACTAACTGGTGAAATAGCTAATTATTATGACATTGAATATTGTGTACATGGCCAAGATTATGGCTGGCAAAAATGCGTAAAAAACAATGCTGTTGGTGGAACTACAGGACAATGGAGAAGAATGGAAGGAATTAAAATTAGACTTGTTCCAAAAGCTTCATTTATAGATGTTTCATATAAAGCATATGTAGATAATAATTGGCAAAATAATGTATCGAATGGAGCTTTATCTGGTACTACAGGAGCATGGAAAGCGCTTCATGGAATGTCTATATCTCTAGTTAATAATTCAAATATAGAAGGAAATATTTCTTATAGCATATATAAAAATGATGAGTGGAGTGATTATTTAGAAGGTGGCACTGATTCTTTAGATGCTGATAATCAATATGAGGCTATTAAGGTAAAACTAACCGGAAAACTTGCGGAAGATTACGATGTATATTATAGAGTTCATACATCAGATTATGGATGGCTTGATTGGACGAAAAATGATGGTATTGCTGGTACGATTGGATATCATAAAAGAATAGAAGGCTATCAAGTTAAAATTGTATATAAAAAATACTCTACAATGAGTGTGGGTAAACATCCATATAGAGAATTATTTAATAGGGTTAATTATATAACTCATGTGTCTGATAAACAGTGGTTATCTTACGTTAAAGAAAATGAACCTGCTGGCATGGAAGGTAAACGTATAGAAGCCTTCAAAGTAAAACTAGATAGTGGTATAAGCGGTAATATTGTTTATGCATCTTATGTATCCAATGAAGGATGGCAAAATGAAGTTTCTAACGATGCGATGTCTGGTACAACTGGTAAATGGCGTGGTATAGAAGCAATTAAAGTGCGTTTAACAGGAGATGTTTCTAATTACTATGATGTTTATTATAGAGCGTATGTTCCAGGCGCTAAATGGCTTGGATGGGCTAAAAATGGTGAAATGGCCGGAAGTATTGGAAACGATGAGAATTTATCACAGATTCAAATTAAATTAGTTAAAAAAGGAGAAGATCCAGAAATAGATTCTAAACAGGCCTTAATTAAGGGAACATTCAAAAATCAAAATAATGCAACTTATTATTACAATTACTATAATACACTTGCAACAGGGTTTAAATATATAGATGGAAGAAAGTATTATTTTGATGATGTAGGTAAACAAGTATCTAATAATGCTAAAAAAGTAGTCGATGTTTCTTCATATCAAAAAGATATTAATTGGCAACTTATTTCAGAAAGAAAAGATATAGATGCAGCAATAATTAGAGTTGGTTGGGGAAAATCTTATACTGACCCTTGTGGAACAGATAGTTATTTTGCTAAGAATTTAGAAGGTGTTAGAAAGTATAATATACCATTTTCTATATATATTTATGGTTATGCAAAGGTTGATTATGCTGCAGAAGCAGAAGCTCAGTGTGTAATGGATACCATGAAAAAATATAATATACCTAAATCTACATTTGTTTATTACGACGCAGAAATACCTTCTATACCTCTTAGTACTTATGAGGTGGTTATACCTAAATTTGTCAATAAAATGCATGCTGGTGGATATAATAATGTAGGTGTATATGGTAATTTGTATGCGCTTAGTTCCACATATTTAAACAGTGATAAAATAAAAGAATATCCTATATGGGTAGCCCAATATTATAAAAAATGTCAATATGCCGGTGATTATATTGGATGGCAGTATACTTCAACAGGTTCGGTTGTTGGAATAGAAGGTAATGTTGATATTAGTATGTTTAAATAATATTGCAAATATTCAAAATATGCATTATAATCATTATAAGATAGGAGATTAATATGAAGAAAAAAGTAATGATACCTGTAATTATAGTATTGTGTTTATGTATTGCATTTATAATTTATATGTTTGTTGGAACAATGCCAAAAGCTACAGAAAATACTAGCAATGAATCAGCCAAGCAAACAGAAAGCATCGAAAGTGAATCACAGGCTGAAGAAAGTGCTGGAAGTGAAAGTACAGAAGCAGCTAATGTTAGTACTAAAGCACTAATGGGATATAAAATCACATTAAATGGTGAAGAAAACATGACTGTGGCACTTAACTCAGAATTTACAGACCCAGGTGCAACTGCTACAGATGCTGAAGGAAACGATGTAAGTGATAAAATTAAAACATTTGGCAGCGTAAAAACAAATGAAGCAGGAACATATAGAATTTACTATTTCGCAGGAGGCGCAATAGCAGTTAGAACAGTTACTGTAAGCTAAGCTCTTTTTAGAGCTTTTTTTTTATCTAAAATTATTATATAATAATTCAAGAGGTGCGATATGAAAAAGCAGAAAATAGCAGTAATTATACCGTGTTATAATGAAGAAACTACTATAGAAAAAGTTGTAAATGATTATAAAAAAGCCTTGCCTGATGCAGATATCTATGTATATGATAATAACTCAACTGATAAGACTGTAGAAAAAGCAAAAAAAGCAGGCGCTATAATTAGATATGAATATAAACAAGGTAAAGGAAATGTTATAAAAACAATGTTTAAGGAAATAGATGCCGATTGCTATTTAATGATTGATGGTGATGATACTTACCCGGCAAAACATGCAAAAGAAATGTGTGATTTAATACTTGAAGGTAAGGCAGATATGGTAATAGGTGATAGATTATCAAGTACATATTTTAAAGAAAATAAAAGAGCATTTCATAACACTGGGAATAAACTTGTTAGAAAACTTATTAATCGTATATTTAAAAGTAATATAAAGGATATAATGACTGGCTATAGAGCATTTAATAATGAGTTTGTTAAATCATTTCCAATATTATCAAAAGGTTTTGAAATAGAAACAGAAATGACGATATTCGCGCTTGATAATAACTTTTTAATAAAAGAAATACCTGTTGAATATAAAGATAGACCTGAAGGTAGTGAAAGCAAATTAAATACACTTAGTGATGGTTATAAAGTATTAAAAACGATTATGAAACTTTATAAAGAGTATAGACCATTTTCATTCTTTGGTTTTTTAGGACTAATCGTAATGATAATATCGTTTATATTCGGGGTACCAGTATTTGTTGAATACTTTGAAACAGGGTTAGTACCAAGATTTCCAACATTATTCTTTTCATTATTCTTACTAATGATATCTGTATTATTGTTCGTGTGTGGTATAATATTAGAAGTTGTTGTAAATAAAAATAAAGTTTTATTTGAAATAAATAGAAATCAAATAAATATGATTAGAAAGGAAAAAGAAAATGAAAAAAACAATTAAATATTTGTTAGTAATACTTACACTTTTTATATGTGTAGGTTGTTCAAATAATAATAAGACAAAAAAAGAGGAGAAACTTATGAGTGGAAAAGTAAATGTTGTAATAGACGTAAAAGATTATGGAAAAATAGAATTAGAATTAGATGCTGACACTGCACCTATAACAGTAACTAACTTTGTAAAACTAGTTGATAAAGGGTTTTATGATGGATTAACTTTCCATAGAATTATGAAAGGCTTTATGATTCAGGGTGGAGATCCAAATGGAGATGGAACTGGTGGATCAGAAGAAACAATAAAAGGTGAATTTAGTTCAAATGGTGTAGAAAATAACATAAGTCATAAAAGAGGCGTTATTTCTATGGCTAGAAGTCAAGAAAATGATAGCGCTAGTAGTCAATTCTTTATTGTACATGAAGATAGCACTTTCTTAGATGGACAATATGCGGCATTTGGCCATGTAACAAGTGGTATGAAAGTCGTTGATAAAATTGCTAATAATGCAAAACCAACTGATGATAATGGAACTATAGAAAAAGAAGATCAACCAATAATAACAAGCATTAAAGTTATAGAAGAATCAACAAGTGAATCTGGTGAAGAGTAATCTTCTTTTTTTTTACTTATTATGATATACTAATAGTATAGTAAGGAGAAGAGTATGAAAGGAACATTTATAATTTTAGGAATTTTAGTTTTTATAGTATTAGTTATATTGTTAATTTTTAATAGTTTAATAAGAGCAAAAAACAGAGTAAAGGAAGCTTTTGCAACTATGGATGTATATCTTAAAAAAAGATGGGATTTAGTTCCAAATTTAGTAGAAGCCGTTAGGGGATATGCAAAACATGAAGAATCAACATTAGAAGAAGTTATTCGTTTTAGAAATAATAACTATGATAATTTTAGTGATAAAGATAAAATAAATGCAGGCGAAGAAATAACTAAAGGTATTAACAGACTTATGGCAATCGCTGAAGCATATCCAGAATTAAAAGCGAATGAAAACTTTCTTCATCTATCTGCAGAGTTAACTAAATTGGAAGATGAAATTGCTAATTCTAGGAAATATTATAATGCAACAGTTAGATCGTATAATAATAAAGTAGAAATGTTTCCAAGCAATATTGTAGCCAGAATATTAAAGTATGAAACTGAAAATATGTATGAAGCAAAAGACGAAGAAAAAGAGAATAGAAATGTAAACTTTAATTAATAATAAAAAAAATTAGCACTTTGTCTTGACAAGTGCTAATTTTAGTGGTATAACAGTATCAGAAAGGTGATGAATAATATGAGTTTTATTCCAAAAAGATATTATTTAGGCGACGATTTCTTTGACGCATTTCTTGAGCCTGCCGAAAAGGACCAAATGAAATGCGATATTTATGAAAAGGATGATAAGTACCATATCGTTATGGATATTCCAGGATATGATAAAGATGACATAAGCGTAGAATGTGAAAATGGATATATTACTATAAGCGCTGAAACTAAATCCGAAGAGAATGAAGAAGATTCTAAAAAGAATTATATTAGAAGAGAAAGACATTATGGAAAATTCTCTAGATCATTCTATTTAGGTGATGTTGATGAAGAAAAAATAGAAGCAGAATTTAAAAAAGGAACTTTAAAAGTTGTAGTTCCTAAAGAAACAAAAGAAAACTCAAGAAAAAAAATAGAAATCAAATAGGCAACTAAGCCTATTTTTTCTTTACATATATTTTCATAAATTAATTGACATGTTTTTTAAAAAAATGTATATTTATTATAGGGAGAGTGTGCATATGACAAATGATGAACAAGTTGAAGAATTTGAAAAGATGCAAAGAAGACGTAAGAATAGAGTTATGCCATCCGAAGATTTAGATATACCAGAGGATTTATTAAATAATATTGCATACGAATCAACAAAAAAAGTATCTCCAAGGCCATATAATAGAAAAAGAAAACACTTTACTAAAGCCCAACTTGTAGGTTTTGGATTAGGTGTCTCAGTATTTTTAGGGATTGTTGGATATACTGTTAATCAGGGTTTAGCAAAAGACGAAATAAGAAAGGAAGTCGATCCTATACTTACTGAATATGCTACAAATGTAACCCATGACTATGAAGCAGCTTTTAGGAAAAATGATATAAATGTATTTTTTGGGTTTACTCCAGATGGTGACAAAAACATTGAAAGAGATAGTTCTAGAAATTACCGTTTTATGAACGAATACTTTGATGGAAAAGCAGATATGGAATTTTTTGAATATTTAACTGGGAGATTTGGCGTAGACGAAGTTTTAAAATGTGGAATTCAAGTTTCACGTACTTTAAAGGGTGTTGCTGACCAAAACGATCAAACAGTTGAAGAGTTTTTAGGTGGCAAAAGCCCAGAGGAATGGGCTGAAGATATGTATAATTTATTTATAGCTCAAAATGTTTCAAGCTTAGAAGGAAAGGTATTATAATATGGATATAAGAGTATACGAGGTTGATGGCGTAGAATATATTCTAATCAATCAGGTAATTGAAAATGACACTAAATATGTTTTTCTTTCTACAGAGGATGGTAAAAAACAACTTATACAAAAAATTTATCTTAAAAATCCTGAACTAATGCATATGCTTGATAATAAAAAAGAAGTAGAACACGCTTTTGAATTATTAAAAAATAAAATATCAAATAATTAATAGTAGACAATTTGTCTATTTTTTTAAAACAAGGAGAAAAAAATGAGAAAGATTCTATATACATTATTAGTTGTTTTTATGGTTCCAACAATAGTATTTGCAAAAAATTATGATATTACAAGTCAAAAATTGCATATCGATTTTAATGATGACTGGACAGTTTTTACAAGAGAAAACTTAGAAAACAATCCATATTTAGATGATTTTAATTTGACATACGATTATATGAACAAACTCTTTTATGATAACGATATTTTTATTGATGCTATATATCAAGATAAGTCTATAGAGATGTTTTTAAGAGTTAAAAGTGTACAAGATATAAATAATATTTCAAATTATAATGATGAAAAACTTGATAATTTAGCTAGTACTCTAGCAAAAAAGGTTAAAGCATCTAAGTATTATGTTTTAAAAAATGATTATAATTTTATCGTTACTGAATATAAAGATGCAGACTATAATATTTTAAGTTATTATACTATAGTTAATAGTAAGGGTTATACTTTTTCTGTACAGACAAAAAGTGAAATAACTGATACAAATAAAGAACATATAAATAAAATTATATCTTCTATTAAATATGATGTAAAATTAACAAAAACAGAAAAAATAAATTATAAATTAATTGCAGAAATTATTATTTTAGTTATTGTTATTTTAATTATAGTTTTAAAAATAATTAAAAGAAATAATCAAAAAAATGGATTACAAGAATTATAGTGTTTACTTTAATAAATAATAAATGTTATAATTAACATAATAAGGAGGGGTATATATGAATGATGCATTTGGATATAATAATAAAACATGTTTAGTAACAGGTAGTACTAGTGCTGTTGCCAAAAGTGTAATTCAAAATTTAGTTGCACTAGGTGCTAAAGTATATGTTCTAGATATATATGAATGTAAAATACCTGGTATTGCAGGATATGTATCATGTGATTTTTCTGATATAAATGATATAGATAATGCATTTAATCAATTACCAAGAAATATTGATTCATTCTTTGGATTACATGAATTAAGTGGAATGAAAAGTGATTATAAAACTACTTTTAACACTAATTTTACCGCATGTAAATACATGATGAGCAAATATTTAAGATGGAGAATGGGACAAGGCACATCTATTATGTTTTTAACTACTACGGCAGCAAGTAATTGGCAAAATTACAAAGAAGAACAAACTCCATTTGTTAATGCAAAGACAATTGATGAAATGAATGCTATGATAGAAAAACTAGAGAATATCTCTCCATCATATTTTGCATATGTTTTTTCTAAAAGATGTTTATCGCAATATATATGTGAACAATCTATAGATTATGCTAGAGTAGGTATAAGAATTAATAATGTAATGCCTGGTTTTTCAAATACATATCAAATAGATGAGTTTTATGACATATTAGGTGGTAAAGAAGAAGTCTTAAGTAACTCTAAAATAAGTTATGATACTGCTAAACCAACAGATATTTCATATCCTTGTTTATTTATCAATTCTAAACTTGCTGGATTTATGGCTGGTGAAGAAATGCATATTGATTATGCAGACATGGCATTAGTTAAAACAAATCAAAAAAATGTTTTTGCCAATATGCCAGCGACAAAGAGAAGAGCAATGTTAAATGAAAAAAGAAGAGTTGAAAAATTAAGTAAATAAAAACTGGAATTTTATTCCAGTTTTTCAGTTGAATACCAATAATATTTTGTTTTTCCATCAATTTCTATTGGTTTAAATGTATGTTTATATCTACCAGCTTCTTCATAATGTTTGTTAATTATATCGTCGTCACTAATATCTTCATCAAAAAGATATTCATCAATTTTATTGTTAAGTTTTGAATCACTATAAACATTCCATCCATCACAAGCACTATTTTCTTTTATACAATCTTCAAAAAGAGAATAGGTATATATAACTATGTTTTTATTTTCTTTTTTTGTTTTATATATACTTGATATTACATTCCCAGGGTTTTGGTTACTATTATGAGTAATACACACTTTATTCTCCATTGGATATATTTTTTTTGCATCTCCTAATTCGCTCAACGTAGGCCTTGAAACAGTATTTGATGATATGTTATACATTTCTTTTATTTTACTATCAAACAAATCTCTTTCATAACACATCCAACTATAATTTCCTTCTAAATCTTCATCATCTGGAATTGAATTAAGTGTATTTAAAGCCATTTCATATAATATGTTATTATCAACTTCTGATACTAGAGTTTTTTTCTTTGAAAAAATGTTGTCATCATAAAAAACTTCTGAGTCTCCTAAAAAAGGAACAAGGTTAATCAAATAATTCTTGGTAGTTTCAGTTATTACTAATTCATCAGTTTTAACTTTTTTATTTATAAAAGATTTAGTTTTGTACGTAAAAAATAAAGTAGTTGCAAATACAATTATAACTGCTGTTAAAACAATCATTAAAAAGGTTTTGGTTTTGTCAATTGTGTTCATTTAACCACCTTATTATTCTTTCCCATAATAAGTTTATCAAATTTTAGACTAAAAGTCATTAAAAATATATACCTTTATTTATTTTACATTTACTATTTAATAAAAATTTGATATAATTTAAAAGAGAATATGGAAGGGTGATAGTATGAGTGGAATTCACGTTACTAGTGAAATCGGAAAATTAAAAAAGGTTTTATTACATAGACCAGGGAAGGAATTATTACATTTAACTCCAGATTCATTATCTAGATTATTATTTGATGACATTCCTTATTTACCTGATGCACAAAAAGAACACGACGCTTTTGCAAAAGCATTAAAAGCCAATGGGGTTGAAGTTGTTTATTTAGAGGACTTAATGGCAGAAGTAATTGATTTAAGTCCAGAGATTAAAGAAGAATTTATTGAACAATTCATGGATGAAGCAGGTATTAATTCATATAAATATAGAGGACTTGTTTATAAATATTTAAAAGATATAAAAAATAGTAAAAAACTAGTTTTAAAAACTATGGAAGGTATTCAATTAAGTTCAATACCTAAAATTAACATGCGTACTAGTAATACTTTAGAAGATTTTGTAAATACACCAGATAAGTTTATCGCTGAACCAATGCCAAATTTATATTTTACAAGAGATAATTTTGCAAGTGTTGGAGAAGGTGTGGATTTACATCATATGTATTCACAAACAAGAAATAGAGAATGTATATATGCTGAATATATTTTTAAATATCATCCAGATTATAAAGATACTGAAAAATATTATGATAGAAGCTACCCATGGAGTACAGAAGGTGGAGACTTATTAAATATTAATAAACATGTGGTAGCTATTGGCATTTCTCAAAGAACAATGAGTCAAGCAATAGATCAACTTGCTAAAAATTATTTTAAATCTCCAGGTTGTAAAATCGATACTATACTTGCTTTTAGTATTCCAGAGTCTAGAGCATTTATGCACTTAGATACAGTATTTACTCAAATAGATAAATATACATTTACATATCATCCAGGAATTATGGATACACTTCAAGTATTTGAAATAACTGATGGTAACAATCCAAATAGTTTTGAAGATTTAACAGTTAAAGAAATAAATGATTCGCTTGATAAAATACTTGAAACTTATTTAAAGCATCCAGTAAAACTTATTCCTTGTGCCGGTGGAGATAAAGTTGCTGCAGAAAGAGAACAATGGAATGATGGTTCTAATACACTTGCAATCGCTCCTGGTGTTGTTGTTGTGTATGATAGAAATAATGTTACTAATGAAGTTTTAAAAGAAGAAGGAATTAAAGTTATTGAAATACATGGAGCGGAATTATCTCGTGGTAGAGGAGGCCCTAGATGTATGAGTATGCCTCTTGAAAGGGAAGATGTTAAATGGTAGATTTAAGAAATAGGGATTTTTTAAAACTACTTGATTTTACTCCAAAAGAAATCAATCATTTAGTTAAAGTTGCAATGACACTAAAAAAACAAAAAAGGAATAATGAGTCTCATAGATATTTAAAAGGAAAACAAGTTGCACTTATATTTGAAAAAGATTCTACAAGGACTAGATGTGCATTTGAAGTTGGCGCTAAAGATTTAGGAATGAATGTTACATATCTTGGTCCAACTGGATCCCAACTTGGAAAAAAAGAAACAATTGCCGATACTGCTAGAGTTCTTGCAAAAATGTATGATGGAATAGAATATAGAGGTTTTGAACAAGCAAGAGTTGAAGCACTTGCAAAATATGCTGATGTACCAGTTTGGAATGGTTTAACAAATGAATTCCATCCAACTCAAATGCTTGCAGATATAATGACTGTTAAAGAAGAGTTTGGTAAATTAAAAGGTATTAAACTTGTATTTTTAGGAGATGCAAGAAATAATGTTGGAAACTCTTTAATGGTAGTATCTGCTAAAATGGGTATGCACTTTGTATGTTGTGCTCCTAAAGAATTATTTCCAGATAAAGAGTTAATAAAAGAATGTGAAGAAATTGCATCAAAAACTGGAGCAACTCTTACATTTGAAAGTGATCCTATGAAAGCCACTAAAGATGCTGATGTACTATACACGGATGTTTGGGTTTCTATGGGAGAACCAATGGAAATATTTGAAAAACGTATTAAACTTTTAAAAAAGTATCAAGTTAATAAAAAGATTTTAGATAACGCTAGTAAGAATGTTATATTTTTACACTGCTTACCGTCTTTCCATAATATAGATACTTCTATTGGAAAAGAAATTTATGAAAAATTTGGTATTAAAGAGATGGAAGTAACAGACGAAGTATTTGAGTCAAGTCACTCAAGAGTATTTGAAGAAGCAGAAAATAGACTCCATACTATTAAAGCAGTTATGCTAGAGACGATGAAACCATGAGTAGAATTGTTGTAGCACTTGGAGGTAACGCTCTTGGTGGAACACCCCAGGAGCAGCTTAATATAGTTAAGAAAACTGCAAGAAGAATTGTAGATCTTTCTGAAAGCGGTAATGAAATAATTGTAACTCATGGTAATGGACCACAAGTAGGAATGATTTATAAAAATATGAATTCAAATAATCTGTATGTGCCTTTCGCAGAATGCGGGGCAATGAGTCAAGGTTATATTGGATATCATTTACAGCAGTCTATTCAAAAAGAACTTGAGAGAAGACATATGAGAAAAAAATGTACTACCATCGTTTCTCAAGTGGAAGTAAGTAAAAAAGATCCTGCATTTAATAATCCTACTAAACCTATTGGTAATTTTTATACAAAAACTGAAGCTGAAAAACTAGCTAAAGAAACAAATGCTATTTATAAAGAAGATGCTGGAAGAGGGTATAGAAGAGTAATTGCATCTCCAATGCCACTTAAAATAGTTGAATTACCACTTATTAAAAGATTAATTAAAAATAATATAGTAATCGCGTGTGGTGGTGGAGGTATCCCTGTTGTAAAAACAAGATATGGTCATGAGGGAGTAGATGCAGTTATTGACAAAGATAGAACTAGCGCAAAACTTGCAAAGTTACTTGATGCAGACATATTACTTATATTAACAACTGTTGAAACTGTTAAAATCAATTTTGGAACAAAAGATCAGATGGCACTTAGAAAATTAACGCCAAAAGAAGCGGAAGAATATATAAAAAATAATGAATTTGCAGCAGGCAGTATGCTTCCAAAAGTAGAAGCTTGCCTAGATTTTGTAAATCATAAAAAAGGTGTTAAGGCTATCATAACTTCATTAACCAAAGCTAAAAAGGCCTTAAATAATGAAACTGGTACAGTTATTAGTAAGGAGGATAAGTAAAATGGCTAGACCGGCAAAAAGAAGCAAGAGAAAGTTATCTTTATCTGCTTTTACAATCATTTTATTGCTTACATTTGTTTTAGCAATTATTACACAATTTTTACCAGAAGCTAAATTTGTAGGCGACGAAATTGTTGATGGTAGTGGTGTTGTTAAAGCAACATTGTACAATACACTCCTATCACCAATTCTTGGTTTTGCAGATGCAATTGACATCGCAATATTCATACTTGTTTTAGGAGCATTCTTAAAAGTAGTAAATACTACTCATGCAATTGAAACAGGTATAGAGGTTTTAATTAAAAAGCTGAAAGGGAATGAATTAATATTAATAGCAGTATTAATGTTTATCTTCTCAATTGGTGGTACTACTTATGGTATGCTTGAAGAAACAGTTGGTTTCTATGCAATCCTAGCTGTAGCAATGGTTGCAGCAGGAATGGATACTATAGTATCATCTGCAGTAGTTTTACTTGGTGCAGGATCAGGTGTACTTGGTTCTACAGTTAACCCATTCGCAGTAGGTGTTGCAGTTGATGCACTCCCTGATGGTATCGCTGTTAATCAAGGTATTATTATAGGTCTTGGAGTAATTCTTTGGATTACTACATATCTAATATCAATGCTTTTTGTAGTTAGATATGCAAAGAAAGTAATCAAGAAAAAAGGTTCAACATTCCTTTCATTACAAGAACAAAAAGCAATGAAAGAAACATATGGACAAACAAGTAGTTCAAAAGAAGTTCCAAAACTAAGTGGAAAACAAAAAGCAACTCTTTGGTTATTCTTAATAACATTTATTGTTATGATTATTGGATTTATTCCATGGGAAGACTTTGGAGTAATGTTATTCTCTAATATTCAAAGTGCTTTAGAAGGTGTTCCAGTACTTGGAAAACTTGCAAATGGATTTATTCCTCTTGGTGGTTGGTATTTCCAAGAATCAACTTTATGGTTCTTGATAATGACTATTATAATTGGAATAATTAATGGTATGAGCGAACATGAACTTGTTGATACTATTATTGATGGTGCAGATGATATGGTAGGTGTTATCTTAATCATCGCAGTAGCTCGTGGTACAAGCATATTAATGATGCAAACACATTTAGATAACTATATTATCTTCAATGCATCAAAAGGATTATCACATGTTCCAGCATATGTATTCGCACCACTTAACTACTTATTACATGTTGGATTATCAATATTAGTTCCATCATCAAGTGGACTTGCAACATTATCAACTCCAATTATGGGACCACTAGCATCTTCTGTTGGATACAGTGTTGAAACAACTCTTATGTCAATGGTCGCTGCAAATGGACTTGTTAACTTATTTACACCAACTTGTGGTGCTATAATGGGTGGACTAGAACTTGCTAAAGTAGAATATACTACATGGTTAAAATGGGTTGGAAAAGTAGTACTTACTATACTAGTTGTAAATATTATTATTCTAACTATAGCAATGATAGTTTTATAAAAAAAATAGGCAAACTTTGGTTTGTCTTTTTTATGCAAAAAATTTCTTTTCTTTTTAATACTCTTCTGCTATAATAATAAACCAAGGTGACGGATATGTTTGATGAAAGAGAAATAAGAAAGCAAATAAAAGAGAGTAAAAGTAAAGAAAAAATCAATAAACTTATTAATAATCGAGTTATGATTGATTATCATGCTGAAAAACAAAGAGAAATTGCAAAAAAATCTAAAGATGTTGAGATGCTGGAGCTTTTAATGGAAAGTGAAGATGTAAGATTATATCTTTCTTATGATAGATACAATTTTTTAATCGACTTAGAAAACCAACACTTATTAAACGATATTAATGCATTAAATAAAGATGATTGCACACATCCTCTTTATATTGCATCTGAAAATAATGGCAAGTATTATTGTACATGCGCTGAATGTGGAAAAGATGCTGTTTTGAGTAAAAATACAACAGAAAATATATTTCTTATTCATGCTAATTCTTATAATGTACCTGAAATTAGAAGCAACTATTTTGTGTTTAAAAGAGATGGTTATAGTTTAGAAGAAATTATTGAGGGACTCGATAATATGTACAATACTGATGATAAAAATAAAAACTTACATGTGTAGGTTTTTATTTGACTATAAAAATATGAAGTGATATTATTTTTTTGAGGGATAAAAATGAGAAGAATCAATATTGTACTTTTTTCATCAGGGGAAAGTGAACGAAATGGAATGCTTGATGATGTTATAAATGGCCTTACCAAAAAAGGTTATAACACTTTCTGCTGGAGAGATTTATTTGGAAACGCAAATAACACAGACAACGTAGCATTACTTCCAACACTTATTAAAAAGATACCTACATTTGATTTTGCAGTTTTAATAGGTGAAGGACATGATACATCAGTTCTTGTTAGAAATAAAGAAGAATTCACTTATAAAACTATGAGAGATAATGTCCTTTTTGAAATAGGATTATGTTCTATGGCACTTGGTTTATCTAAAGTAATCCTTTTATCAGAAAGCGATGTTAGACTTCCAGATGATTTAGTTGGATTAAATGGAAAATTAGCAATTAAACATATTATTTGGAACGATAAATCTATTACAGAAATAGATAAACATATAAAGAATAATTTAGGGCATTTTAAACTAGATAAAAAAGTATTTGATGATATAGACTTGTACATAAATGATAATAAACTTGTTACATCACCAGTTGTTATAGGCGCTGCAGCATCAACAGCAGTAGGGTATGCTACTAACTTTATAATTAGATTACTTGAATCCGTAGAAGATGGTTTTACCTGTGAAGGTAACTTTATTGATCCGGACTTAGAAAATATATTTATGCATATTATAGTTCCTTTAGAAAGCGAAACGTATAATATTAAGGAACAAGGATTAAAAGAAGGAATAATCAAAAAAGCTAGACATAGAGAAATAAGTTTTAAATTTAAAAAAGTAGATAACAATATTCATATATATGATTATCCTTCTTCTATAGTTACGTCTTATGATACTGCCAAAATGATATTAGATATAGAAGCAGATGAAAAATATGATATGAAAGCGAAAGAAAGATTCTATCAAAAAGAACTAGACTTATTTGAAGCAACACTAAGAAACATACTAAACGAGAAGTTTGTTAAAGATATTATTTATGATAATTATAAAGAAGAATCAGATGATATTAAAAATAAAAAGATTAATAATATTATGTATATTATAAATAATAATTTAACAATAGATAGGAGAGATTAAATGAATTATTTTAATTTAACAATTGCGTTTTTATTCTTACTTATAAATATATTATTATCAATAAAAATTAAAAATGTAAAAGTAAAATTCTTTCATATTGTTCTTGCAATGATTATTACACTTACTATACTAGTTTATCCTTTAATGACAGGTAGAACAAAAACATATATTTTATTTAGTAGTTTTTTCTATTCATTTCAAGCGATAAGTTTAACAGAAGATATTTCTATAATTAAAAACATTTCTTTAGATAGCACTCTTAATATTTTATATGTATTCTTTATATATGGATTATTTACTTTTATACCTTTACTTACTGTAACTTTTATTTTAACTTTAATAGATAATATTTTTAATAAATTTAAACTAATATTTTTGAAAAAGAAAGAATTAGTTGTTTTCTCAGAAATTAACGATAGAACTATTGCTATCTCTGCAAATGATGAAAACATTAATAGAACAAAAGTATTTATTAATAATATTAATCAAAGTGATACAAATAAAATTACTTCTGTTAAAGGAATTAAAATATCAAAAAGCATAATTAATTTAAGTCTTGAGAATAAAAAAACAAAAAGTTTAACTTATTATTTATTTTCAGAAGATAAATCTAAAAATCTTGAAGATTCTCTTAAATTAATTGAAAAATATAAAACCACTAAATTAAATATTAACGTATATACCTTGCTTGATAATGAAGCATCTGAAACAATGCTTAATTCAGTAGATAAGGGTAATGTTAAACTAAAAATAGTTAATGAAAATGAAAGAGTAGTATATAATTTAATAGATAAATACCCATTATATTTAAATCAAACAAATAATACAATAAATACTCTTATTGTAGGGGAAGGTAACATATTTGAAGAGTTAATTAAAACTTTTTCTTGGTGTGGTAAAATTCCAGATTATAAACTTATAATCAATATACTTTCTTTAAGTGATAAAAATATAAAGGAAGAATTAATATCTAAATATCCAGAAATACTTTTGAATGCGAAGTTTAATTTTATAAATAGTAATCTTTATACTAAGGAAACAAGTGAAACACTTTCAAAAATTAAAAATATTAATTATATAGTAATTGCTAGCTCTGATGATGAAAAAAATATAGAATACGCATTGTATTTAAGATCTTTATTTATGAGAAGTGATTCAAATTATGAAAATATGCCAGTAATTAATGTCTTAATAAGGAAAGAATCAATTAATAGAAATATAAAATATATTAAAAACGAAAATAAAGAAAACCTTAATATTAATAGCTTTGGAAGTATATCCAATATGTATGGAAATTCAGGCATACTAGATTCTAGAATAGAAAAAAATGCTGAGTCTATCCATTTATTATATGATAAAAGAGATGTTTCAAAAGAGAAAAAAATAATTGATTATTATAATGATAATTATAATGTTAAATCTTCTAGGGCGGCAGCATTACATCTAAAGTATAAGATGTATTCAGTGTTAGGTTCTAATACAACAAATAATCTAAAGGAAGATTTAATAAAGTTTGAAAAAGAAAAAAATAAAACAGAGATTAAAAATAAACTCATTAAGGGAGAACATGAAAGATGGGTTGCATATATGAGGTCTTGTGGTTTCTCTGGCATAGATGCTAAAGAAGCAAAAAAATACGAGCGCAAAACAAATTCACATATTCATTACATTGCAAAACTTCATCCATTTTTGACTGAATTTGATAAATTAAAGGAAGCAGGGGATATTCTATCTAAAAAAGATGTTGATAAAAAGGATGAAGAGTTTATAAAAAATATAGCTAATTTATTAAAATAAAAACTGCAATATATGCAGTTTTTTAATTACAATCTTTTGTAATAGTTTCATTTTTAGTATTTGTGAATGTACAACTATATTTTCCGTTACTATCATATTCTGAACATGTAATAGCTCCTTCAGTAGTAGATGTGTTGTAACCAGGTCCGTTAGAGCATGCTTGTGATAAAGCAACTTGTTCATTAAGTGGACCTATTATGAAAAATGTTACTAAAGCCATAATTATACCTATTATTACTGAAACAATTATTGTACTTAATATTGCAGCAAGTATGCTTGTTCCACCCTGTTTTTTACATATTTCAACAAGTTCATTTTCTGAAAGATTAGGATTTTTAACTACAATGTTATTAACTTTTTTGGTCGCAAAATTAACATAGATTTTATTTATGAAGATTGCCAATAATATATTAACTAATAATCCACCTATAGGAAACAATAAAGTTGTTCCTATTTCTAATGCTATCAACAGTATTGCATATAGATACATTTTTCTATAAAAGAGGTAAAGGCTTCCTAAGAAAAACGCTCCTATATTAAATTTACCATTTTTAATTTTATCAACATTTTTATCAATAAATGCATTTACAAGGGCTTCATTTGCAGATGAACTTGCCATGCTGTTCATAACTGGCTGGTTATTAACAGGTGGCTCTGGAATATTTGTTTGTGGTGTTTCATTAGTCATAGCAGGTGCACTTTGCATTGAAGCAGCATTTAAATCAACAAATTCTACAGGGCCATTTACAGTTTGACTTACCTGAGGATTTATAGGTTGATTAGGTTGCATATTTACAGGTTCATTTGTTTGTTCCACTGGAGCATTTACTGATTGACTTGGTTGAGGTTGCACTTGCCCTGCAGCATTTTGTTCTGGCATAATAGGTGCATACCCATTAGGACTATTTACTTCTGGTTGCATATTTTGATTATTCACCATATTATTCTCTGGAGGTATATTTGGCATTGGTTGTGGTGTACTTTGAACCTCAGAAGTATTGTTTAAATTAAAACTATCTGCCTGATTGTTTACAACTTGAGGGTTATCAACATTTTGATTAGGCAATGGATTATTATTTTGGTTAATACCAAAAGGATCTAAGTTATTATTCATATTTACACTCTTTTCTACTATAAAAACATTATACTACATATTGTTAGTTATTTCACTCTTATTTTTTTCTTACTTCACAAAATCGTCATATTTTGAAAGTATATTTATATCAGAAGGAGGGACAAATGGATACAAATGTATTTAAAAGAGTTGAAACAAAATATCTTTTAACCGATGAAGAATACAAAAAGCTTATGAAAAAAATAGATAAGTATTTAATGGAGGATCGTTTCTATAAAAGTACAATATGTAACATTTATTTTGATACTGATGACTATGACATAATAAATAAATCTTTAGATAAACCAACATTTAAACAAAAAGTAAGACTTAGAAGTTACAATGTACCAAATTTAGATGATGATGTATTTTTCGAAATAAAAGGAAAGTACAACGGAGTTGTATTTAAAAGAAGGGAAAAAATCAAACTAATTGATTATTATAATTATATAGAGAATAATACAATGCCAAATAATAAACAGATTATGAAAGAAATAGATTATATAATTAAGAAAGAAAATTTGAAACCAAAACTAATGCTTAGTTATGATAGATATTCTTATTACGATAAAGATAATAAAAACTTTAGGATAACATTTGATAAGAACATCAGAAGTAGGGAAGAAGAATTAAAGTTAGAATATGGCGATGCAGGAAAATTATACTTTGATAATCCTATGCACATAATGGAACTAAAATCTTTAGGAACAATACCTTTATGGTTCACGGATGTTTTAACAAAACTCAAAATATATCCAAAATCATTTTCAAAGTATGGAAATATATATAAAAAGATGAAAGGAGAAATGTTAAATGTTTAATAGTATTATTGGAGAAAGTGTAACAATTACTAACTTTGGAATATGTATTATCACAGCAATGATACTTGGAATAGTAGTATCGCTTGTACATAGGGCGACTACAAGAACAAACAAAAACTTTGTAATAACACTTGCAACTCTGCCCAGTCTGGTTGCAATGGTAATATTGCTTGTTAATGGTAATCTAGGAACTAGCGTTGCAGTCTTAGGGGCATTTTCATTAATAAGATTTAGAAGTATACCAGGAAATTCTAAAGAAATACTTAGTGTATTTTTCTCAATGGCAATTGGTCTTGCAATAGGATGTGGATACATTGGTTTTGCATTATTATTTACAGTTTTTATTTCTGCGGTTCTATATGTATTATCTACTTCTAATTTTGCAAGTGATGATACCTTAGAAAAGGAACTTAGAATAGTTATCCCAGAAGATATGGATTATACTGATTGCTTTAAAGATATTTTTGATAAAAGCCTAAATGAATATTCTTTATTAAAAGCTAAAACAACTAATATGGGAAGCTTATTTGAATTAACATATAGAATTAAATTAAAAAAAGATACTAATGAGAAAAAATTAATAGATGATATAAGAGTAAGAAATGGTAATTTAAAAATTATGATATCAAGCTCTTTTAATGAAAGTGAATTATAATGGGTAAAACAAACGTTAAATAAAGGAGAGATGAATGAAATAATTATATATTAATGATATAATGTAAATAAGATATATTGGAGGTAATAATATGAAGATAGTAGCGCTTATTCCATCACTAGCGCCTGATGAGAAACTAGTTAAACTTACTAAACAATTAGAAAAAGACAAAATAGATATAGTTATAGTTAATGATGGATCAGAAAAAAAATATGATGAGGTATTTGAAAAATGCTCTGGACATGTAATTAGTTATAGAGAAAACAAAGGTAAAGGATATGCTTTGAAAAAAGGTTTAAAATACATTGATGAAAAATATAAAGAAGCATATATCATAACTATGGATTCAGATGGTCAACATACAACAAAAGATGCATATAAACTATGTGATGTATTAAAAGAAAATAAATCATCTTTAATCCTTGGAAAAAGAATTAGAAATGAAAAAATGCCACTTAGAAGTACTATGGGAAATAGAATTACAAGATTTGTTTTCAGAACTTTTACTGGTGTAGATGTTTATGATACCCAAACAGGACTTAGAGCGTTTACAAAAGAACTTATTCCTTTTATGTTAAAAACAAAAGGGGATCGATTCGAATATGAAATGAACGTGCTATTAGATGCAACAAGAGAAAAAATAAAAATTATAGAAGTTCCAATAGAAACTATTTATATAGAAAATAATAAATCATCTCACTATAAAGTAGTAAGAGATTCATTTATGATATATAAACAAATATTTAATTTTAAATTTAAAAGGAAGTGATTTTATAAAAAAGAAGTTTACTATAATATATATTACAATATTAGTTTTAAGTGTAATATATCTATTGTTAAACTCATTAGTAATTAAAAAAACGTATACAGTAATAGAAAGTGAAGCTTCTCCAACTAGTAGTATTGAAAGTGGAGAAATAAAATCTAGTGATGATTCATATGAAGATGATAATATAAAAATTAGTTTAAATACATATAGGGAATATGATACTGATATTTATGTCGCAGATGTAGAAATAAAAAATCCCTTATTATTAAAAACGGCTTTAGCTAATAATTTATATGGTCGTAATATAACTGATGCTACATCTAATATAGCTGATTCTGTTAATGCGATACTTGCAATTAATGGGGATTATTATGGTGTTCAAGAAAAAGGATATGTTCTTAGAAATGGAACAATATATAGAACCACTGTTAAAAGTAATCAAGAAGATTTGGTAATTTATGAAGATGGTTCTTTTGAAATAATAACTGAAGATAGCATTTCTTTAGAAGAACTAAAAGAAAAAGGTGCCTATAATGTTTTATCTTTTGGACCTGCATTAATAGTTGATAATAGTATTAGTGTATCTGAAAATGATGAAGTAGGTAAAGCTATGGCGTCAAACCCAAGAACTGCGATAGGAATAATAGATAATAACCACCTTGTATTTGTTGTATCGGATGGTAGAACACAACAGTCAGAAGGTCTTAGTTTGTATCAGCTTGCAAACTTTATGCAAACACTAAAATGTAACATAGCTTATAATTTAGATGGCGGAGGATCTAGTACAATGGTATTTAATGGAAATGTTATAAATAATCCTACAAATACTGGGAGACATTCTTCCGAAAGGAAGGTGAGTGATATTGTCTACATTGGATATTAATAAAAAAACAAAACATTACATAATTGGAATAATATGCACTCTTGTTTTTGGTTTTATTTATGAGCAATTTAGTCATGATGTTTATTCACCATATATGATGTATGCATTTATTATTCCATTAATAGGCTTACTTATAATAAGACTTTTAAAAATAGATAGTGAATTATTAGATATGGGAATAATTACTATAACTTTATTTTCTATACTTAAAGGTGTATTTGAAATAATTGGTATAACTAACAAATATATAATTATATATCTTGTTGTTGGTATTATTCTTGTTGTAATTCCATTAATAATTAAACTCTTTAAAAAATGGTTGTATTATAAATAGTGTTGGTGAGAAAAATCACAACACTAATTTTAATATATAAAAAGACATGTGATTTTGATACAATGTAATTGACTAAAAAA
>CADBKG010000019.1 GCA_902795215.1 uncultured Erysipelotrichaceae bacterium | reverse complement strand
TATCAACATTTACAAGTATATTTTTACCACCTATACTTTTAATATATTTAAATGCAGGATAATCAGTTTCGCCATCACCAATATATATTAAATTTATATTCTTTTTATTTTTTATTATGTCTTTTATTGCATTAACTTTTTCATCATCAGACATGATATGTTTCATGCCAATAATTTTTTTAAAGAAATATTTAAATGTTGTTCCATATACTTTCTTCATCCTTTTTCCAGCTTCACATGATTTTAAATATACTTTTAATCCTGAACTAACTATATAATTTTTAACATTATTTTTATTAAGCATATCTAAAAATTCTATCGTCCCAGGATTAAATTCTAGTTCTGATATTTTATATGTAATATTCCTATCACTTATTTTTAAATTATGCTTTTGTAATTCTTTAACGCATACTTTAAGAACTATTTCGTAGATGCTTTTTCCTGTTTTTTTGGATTCTTCAAGTGCTTCTTTATATCTTTTATCATCTTTACTAAAAGATACTCCAATTTCTTCTAATTTTTTAAATTTAGGAATTGGATAAGGCGTAAGCGTTCCATCAAAATCGTATATTATTATGTTTTCCATACTATCACCATATAACTATTTTACCATAAAAAAAGAAGATTAAAAACTATTATCTTCTAATTCATTATATATCTTATTTGCTAAGTCAATTAGTCTTTTCCACTCATCATCACTTAACCCTATTTTTTTAGCATGATTTTTTACATCAAACATAAAGTCTCTATCTTTTGTTTCTATAACTTTTCTAAGCAAGTTATCAATGTCAATATCATCTGGTACTGCGGAATATAGTTCGGTTAAAAAGTAAGCATCTCTTTTTTCAATAAAATAATCTTCGATTTTAGAAAAATCTTTTTTTAAACCTTCATAATTAAATGCTAGCCTAAATAGTTTTTCTCTTGCATCTTCTTTTATAGCAACATTTGTTAATTCATCAAAAGTTTCTTGAGAAATAGCTGGAGGAAGCATAACTTGAAAATACTGAGTTATAAAATTAAGCAATTCCTGCAAATCCATTTTTTTAGCATATTTTACCACTAGTTTATTATTACTAAGTATATCTCTAAGCCCATAGTATAACTTACCACCATCTCTTTTTTGAAGTTTGTTTTCTTCCAAGGTTTCTTTCATCTTTTTAAATTTTTCGATATCTTCTTTTTTATTATTTTTATTATTAATAACTTTATTAATGGATTCTAAGTGCATTTCTATATTTTGTAATCTCTTTTTTTCAAATTCATCTAACTCATTTGGAGTATTACTTATAAATTCCTTTACTTCCTTAATTAGTTTTTTAATCTCATTAGATTCTGTCTTTGAATATTTTGTTAAATCAATATCATTTAATCTTAAAACCAATTTTTCATTATTAATAAATTTATTAATATATTCATACATTATTTGAACTAATTCCATATTAACACCTACTTAATTACTTTTTTACCACCCATGTATGGCCATAAAACTTTTGGCACATTAATTGATCCATCTTCATTGTAATTGTTTTCAATTAATGCAATTAACGCTCTTGTAGATGCAAGTACTGTATTATTTAAGGTATGAGGATAATAATTTCCTTCTTCTCCTTTAATTCTAATTCCAAGTCTTCTTGATTGCGCATCACCTAGTGTTGAACATGACCCAACTTCAAAGTAAGTTTTTTGTCTTGGACTCCAAGCTTCTACATCACATGATTTTACTTTTAAATCTGCAAGATCTCCTGTGCAGCATTCAAGTGTTCTAACTGGAATATCTAAGTTTCTAAATATCTCAACAGTATATTGCCACATTTTATTATACCAATCCATGCTTTCTTCCGGATTACATATAACTATCATTTCTTGTTTTTCAAATTGATGGACTCTATAGATACCTCTTTCTTCGATACCATGCGCGCCTACTTCTTTTCTAAAACATGGTGAATATGAAGTCATAGTTATTGGCAAGCTTTCTTTTTTTATTATTTGATCTTTAAATTTACCAATCATAGAATGCTCTGATGTTCCAATTAAATATAAGTCTTCACCTTCTATTTTATACATCATAGCTTCCATTTCTTTAAAACTCATTACACCTTTAACAACATCGCTTCTAATCATAAATGGAGGTATACAATATATAAATCCTTTTTCAATCATATAATCTCTTGCATAAGCAAGCATTGCAGAGCTTAATCTTGCGATATCTCCCATAAGATAGTAAAAACCATTTCCACTTACTCTACCACTACTAATTTTATCTAATCCATTTAGTTTTTCGATTATATCTGCATGATAAGGTATTTCATAATCTGGAACTTTAGGATCACCAAATTTTTCGATTTCTACGTTTTCACTATCGTCTTTTCCTACTGGAACACTAGCATCAACAATTTGAGGAATAACCATCATTATTTCGTTTATTCTCTCTAAATGCTTTTCTTCTTCTTTTTCAAGACTTTCTATTTTATCATTTGCATCTTTAACTTTTTCTTTTATTTTTTCTGCTTCATCTTTTTTGCCATCACGCATAAGAATGCCGATTTGTTTAGATAAATCGTTTTTTTCTTTTCTAAGATTATCACCATCTAGTTTTGCTTTTCTTCTTTTAATATCAAGATCATAAACTTCATCAACTAGTGGTAATTTTTCATCTTGAAATTTCTTTTTAATGTTTTCTTTAACTAAGTCTTTGTTTGTTCTAATAAGTTCAATATCTATCATAATTTCCTCCTAAAAAAAACCGCGAGTTACCTACTCCATAGGAGCGAATAACTATCGCGGTGCCATCCTTATTTATAACTTTACTTGCTTTTAACGGCGCAACCCCGGCGAGGATTAACTCGCACTCCGGAATAGATTCATAAGCTTTAATTATTAGTTTCCACCAAACACTAACTCTCTATAAATTAAACATCTTACTATATTTTCCTTCTTCGCTTTAATGTAATTATAACATAGTTTATAAAATTATCAATTATTTTCTATTAATTATATATTGATATGAGTCATAACACATATCTTCAAGAGTCTTAGTTGCAACCCATCCAAGTTCTTCTTTAGCTAAGCTTGGATCAGCATAACAAGCGGCAATATCGCCATCTCTTCTTTTTGTTATTTCATAAGGCACTTTAACATTATTTACTTTTTCAAATGTTTTTACCATTTCAAGAACGCTATAACCAGTTCCTGTACCAAGATTATATACAAATATACCTATATCTTTATTGGCTTTTTCAAGTGCTTTGATATGACCTATAGCTAAATCTGTTACATGAATGTAATCTCTTACTCCTGTTCCATCTTTAGTATCATAATCATCTCCAAAGATATTTAAGTGATCTATTTCTCTATTAGCAACTCTTACTATAAAAGGCATTAAATTATTTGGTATACCTTTTGGATTTTCACCAATTTTATAGCTGCTATCTGAACCAATTGGATTAAAATATCTTAAGATTATAACTGATAAATCAGTTTCAGCTTTATAAACATCTTTTAAAATTCTTTCAATCATATGTTTAGTTGCACCATATGGATTAGTAGTTGTAAGTTTTGCAGTTTCTTTAATAGGTAATTCTTCAGGATCACCATATACACATGCACTACTTGAAAATATTATTTTTTTGATATTATTTTTTTGCATAACTTTTAATAGTGAAATTGTATTTTCTAAGTTATTTTCATAATATTTTAGTGGTTTTTCTACACTTTCACCAACTGCTTTAAAGGCAGCGAAGTGAATAACTGCTTCTATGTTTTCTTTTACAAATACCTCATTTAATTTATCTTCATCTTTTACATCTAACTCATAGAAGTTAAAGTCTTTATTTGTTATCTCTTTAATACTATCGATAACATCAATTGATGAGTTTGATAAATTATCTACTATAGTTATTTCATAACCAGCTTTTAAAAGTTCTACTGCCGTATGACTACCAATGTAGCCAGCGCCTCCTGTTACAAGTATTTTCATATTATCTCCTTTTTATTTTTCTCCTTTTTTCTTTTTATTACTTTTTGGTAAAGCATCTTTTCTAGAAAGATTTAATCTACCTCTGTTATCATAACCTAGTGACATAACCATAATTTCATCACCAACTTTAACAATATCAGATGGTTTATTTACTCTTTCTTCTGCAAGTTTAGATACATGTACAAGTCCTTCACATCCTGGCCATAATTCTACAAAGCATCCAAAGTCTTCAACTTTTGTAACAACACCAGAATATATTTTATTTACTTCTACTTCTCTAACAATATCTTTAATCATCTTAGCAGCTTTATCAATTACTTCTTTATCACTATGATAAATTATAACTTGACCATCATCATTAATTTCAATTTTAACTGCATCTTTATCATTAACAGCTTTAACATTTGAAGTATCAAGTATTATCTTAGTAATTGTTTCTCCACCTTTACCAATAACATCTTTAATCTTTTCAGGGTTGATTTCAAATGTCATCATCTTAGGAGCATATTTACTTACTTCTTCTCTTGGTTTATCTATTACTTTAGCCATTACACCAAGTATTTCAAGTCTTGCTTCTTTTGCTTGACTAAGTGCTTCTTTTAATATTGCTTTTGTTATACCTTTTATTTTGATATCCATTTGTAATGCAGTAATACCATCTTTAGTACCTGCAACTTTAAAGTCCATATCACCCATGTGATCTTCAAGTCCTTGAATATCTGTTAGTATTGCATGTTTTCTTCCTTTTGTTATTAATCCCATTGCAATACCAGCGACAGGAGCTTTTATAGGTACACCTGCGGCCATAAGCGATAAACAACCTGCGCATATAGATGCTTGACTTGATGAACCATTACTTTCTAAAATTTCTGAAACAACTCTAACAGTATATGGGAATTCATCTTCAGTTGGCATAACTTGTTTTAGTGCTCTTTCACCAAGTGCGCCATGTCCAATTTCTCTTCTACCAGGTGAACCATATCTTCCAGTTTCACCTACACAGTATTGAGGAAAATTATAATGAAGCATAAATCTTTTTGTATCTTCAAGTCCAAGTCCATCTAATATTTGATGTTCTCCAATAGCACCAAGTGTTGTAGTAGCAAGGGCTTGTGTTTGACCACGTGTAAACATTGCTGAACCATGAGTTCTTGGAAGCAAATCGATTTGAGCATCTAGACTTCTAATTTCGTCTAATTTTCTTCCATCTGGTCTAATATGTTTATCAACGATTAAATCTCTAACTAATTCAGCTTCTAGTTCATTTAATATTGTGCTTACATCTTTTAATATATCTGCAAGATTTTCTTGTTCAGCATATATAGCGCTGAAATGACCAACAACTTCTAATTTAAGATTAGCAATATCTTCTGCTTTTTCAAGTTTTCCTTTTTTGCTTGTAATAGCTTCAAGCATATTGTCTTTTGCATATTCGATAACGGAATCTTTTAGTTCTTTATCGATTTCTTTTAAGTCAACAACAACTTTTTCTTTTCCAACTTTTTTGATTATCTTCTCTTCAAATTCACATAATTTAGTTATATATTTTTGACCGATTTCGATAGCTTTAAGCATATCAGCTTCAGTTGCTTCTTTTGCACCTGCTTCAATCATACATACATCTGTTTTAGTACCAGCGATTGTAAGTAATATTTCGCTTTCTTCTGTTTGTTCTACAGTTGGATTAATAATAAATTCCTTACCAATTTTACCAACTTTAACTCCTGCGATTGGTCCATCAAATGGAATATCACTAATACCAAGTGCTAGACTTGATGCGAACATTGCAGTAAGTTCTGGACTATTATCAGGATCAACACTCATAACAGTATTAACAACTTGAACTTCATTTCTAAAACCATCTGCAAACATTGGTCTAATAGGTCTATCAATTAATCTAGCTGCTAGTGTTGCTTCATCAGTTGGTCTTCCTTCTCTTTTAATAAATCCTCCAGGAATTTTTCCTACTGAATATAATCTTTCTTGATATAAAACTGTAAGTGGGAAAAAGTCAGCACTACTTACTTGATCAGACATAACCGCTGCACTCATAACAACTGTATCGCCATATTTAACAAATACTGCACCTCTAGCTTGTTTTGCTTTTTCTCCAACTTCAACTACTAATTCTCTTCCATCAAAGTTTAATTTAAATTCTTCTTTCATAACTACCTCCAATAATATAATAAGATAAAAAGACACTAAAAACTTCAGTGCCTTATTTTCTAATATTTAATGCTTTGATTAATTCACGATATTTAACGACATCTTTGTTTTTAAGATAATCAAGTAATTTTCTTCTTTTACCTACTTTCATAAGTAGACCTCTTTTAGAATGATAATCGTGTTTATTAATCTTTAGGTGCTCTGTTAAATTGTTTATTTCTTCAGTAAGAATAGCAATTTGAACTTCAATTGCACCTGAATTTTTTTCAGATTTACCAAACTTTTTAACAAGTTCAGCTCTTCTAGCTTTATCGACTGCCATTTAAATTCCTCCTTTTCCTATATAAACGGTTATAACTTTGCAAGTAAGATGGAGTTCATACTAACAATGTCATAATCTACTTAAGAGTATACAATACTAACTTCAAAAAATCAAGTTATGCTTCGTATACACTTACTTTTTTCTTATCTTTTCCCATTCTTTCATACTTAACTACACCATCGATTAATGCAAATAAAGTATGATCTTTACCTATGCCTACGTTTTTACCAGGATATATTCTAGTACCTCTTTGACGGTAAATAATATTTCCAGCTTTTGCAGTTTGTCCATCTGCAAGTTTAGCCCCTAATCTTCTACCAGCAGAATCTCTACCGTTTTGTGTAGAACCTTGGGCTTTAACGTGGGCGAATAATTGTATATCTAATTTCATTAAATTCATTTTATTCACTCTCTTTCCACTTTTATATTTTTCGGATAGTCCTTTTCTAAACTCTTAAATAAGTCTATCATATTTTCTAATAATTTTTTTGTTGTTTCATCTTTACTTATGATATTTATTTTAACTAAACCCTTTTTTACACTATATTTAATTGCTTTTTTATCTAGTGATAATATTCCATTAACAGTTGTTGTAACAATAGAACTAACACTAGAGCATACTATATCTTTACCTTCTTTATCATAAAAGGCATGTCCAGATACAGTAATAGTTTCAGGTTTAACTCTAACTTTTATCATAATTACCTACTTTACTATTTGTTTAACAACAAGTTTTGAATAAGGTTGTCTATGACCTTGTTTTTTACGATATTTCTTCTTTGGATTATATTTGAAAACAATAATTTTCTTTTGTTTACCTTGTTTTTCAAGTGTGCATACTACTTTAGCACCTTTAACAAGAGGAGTACCAACTTTTCCATCTACCATTAAAACTTCATCAAAAGTAACATCTTTTCCTACTTCTGCATCAATTTTTTCAGTATAGATAACATCTCCTTCTTTAACTAGATATTGTTTTCCACCAGCTTTAAAAATTGCGTTCATTATTTTACCTCCCATCTTAATTTAGGACTCGCCCTTAAGGTGGCATAAAGCTCTTGTACCTCGTCAGTGCGGTTTATAAATAATTACAAACAAAGGTATTTTACCATAAATAAAACGAGTATGTCAACCCGCTTTTATCTAAATTTACAGTTCTAATAAAAATGTTCTAAGCTCATCTATTCCAAGATTATCTTGACTAACTAATCTATAATCTAAATTAGATAAGAAATCTATATCTTTTTCTATTTCATCGAGTGAATATTTAGCACTTGAACTTCTTAGTGTTTTTACTCTAAATGGATGCATATTTGAAAGTTTTTTACTTATTTCATCATTAGTTAATTTTTGCATTGATAAGTATTTTATATCATATAAAGTCATATATTCTTTAGCAAGCATAACAGCAAGTGGTAAACAAGCGCATTTTGATGCTTCTAAGTCTTCTAAGATAATAAGCGCTTTCTCTATTTCTTTATTTATTACTGCATCTTTAAATGCAAAGAAATCATCCATATTATAATTTGATATATTCTCATCAATATCTTTACTGGAAATAATTCCAGGTTTTTTAATCTTTTTATATTTTTCAAATTCCATAATTGCTATATCATAATTACTAGCACATTTATTTATAAAAGTATTTAAATCATTTTGACTTATTACATATCCATCTTTTCTAATAACCACATCAAAATCTTTAGCTAGCTCATAAGACTTAGTATATATTTTTGTTTCTATTACATTTAAGTGTGATAATAATTCTTTATTAACTTTAGATCTAGAATTTGGTTTTTCACTTGATATAAGAATTAACGTTACGTTTTTATTTGGTGATTTTAAATAATCTAAAAGTGTGTTTATATCTTTATCTTCTTTATCGGATTTAAAAAGTAATTCTGCCCTTTTTACAATTACGCATTTTTCTTCCTCAAATAGTCCATTATATGATATATCTTCAAGTATCTCTTTAAAATCAGATTCATCTAAAAAGTATGTAATTGTATTATTTGTTTTATTTATTTTTTTAATTTCTCCATCAATAAGCATATAACTATTTCCATAAATCAAATAATTCATAAAAACCACCTAGAAATATATTAACATAAAACAAGCCTCTTTAACAAGGCTTGTCCGATAATTATCTTATATATAAACACTAATTAGTGACATTATATTATATGATATTATTTTTAAAAGTTTCTTATAAATTTATATTGTTTTTTCGTTTTGACCTTGATGCTCGATATTTTCTTCATAAATTATACCAATATCAGAATCATTACCATCGTTCCAATTGTATCCTATAGTTCCATAAACATCAGTTCTTAAAGTCATTCTAGTTATTTCCATATCAAAATTACTATCATAATTTGGACTTTCAGAATTGCATTTGTCATAAATATCAAGTATAAATTGTCCTACTTCTTGATCACTTTTGTTTTTTAACTCAGGAAATTTGTTTTTCAAATCACTTACATCATAATAAAATAAACGCATATGATAGTCTATAGGACTAAGACTTTTGTCATACATATTTTCTTTTTTTAACAATTCTTTTACTTTCATATATTCCTCCTAAAATTGTCTTCTTCTTTAATATTTTTAAATTTTAATAATTCTTGCTTTACAAATTGAGTAGTTTCATCTAAAGCTTTTTCTATTGATTCATCATCATATATTATTGATTCTTTGACATCATCGCTCATAAATAAAGTTTTATTTGTATAATCAAGTGATCCATTTTCTCCAAATAACCCATCGAGGTTTATTTCTTCTATATCACAAGAAAAACCTTCATATTCTTCAGCATTAATTGGCAAAAAATCCAAATTATATTTTTTAGCAAGTCTCTGCTGCATTTTTATTCCTTCATAATAACTAAAATAGTTTTCATTTTTAATTAAATTCCCATTTTTATCAATAACATAAGACTCACCATCGATTTTCTTTCCATATCTAGGATCAATATTTGTTTTCCAATATTGGTCAACAATTAAATGTAATAAGTAACCAAAATAAAACGGATTATCTAATGACTGACGATATTTAGTATAAAATTTTACATAATCATTTGCTTGACCTTCTTTAACACTAAAATCCCAAAAATGAGATAAATATTTATCTTTAATTCCTGAATCTTTTGGAGCATTGCGCCAGCAGTCTGGTGATATAGTACCAATTCTTAATAGTTTTTCATCATGATTATATTCTGTATTTATTTTTTTTGCAATTGCTTCATGTATTCTTGCAGATGGCATCTTATCACCTCCCTTATATTATTATACCGTAAGTTTAAACAATTAGTAAAGGACTACTGTTTTTTTCCGCAGTTCTTACAATATTTTGAATCGGCATCTATGACTTTACCACAATGTTTACAAAAAATATTATCACGCGAAAATCCATCTTTAACTGCCCCTGCCGTAGTTTTTATACCGTCCTTTGTAGCATATGCCATATCATCTGAAATGCTTTTTAAATCTTCTAATGATTCATCAAGCATATATTTTTGGGCCTTAATCTGTCTGCTCATCATTTTTCCACGTAGTTTTGGACTTATCATCATAGCAATAACAAATATAAATATTGCAATGACCAGTATTGGAACAAGTGTAAATATTAAATTAAATAATGTATTATTCATTCTATTGCCTCCCTATATCTTACAGATTAATTATATCATTATTATTAATGTAAAACAATTCTTTTAAAACAATTGATTTCTAATATGATTATAGTCTCCATGTGGTGATTGTCAAAAAGTAAGTCGAATAACACTAAAGAAAAAGAATTACCATTGTGATAATTCTTAGTACTTTTTGATTAATTCTTTTATTTTTGGTTTTAAATCATAAATTTCTTCCTGAGTTATTTTACCAGATTCATTAATTGATACTAAATTACCACTTTTAACATTTGCATAACAACTTGTTCCTTTTATAATCATCAAAACCACCCACAATCTAATAAGTATTATATCATAATTTCTACAAATAACTATACTAATTCATATTCTCTAGCAATTATTCTATCATCTGAACAATATTTTATAACATACTCATTATCTTGTTTACAAATGATAATACCTACTGTATCATTTTCTTCTATTGTTTTAATATTCTTATCAATATAATTCATGTATGTCATAATTTGTCCAGTATGTTCTTTCTTAAGTTCAGTAACTTTTAATTCTACTACTACATAACATTTATATTTAATATTATAAAGAAGTAAATCTATATAATTATATCTATTATCAAATTTAACAGGATATTCGCTTTTAATAAAAGTAAAACCTATACCTAGTTCTTCTAAGAAATTTTCTATATCTTCTAAAATTAATTTTTGTAGTATTTTTTCTGAGAATGTATTATACTTATCACTTTTTTTTATTATAATTGGATTCTTTACAAAATCAACCACATTATATTCATCTTTATTTATTAATTTATTTATTGCATCTTCGGGTAATCGTTCAAATTCGTTAGATTTGATTTTTTCTCTTAGCTGCCTAATTGATAAATTATTTAACTCTACTGTTTTGACATAATATTTAAATTTATTATCATCAAACCAAAGAATTTCACAATAATGACTCCAGCTTAATTTGGCAGACACTGTCTGCCATTTTTGCGATACTTTATAAAATTGTCTCATATTTCTTAAATTTCTTTGACTATATCCTGAGCCTAATTCTTCAGTTAATCTTGATGAATACTCTTTAATAATACTTTCTCCATATTGATTACCCGCATCTAACAATAATTTACCAACATTGTAGTATGTATTTAAATCACTTTTATTGATTGAATAATTTTTTACTTTTCTATTTATCTCATTGTTTATTAATTCATTTTTTATTTCATTATAATAATTCATATTTACTCCTTTCTTAATTGTGACCACAATGTGGCCAATTTTTCATGGACTACAAGTCTCTATTTTTAATTCATTATTTTTAATTTTAAACATTATACTTCCATCTTCATCTGTTCTATATATTTTTGAATTATTTAAATTATCTAATACCTCTTTATTGGGATGCCCATATTTATTGTTCGCTCCTACACTAATTCATATTCTCTAGCAATTATTCTATTATCAGAACAATACTTAATCACATATTCATTGTCTTGTTTACATATGATGATACCGACTGTATTATTTTCTTCAATAGTTTTGATATTTTCATCCATATAATTCATGTATGTCATAATTTGACCTGTGTGTTCTTTTTTTAATTCAGTTACTTTTAATTCTACTACTACATAACACTTGTATTTTATATTATAAAGAAGTAAATCAATGTAATTATAAGTATTACCTACTTTAATCCTATATTCATTACCAACATAAGTAAATCCAATACCTAATTGATTTAAAAAATCATCAATATTATTTAATATAGATTGTTTTAATGCATACTCAGATAGTTCTTCTTTTAATGAATTTGTTTTTATAATTATAGGATTAGGTACTAAATCATTAACTCGTAATTGTTCTTTAGTAATTAACTTGATTTTAGTTTCGCTACTTAATCTATCATATTCCTTACTTTTTATTCGTTCTTGTAATTGTCTTCTTGTTAAATTATTTTTTTCACATATATCAATATAATACATAATTGCATCAATATTTTTGACTATTAATAATTCTCTAAAATGGCTCCAACTCAATTTGGAACCCAATGGGTTCCATTTTATGCTTGAGAAAACTTCATAAAATTGCCTCATATATCTAAGATTTCTTTCATTATATTTTTTACCAACTTCAACTATTAGTTTTTCTGCATATTGTTTTATTACATTTTTACCATACTCTTTACCTGCTTCATTTAATAGTCTTCCAATTTCATAATAGACTTTAACTTTATGTCTATCTTTTGAATAATCTTTAGCTCTATCATATATTTCACTTTTTATTAATTGTTCTTTTATCTCATTATAATAATTCATACACTACTCCTTTCTATGGTGTACATGTTTCTATTTTTAATTTATCATTTTTAATTTTAAACATAATACTACCATCTTGATCTGTTCTATAAATTTTTGAATTATTTAAATTATCTAATACCTCTTTATTGGGATGCCCATATTTATTGTTCGCTCCTACACTGATTACTGAATACTTAGGATTAATTTCATTAATAAACTTAATACTTGAACTTGTCTTAGATCCATGATGTCCTACTTTTAATACATCTATATTTGGTAGATTATACTTACTTAATATCTCTTTTTCAGTAGTACTTGATGCATCACCCATAAACATAAATTTATAACCATCAAGTTCAGTATATATAACATTACTATTATCATTTTCATTATCGTATTTTTCAGTTTGAAGAAATGACAATTTATTCTTATCAATTTTTAGTTCTTTAATACATGAATAATATGGTATTTTATTTTTATCTAAAGTTTTAATTAAGTCTCTTTCTAAATCGTTATATGGTCCGCAATTAAAGATAACTTTCTTTACTTTAAAATTATTGACTAAATTAATTGCTTCTCCGCAATGATCAAAGTCTCCATGTGTTAATATTAAAGCTTCTAGATTTTTAATGTTTTTGCTTTTTAAATAATTAATGGTATTATCGCTTACGAAATATGTCTTTTTTTGGTCATAAGAAATTATTCCACCAGTATCAATAAGAATTGCATAATCTTTTTGTCTTATCAAAGTAGAATCACCTTGTCCCACATCTAAATATTCAACATATAAATTAGAATCTAATCTATAAAATAAAGAGTTTATAAAAAGAGTTATAATTAAATAGATTAATACTTTATGATACTTTGGTTTCTTATAAAAGAGTAATATTAAATAATAAAGTATAACAAAAACATATTTTAATTTTGGAATAATAATTTTATATTTATATAGTAAAGAACTTACATTATTTAACCATTTTAATATACTTAATACTGGAACAAGAATAGTATTAAGAGGTTTAACAATAAATGTAATCAAAACTAATGGATAAACAATAACACTTACAAATGGAACAAAAATGATATTTAATAATATGCTAAAAGGGTTAAATTCATAAAAGTTATTAATAGTAATTGGTAAACTATATATAGAAGCAATTAAACTTGTACCAAGAATTTTATGCTTCTTTAAATAATCACTTTTATAAATTAATCCAAAAGTTGTACTAAAAGAATAAATAAAACCCAAATCAAATAATAAGAAAGGATTAATTATAACAAGTATAGTAAAGGTTAATATAAGTATATTTAATGTTTTTACTTCTGTATAAAAAACTTTATTTAAAGCAAGTAAGAAAAACAAAAGACTTGCACGCATAACGCTTGGACTAAAACCAGTTATAAAAGCATAGAAAAAAATAAATAATGCTGTAGTTAAGTATCTTTTATTATCGGACATAACTTTTTTTAAACAAAAAAGAATAATCGCACTAAGCAATCCAACATGCATACCAGAAATAGCAAATAAATGTGTTACGCCATTCTTTTGATAGTTTGAAAATTCTTCTTCATTTAAATATGTTTTATCTCCTAATATAAAAGTAAAAAGATAATCATTAGTATCCTTATATGTATTTATTCTATCAACTATATTGTTTTTGACTTTATAAAAAATATTTTCTTCTTTTAAAACTTCTACTTTTGTAACATTACATGTATAAAAGATATTTTTATGATTTAAATATTTTTTATAATTAAAATTGTTAGGTACAGTATTATTGATTGGGATATTTAATTTTCCATGTACTTTTAATTTAATTCCATATTTAATATCAAAGCTCCCATAATATTTACATTTTATTTTTTCTTTATTTTTTATAACAAAATCAATATAATCATCTTTTAAACTATAAGATATAACCTTTCCTTCAAAAATATTATTATTTAGGGTGTATACGCTTTTATGAGGTATATTTATAATCACAAAAGCGTATACTAAGGTAATTATAAGCAATAAGTAGTAAAAATTATTCTTTAGTAGCAGTCGTCTTACTCTTAGATTTATAATTTGCTCCTACATTACAGCTGAAAGTTAAATATTCGGCTTCCATTATACGAAGATTAGCTTTTGAAAAAGAATCACCATATATTTTCATTTCTTTAGCAAGACTAGAAATTTTCTTTTCATATTCCTTTTCGCCATTAATTAGATAATAGTTATGAAGATATTTACCTATTTTCATTCTTAAATTTTTAATTTCGTTATTTGTCATACATCCTCTAAACTGTAATTCTTCCTTTTATTTTTTCAAATGCTGCATCGCCTATACCGCTTACATTTTTTATATCTTCAATTGTTTTAAAAGGACCATTTGCATTTCTATATTCTATAATTGATTTAGCTTTTGATGGCCCAATTCCATCTAAATTAGTTAACTCTGATTCTGAAGCGGTATTAATTGATATTAAAGAATTATTATTGTTATTTTGAGCTTGATTTGATTTTGATATTGATGTTTCACTAGAAACATTTATTGTTTCACATTCACATTTTGGAACTTCACATACTATCTCATTTGCAAGCTTTTCGGCTTTGATTTCTTCATTTGTAAAAACATATACTACCATTTCATCTTTTAACTTTTTACTTAAATTTATGTTTTTTGTTACTCCGTCTTTTGCAAGTCCTCCAGCCATAGTAATTGCATCTTCTACTGTTGCCCCTTCTTCAAGAGCATATACCTTTGGGTTTTTAACTGCCCCTTTAACATCTACTTCGATAAGCTTATTTACCATTTCGGTAGATTCCTGAGGTTCTAATATTTTAGTTTCACAGACCTCACATTTATTCGAGTTTATATATATAAAACTTCCAAGAATTGTAATAACTGAAATAGTTAAACCAATAATGTTTTGTTTTAATATTTTAATAATTTTTTCTTTTTTTTCTTCCATATCTCCTCCTATTTTTTTTTACCATGATTTATCTTTAAAAAAATGTCCCTCTATTATTATTATTCAAGATAGATTTCATTTTTCTTAAAAAAAATCAAAAAAAGTTTAAAAAAAAATAAAATTTTATTTTTTGATATAGAAAAAATTATTTTTTGAACATAAAAAAAAAACCAAAATTTGGTTTTCTTTTTAGTTTCTTTCTTTAACTTTGTATTCCTTTTTCATTCCCTTTAAGAAGTTAAGTTTAGCTCTTCTTACTCTACCTTTCTTAACTACTTCGATTGAGTCAATTAGTGGACTGTTAACTGGGAAAGTTCTAGAAATTCCAACGCTTCCTTTTTTCTTTCTTACTGTAAATGTTTCAGATACACTTCCACCTTTTTTAGAAACTACTAGTCCTTCAAAAGCTTGGATTCTTTCTTTTTTACCTTCTTTAATCCAAACATTTACTTTAACAGTATCTCCTACTCTAAATTCAGGAATATCAGGATTAACATGTTTAGCATTAATCTTATCGATTAAATTCATCCTTTTCGTCTCCTTTCAATTTATATTTTCATGCAATCATAAATTATTTATAGAGTTTCAGCGGATTACACTAGCTTTCTTGGAAAGCACATGTATTATAGCACATATTTTGTTAACTATGCAAGGTTAACTTTTTATTTTATGAAAATTTTTACTAATTTTTCTTTAATTTGTTCTTTACTAAAAGGTTTTGCAATGTAATCAGTGAATCCTTCTTCTAAATATTTTTCACTTGATCCTTGAACAGCATCTGCAGTCAATGCTATAACTGGAACTTTAAAATTAGGATCTTTTTTAAGTTCTTGTAAAGCAGTTTCACCACTCATAACTGGCATCATGATATCCATAAGTATTAAATCATAGGCTTTAGCTTTAGACATATTTATTGCTTCTTCACCATCTTTAGCAGTATCGATTTCAAAATTAAATGTTTGCATTGCCTTAAGTGCAACTTTTATGTTAAGTGCATTATCATCAACAAGCAATATCTTTTTATGTTCGAATATTTTTTCGTCAAATTCTTCATCGCTTATACCCATAACTTCGCCAACTGTATTAATCTGTTTTTTATTTAAAGGCTCTTCCATTTTACTAATCTTTTGAGGTATTTGAACCATAAATAATGAACCTTGTCCAAAATTACTTTGAACATTTATTTTACCCTCCATAAGTTCTACTAGGTTTTTAGTAATGGCAAGACCTAATCCTGTACCTTCAACAGTAGAACTCTTCTCTACTTCAAGTCTATCAAACTTAGAGAATAACTTAGCCATATCTTCTTTTTTTATTCCTCTACCAGAATCTTGAACAGTTATTATCAACGTACAGTTATCGCCACGATTTATACATTGAGCATTAACACTTACTACACCCTTTTCAGTATATTTAATGGCATTAGAAATAAGATTATTTAATATTTCTTTAACATGTAATTTATCACCAATTAATTCATAAGGTATATCTTCTGCAATATTTAATTTGAATTCTATTGGTTTTGTCCCAATTCTAACTTTATTAATTTTAGCAAGACTTGCAAGTTCTTCTTTAAAGTTATATTCAACTGGTATTATTTCAAGTTTACCACTTTCAATCTTACTTATATCAAGTATATTACCAACTATTTCAAGCAAGGTATTAGAAGCTTCAACTATATCATTAGAATCTTCTAAAACTTCTTTTGGAACTTGATATTGATATTCAAGTATATCATTAGAAAGACCTACAATTGCATTAAGAGGAGTTCTAATCTCATGACTCATACTTGATAAAAAGTCTGATTTAGCACGATTCGCTCTTTCAGCTTGATTTTTAGATAGTTCCAGTGATGCAATCAATTTAACATCTGGATTAGCTATTGTAAAGAACATAAGTATTGTTACATATGTATTAACACCAGTAGTTAATAGCAATCCTGGATTTTGTTTTTGAAAAACGCTTGCTATAAAGCTTAAAAACATGAATATATATACTGAATAGTATTTTTTATTCGTTAAATGTTTTCTATTCTTAATTAAGTTTGCACCAATGATTATAAATAGTATGTAACCTGTCATATATAGCACATTGGCAGCTTTACCATATGAATATACTATACCACCTTTGCTATAATAATTAAGTGGTAGTACACAAACTAAAATTGAACCAACTATAAGGTATATAATTGAAAACACTCGATAATATTTGCTACCTTTCATTACTTCTTCTCTAGATCTTTCACCTTCGTTTATGTGAAAAATATAATTTGCAAAAAATACATCCCAAATTAAATAACACACAAGTAGGCCTCTTGTTACTATCTGGGTAAGAATAGGAACAACTTCCCTATATGTTATGGTAATATATGATCCTAAAGCAAAAATTACAGTTGCCAAACATGATAACAATATTATTTTATATATAAAGTTATCATATGATCTAATTCTTTTTTTAGAAAAATATACACATGTTACAAGTACAATATAGAAAAAACTAGATATTGTAAAAAAATTGTTTGCCAATTTCATATTATCACTACCTTATTAATAATATAACATATAAGTCAAAAAAAAACAAAGCTTTTTACTTTACCTTGTCTTTTTCTTTACCTTATTTCCATCTAATTTGTTTTCGGCATTACTTTTAGTTTTTGAAAGAGTTTCAAAATCTATATCGCTTAATCTTGTTTCTTCTCTAACTATCCTATCAACATCTATTTTTCCAACCGGTGTTAAAGGGAATTCATCAACAAATCTAACGTCTAACACTCCGTCTCTTTCAGGGAAATTTTCAAGTTGTTTTTGTAAAATCCATTGTTTTGTTTCTTCTGTTGCAAGACTTTTATCTTTTAATATTACATATGCAGTAGGTATTGTCCCATTATAGTTATATATTGACTCAAGTCCTACTACACATACATTTTGAATAATATCGTATTTACTAATAACTGCCGCGACATAATTAGGATAAACATTATGGCCATCAGGTCTTATAATTACTTTTTTAAGTCTTCCTTTAATAAATAAATTTCCATCGTCATCTATATAACCATAATCCCCTGTTTTAATCCATTGGCGACCATTTTCATCTTTTACAATAACTTTTTTTGTTTCTTCATCATTTTTGAAATATCCACCCATTATTTGATTGCCAGTAATGTATATTTCTCCTGATTGACTATACGGTAGTTGCTTTCCGGTTTCAGGATTAATAAGTTTTTGATTTGTTATTTCTTCACCGGTTTCAGGATCAACAACTTTAGCATTATTACCTAAAAGGAATACTCCAACACTACTTATTTTAGTACACTCATTGCTTACATTAGTAACTGTAGGGGCAGAATTCTCTGTCATACCGTATCCTACTCTAAGTAATGTTTGTGAATTATGTTCTTTTAAGAATTTATTTATTTCTTCTTCTTTATTTGGATTTAAGGAATCTCCGCCTAATCCATAATTTTTTATAAAAGATAAGTCTGCACCTTCTAGTCTAGGATCGTTCATAATATAATCAAAATGTGTTGGTACACCAATAAAATGTGCAGGTTTATATTCAAGCATTATTTCACCAAGATCTTTTGGATTTAATAATGGATAAATCATATCTTCAAAACCACAACACAAAGGTAAATGAATTCCAGCGACTAATCCATATGCTATAAATGGAGGCATTATATCTATAAACTTATCTCCAACCTCTCTTTTAAATGCACTGTTTCTATAACTTGTAACAACTGAATTCATTGCTTTATATGTTATCTTTGCGCCTTTTGGTACACCTGTTGTACCACCAGTATAAACAATCGCTGCAATTTTATCTGGAGAATATTCAGTTTTAATAAGCTCTTCAACATTTTCCCCTTGCTTAATAAAATCATTATAACTGATTATAGCATCGCTTTTACATCTATTGTCTTTATACTTTTTAATAGTATATAATTGTTTTTTTACTGCAGGTAGTGAAATAGCAGTTGATGAATTAATAATTGTTTTTCCACTTACACAACCATTAACTTTTTTAAGAACATTATCATTTGCAACAACAATTTTAGAATCTGCCTTATCAATATACTCCGCAATTCTTTCTTTATTAGTTCTTAAATCAACAAAATTACCAATTGCACCTAAATAATTTAGAGCATAGAACATATATATCGTTTCAGGCGTTGTAGGCGTGCAAAAAGTAACAATGTCCCCTTCTTTTACACCCAAACTAGCGAATGCTTTGGCACACATTCTAATGTTGACAAGCATTTCCATGTAAGTAATCTCTGTACCCATATAATATATAGCTTTTGAATCAAAATTATCTGCATTCATAATTGCCATATAATCATATGGTATTACATCTGGTACATCAACCATTAAATTATCTTCGGAATAATACTTTAACCAAGGTTTATCTAAATCAGGATAATATGTAGGTGGTCCGAAAGTCTCACCTTTAGCTATACTTCTTAAGTGTATATTTCTTAGCTTTTGTTTTATTGCATTTATTTCTTCTATTTCATCTAGTTTTGCAATCTGTGCTTCATATTTAATTTTGTCTTCTTTTTTCATAATTATCTCCCCCGACTATTGTGTCAATCTAGTTATAACATAAAACTGACATTAATGTCAAATTTATAAAACTACTATTGTCTTTTTCTCTTGAGAAATTAAAGTATTATTGTTATAATCTTATATAAGAAAAGAGGAATAATTATGGCTGAAATTCAAAACAAAGAAATTATTAAAAGAGATGATAATTTTGCAGATTGGTATACAAGCATCGTTAAAAAAGCTGATTTGGTTGATTATACTAGTACTAAAGGAAGTATGATAATAAGACCACTTGGATATGCTATCTGGGAAAATATCGTAAATGTATTAGATTCAGAATTTAAAAAGTTAGGACATGAAAATGTTCAAATGCCGATGTTTATTCCTGAAAGTTTATTAAATATAGAAAAAGAACACGTTGAAGGTTTTGCCCCTGAAGTGGCATGGGTTACACATGGCGGAAAAGAAAAGCTTCCTGAAAGACTATGTGTTAGACCAACAAGTGAAACATTATTTTGTGAACATTATAAAAAAATAATTAAAAGTTATAGAGATTTACCTATTCTATATAATCAATGGTGTACAATTGTAAGATGGGAAAAAACAACTCGTCCATTTTTAAGAAGTAGAGAAATCTTATGGCAAGAAGGTCATACAATGCATGCGACTAGTAAAGAAGCTATGGATGAAACACTTAGAATGCTTAAAGTATATGAGGATTTTCAAAAGAACTATCTTGCATTACCAGTTATAGTTGGCGAAAAAACTGAAAAAGAAAAATTCGCTGGGGCAGATAAAACATATACAATAGAAGCAATGATGTATGATGGATATGCTCTTCAAAATGGTACAAGTCATTATTTCGGTGATCATTTTGCAAAAGCATTTGGAATAGAATTTTTAGATAAAGACAATAAACTTAAAACTCCTTATCAAACTTCTTGGGGATGTACAACACGTATGATTGGTGCAATAATTATGACACATGGTGATGATCAAGGATTAGTTTTACCACCTAAAATCGCACCTACTAAAGTAATAATTATACCTATTGGTAAAATCAGTGAGGAAAATAAAGCATACTTAAAAGCTAAAGAATTAAAAGAAGAACTTTTAAATGCAGGTATTACTGTTAAAATTGATGAAACAGATAAAACTCCTGGTTATAAATTCGCTGAAGCTGAAGTTAAAGGCTTCCCTATTCGACTTGAAATCGGTAATAGAGATTTAGAAAATAACGTTGTAACACTAGTTAGACGTGATACAAGAGAAAAAATAACATGTAAAATAGATGATATTACAAAAGAAATACCAAAACTTCTTGATACAATTCAAGACGACATGTATAACAGAGCTTTAGAAAGAAGAAACTCTATGTTATATGAAGCAAATTCTTATGAAGAACTTTCAGAGCTATCTAAAAAACCAGGTTTTGTAAAAATAAACTGGTGTGGAAATTCAGAATGTGAAGATAAAATAAGAGAAGAATTTGGTTTAAAATCTAGATGTATTATCGAGGATGAAAAAGCAGATGGCAAATGCCCTATCTGCAATAAAGATGGAAAACATAAAATATATTTTGGAAGGCAATATTAAGATTATATGAAAATATAATCTTTTTATAAAAAGGAGGATTTTATGATTAAAACAAAATCACAAGGAATACTTACAGTTATTTCAGGTCCCAGTGGATGCGGTAAAGATACAATTGTTAAAAAGGTCTTAGAAGATACAAAAGATATTTGGCTTTGTGTATCATGTACAACACGTCCACCTAGAGGTAAAGAAGAAAATGGTAAAGATTATTTTTTCTTAAGTACAGAAGAATTTGAAGAAAAGATTAAAAATGATGACTTTCTAGAATATGCAAAATATGCTGGAAATTATTATGGAACACCAAAATCAGAAATCCAAAAACATCTAGATAAAGGTGAAAATGTAATATTAGTAATCGATATACAAGGGGCACTAAATATAAAAGAAATGCTTCCAGATACATTATTTATATTTATACTTCCTCCAACTATGAGAGAACTTAAAAAACGTTTAGAAGGAAGACATACTGAAACTCATGAAAAAGTAATTGAAAGATTTAAAAAAGCATATGAGGAAATTAACGAAGTAACTAAATATAATTATGTTGTAATAAACGATAAAGTTGAAAATGCAGCTTTAAAAGTAAAATCAATTCTTATTGCAGAACATTCTAGAGTTGATAGAATAGAACAAGTATTCTTAAATAATCCAGAAGAAGAAATGCATGAAATATTGCTTGAAGATGAAAAAAGATTTGATAATGAAAAACAAGAGATAAAGTAACACTTGCAAGCTTTATCTTTTTTTTGTAAACTTATATTGGTGATAGTTTATGCCAAAGAAAAAGAAAAATAAAATAAAAGTACGTTGGAAAAATGTTTTTAAGTTTTTATTCTTTGTATTTGTAATTGTGCTTATAATCAATGTTATTATAGTAATTACACAAATCAATAAACAAAATAATAATACTGATGAAATGATAAAAAAACTTAATAAAACCCCTATTTCAAATATAGTAGATGATAAATCAACAAAAGTAATTTCTCCACCTGAAGATATCTCCAAATTTGACAGCTACTGGGATTATATTAAAATGAGTTTAATAAACGTTGATTTAACTACTCCAATTACAATAAACAAAGATACATGCGCATGGCTTGATTTTAAAAGTATTGATATTAATTATCCAGTGCTATGTTCTAGTGATGACTCATTTTATACAACTCACTCATTAGATAAAAGCATTAACCATAATGGATGGCTATTCATAGGTAAAGATTCTAATTTAAGTAAGAATGAAAACATCATTATATATGGAAACAATAATTCAAATGATAAACTATTTGGTAACATGAATAAAGTTTTTAAAGAAAGTTTTAAAAATGATACTGAGAATCAACTAATAAGGTTGTATACTAACGATAGCACAAGTTTATGGCAAATAGTAAGTGTTTACCACGGAAATGATTTAGAAGATTATAATCTTCTTGGAAAAAGTGAAGTTAATTTTACCGAATATATAAATGACAATGATAAAATATTAACTTTAGTTGCACTTGATAAAAAGAATATTATTGTAAAAGCTAAATTATTAAAATACAAACCATTAAAAAAGGCATCATAATGAACTAGTCAAGTAAAAATAGACAGTTTATAAAAAAGAGCATTAAAACCCTGATTCAATTTTATACTGAATTGGGGTTTTATAATTTAATGAATAT